>JBCCGE010000203.1:0-1530 GCA_039029455.1 Pseudomonadota bacterium | reverse complement strand
TTTCTACCGCATCTCCAAACAGTCGCTCGCTGCCAGAAGGGTCAAGAAACGCCTCATCCAATGAGAGGGGTTCGATTTGTGGCGTATAGGTCCTGAAAATTTCTCGTATCTGCTCAGAGATTTGGGCATAAAGAGCCGAATTAGGCGGGCAAATTATCAAATGCGGGCATTTTCGTAGGGCCGTCGACATCGGCATTGCGCTTCTTACGCCATACTGCCGGGAGACATAGTTTGCTGCCGCCACCACCCCTCTTCGGGCTGGATCACCGCCGACCACGACCGGCTGCCCCACCAAAGATGGATTTTCCCGTTCTTCGACGGATGCATAAAACGCATCCATATCCACATGTATGATTTTACTCACGGTTCACCAGCATGGCGTAAAAATACGATATCCGCAGTGGTACTATTGGACGACCCAGCGATTTCATCATAGCAAACCCCGAATCCTCACCTCCAATAACCCGGAATCTCAATTACCTGTGCAAGAAAAGGTGTTTAGTGCATCCAGACTGGAATGCATCAAGGGCGATACAGTTCTGTTCTCCGAGTTGGATATTGAACTGATTTTCGGAGATCTTCTGCATATTGTGGGTGCAAACGGATCCGGCAAGACCTCTCTGCTGCGCACACTGGCTGGTCTGACTCCGATCAGCGAAGCTAGTATCGTGTGGTGCGGATATCCTATAAGTCTTAATCGAAACACCTTTAACCGGGAATTGCGCTATGTCGGGCACTTACCAGGTGTGAGTGAACATCTGAGTGTTGGTGAAAATATCCGGTTTTTTTGGGAGATGCTGACGGAGACTTCACCAAAAGTCTGTGAACTGGAGGAAATGACTGATCGAATTGGTTTGTCACATCGCAAGGATCTGCCTGCCGCACAGCTTTCGAGAGGACAGCGCCAACGTCTTTCACTTTCGCGTATATTGATAGGACAACCCGTCGTATGGCTGTTAGACGAGCCGTTTACGGGGCTGGACGCCGACGGCACAAACTGGTTGCTAAAATGTATTGAAGATCATTTAACAGAGGACGGAATCGTTGCCTATGCGAGTCACCAGTCGATTGACGTTGACTGCAGGCGCCATTTGGAGCTTGAACTCGACCTCGCTTCGGAAACAAGCAATGATTAGCTGGTTCTCGGTTATTTTGCGACGAGATCTGGTACGGGCGATTCGGGAAAAGAGCCAGTGGATGTTGCCTCTGTTCTTCTTTGTGTTGTGTATCGCTCTGTTTCCAATTGCCATTGATCCATCGCCGAAGTTTTTGCAGCAAATCGCGGGGGGTGTTATCTGGGTTTCAGTATTGTTATCCGTAATGATTAATCTGCAGCAGGTATTTGCGGGCGATCACGCAGAGGGCACGCTTGATGCACTGGTGCTGGCACCAAAACCCCTTACAGTCACCGTTCTGGCTAAAAGTGCGTCCCACTGGATCGCGTCGTGCCTGCCGATCGTATTATTGTCTCCGGCACTTGCCTCCGCGCTCCACCTGCCGACCCATATCATCCTGCCACTTACCTTATCC
>JBCCGE010000202.1:0-1598 GCA_039029455.1 Pseudomonadota bacterium | reverse complement strand
TGTGTTTGAAGGATAGTGACTGTGGATCGCTGGAGTTCTGTTGCCCGGATGGTCTGAACGGGTCACAATGCTGCGAGCGATCAGCCTCTGTCAGGGCATTATGGTGAGCAATGTCTGTTAAGATTGTTTCACTGAACACGGCTGTTTTATCAGTCCAATGTACCATTTGAGGAGAATTGTACTAGATTTAACTTTTCCAAATTTCTGGACGTTTTGCCTGAGAACTGCTCAATCTTTCCTGCCGTCAATCTGCCGCTGCTGTAGTATTTTCTCTCACATTGTGGAATGAAAATTTGATGAAGTCTCTTTCTTTTCAAAATTAATTTTAACATTGAATAACGTCGACAGGATATCACTGTGTTTGAATAACAGTTGTATGGTCGTGGTCGGCGAATTTGGTACGCGACATGTCGAATGGTTGCTGCAGATGAGCCGTCGACTGATCTGAGTCACATCCAGCAGCGATCAGTAGCTGTCTTTTTTCACCAATTCTGCAGCTTACACAGTTCCAGCTTAGAACACTGAAATTGCTGGTCATGATTTTGGCTATATCGGAGCCGCCCGCCACCGCATGCCCATGCACCTTGCAGACCACCGGTTTGTGAGACCGCCACAGCGACATGAAATGATCCGTGTTGCGCGACATGAACGCATAATCTTTCATGGGATCCCACGGCATCTCTTGGGTAACATCACCGCTGCCGTTGCCTTCAGCGTAGAACGTCAGATCGTATCCGGCACAGAACGCCGGACCGTTGCCGGAAAGGATGATCGCGTGAACATCAGGATCCGCATTCGCCTCAGCCACGCAGCCGGAAAGCAGCTCGGGCACCTCGTCATCGATGGCGTTCAAAACATCGGGCCGGTTCAGCGTGATCCGGCCAATGCGGCCGGTTTTTTCGTAGAGGACTTTCGACATGGATCAGGGCCTGGAGATTAAGTGCAAATCAAAGCCCGACCATAGATCAGCTCTGATGTTTGGCCCACAATTTTCGATCCGGATGTTGCTAGAGGGAGGCCTGCCTACTCTTCGAAAATCTGTCTGCCAAAGGCAACCCGCCGCTGCATGAAGCTGTCCGGCGGGGTCCAGGTATCGTCCACATACTTGTTGGCCCATAGGCTCATTCCCGTCAACCGCGGCATCCACGGCCCATATCGAAGCGAAGTGGCCGCCGCGGGCTTCCTGCAGCTCCCCGCTCTCCACGTCCCAGACCCGCATCCTCCAATCGTTTCCTACGGACACCAACCGCTTGCCGTCGGCCAGGAACTGTCATCAAACCCCGGCTGCGTCCAGCCCGTCGGAACCTTGGTTATTGTGGCGGCGCACGATCCACTGCCCAACGTCGGATTATCCTCACGCACACAGGCTTCGTCTATCGGAGCCTTGTGCACCACCAGACATTTCCAAGCTGCATTGCTTGTGAGAACTGTTGCATCGGTTGACGTGTTCTTCACCTGAACAATCGCGCCACCGTCGCCCATCTGCTGTCGGCGGGAGCCGATATATTCAAGTCCAGTGTCGTTTTCCATGTAGTCACGGAATTCAAATGCAAAAGTTGCGGGAAGGTCTGATTTGAAGCTGACACGCTCGGCATTGA
>JBCCGE010000201.1:0-1600 GCA_039029455.1 Pseudomonadota bacterium | reverse complement strand
CATTGGTATTGTCCCGTGTATAAATGTAAGCGCTTACATTCTAGTGGGAGCTGTGTTTTCAGGTCAAGCAAAAAGCGTATGAATGAAAGATATTTTAGATTCCGGTGACCACAGCCCGCCGCAAAATTGCACCAAAGTACAAAGGATATCCTGCAGCAGAAGCTATGACTGAAAAGCAAAATACGGGAAAGGAAGGTCCAGATCTATCGGTTGCCATCGGTAATCGAAACGTATCTTTGAGTGATGTGGCGCGTCATGCCGGTGTGTCGACGGCAACTGTCTCGCGGGTCCTCAATAATCCGGAAAAAGTAGCAGAAAAAAGCAAGACAGCAGTCAGTAATTCAATCGAGTCGCTCGGCTACATTCCGGATGGCGCAGCCAGAGCACTCGCATCCCGACAATCAAGAATTATCGGCGCCGTAGTGCCTACCCTGGACAATGCGCTGTTCGCGAACGGCATCCAGAGTCTGCAACGCCGTTTAAAATATCATGGTTACACTTTGCTCGTTGCCAGCCACGAATATGACCTAAAGGAAGAATTCAATGAAGTCAAAATTCTGCTCCGTCAGGGTGTCGACGGATTGTTGATGGTGGGATCTGAGCACGACAAATCACTTCTGCAATTGCTGGCAGAAAAGCAAATTCCCTGCGTCAACTGCTGGGCCTGGGAAACCCGATCGGATATCCCCTATATTGGCTTTGACAATCATAAGGCTGCGAAAATGGCCGCCGACTATCTGCTCGATCTGGGACATGTTCACCTTGCCGTGATCGCAGGTCGAACCGAAAACAATGACCGCGCGAAAAACCGATTGCTGGGAATCAGAGATGCGATCGAAGCACGCAATCTGGAACTGCCCGCTGAGAGAATTCTGGAACGTAATTATTCGGTCCGGCAGGGTCGCGATGCGATGCGACAATTGCTAAAACTGCAGTACCCCCCGACCGCAGTGCTGTGTGGTAACGATATTTTAGCCCTGGGCGCGGTGGCTGAGTGTCAACACAATGAAATCCGCATTCCGCAAGAGATATCTATCGCCGGATTCGACGATCTCGATATCAGTTCGCAGATCAATCCGGCTCTAACGACAGTCAATGTGCCTTCAGCAAAAATGGGAGAACGGGCGGCTGACTATCTTGTGGCCCAACTGCAACGTCAACCGCTGGCCTACCCTGAAGAAATTGAAACCCGATTGATGATTCGGGGGACCACTGCCCCGCCCCAACATGGCGGGTAAATTCGACTTTTGGCAGCAGCGTTTTTTGTGACTTAGTCTTCCAGCGAAGCACCGAGCGAGTCGGCAACCATTTTCTGAAAATGGTGGACCGCATGTTCACTGAGTTCTGTTTTGCCACGATCAACAATGAATCGACCCTGATTATAACTTTTAGAGTGCAAGCCCTGTTGAACACTCTCACATAAACCAATATCTTCCGGTTGCAAAACATCTTTCTGATAAACCGCAGCTTCGGTCAACTGCGGTGTCATTTCCCCTCCCGGGGTGAACCAATCCTGATACTCGATGGTTTGTTCCGGTTCCAGAGGATTCATCTGCAGCACGGAAAGATTGGCCTCACCGGGATAAATCCAGATCGTAAT
>JBCCGE010000200.1:0-1617 GCA_039029455.1 Pseudomonadota bacterium | reverse complement strand
TGGATTCCCCGGCGAATTCAGCAACAGCCATTTGGTGCGGGGAGTAATTGCCGACTCCAGATCCTCCGGCTTCAGCAAGAACTCCTGATCTGCGCCGCACGGTACAGTCACCATACGCCCACCGCAGATCTTGACGATGTCCTCATACGACGTCCAGAACGGCGATGGAGTAATCACCTCGTCCCCGGGCTCGAGGGTTGCCATCAGTGCGTTGAAAATTATCTGCTTGGCACCCGCCCCGGCGGAAATCTCACTGATCTCAAACCCCAGATTATTGTCCCTCAAAAACTTGGTCTGTATTGCAGTCTTCAGCTCAGGAGTACCGTCGAGCGGGGTGTAGTGTGTCTCACCATCATGCATCGCCTTAACGGCGGCTTCGATTATATTTTCGGGAGTATCAAAGTCTGGCTCCCCGGCACCCAAAATCACAACCGGTCGACCGGACGCTTTCAACTGTCGGGCGTGAACTGCAATCTTGACGATTTCCGACACATTGATTGACTGAAGGCGACTGGATTTTTGAAAGTCCATCGTAATCTGTATTTTTTAAATAGGTCTTGCTCTGTCGGGTTTTCAGACTGAGTGGGTCAAACCACCGTCGACCCGCAGGTTCTGCCCCGTGACATAGCTGGAAGCGTCTGAAATCATGAACGCAATGGTTTCGGATAGCTCGTCTACGCGCGCGTAGCGGCCGGCCGGTATGCGCGCAACGCGATCCTCCTTTTCGGGCAGACTGTCAATAAACCCCGGTAAAATGTTATTCATACGGATACCCTGTGCCGCGTATTGCGTGCTAAACAGCTTGGTATACGCGGCGAGCCCTGCGCGAAAAACAGCGGAGGTTGGAAAATCCGGATCGGGCTCAAACACTGCAAACGTCGAAATGTTCACGATTGACCCATTGCCCTGCTGCTGCATTACCGGCAGCACCAGCCGAGCGGTGCGAATCACGTTCAGCAGGTAGTAATCCATTCCAAGGTGCCAGTCTTCGTCTGTAATCTCCATGATGTCTCCTTTTGGGCCGTGCCCGGCGCAGTTCACCACACCGTCAATCCGACCAAAGCGCTCAAGAGTTCGCTCAACGAACCGTTTCAGTTCCTCCGGAACAAGATAGGAACCTGTAAAACCCAGCCCGCCAAGTTCATTACCAAGCGTTTCACCCTTTCCTGAAGACGACATGACGGCAACGTCGTAGCCTTTGTTCGACAGATTTCTTGCTGCATCGGCACCAATTCCACTGCCACCGCCAACAATCAACGCAACCGGTTTACGACCCATAATTATTCTCCTGTTAAATCGCTGATGTATCGCGCGAACACTCTATTTCGCATGCACTGTTTGCCGCAGATCATCAACACTTTTCGTCAGCAATCCGGTGTCCGAACCACAGGCCACGAACAAGAAGCTCTCGTCGAGCAGGCGTCGCGCGAATTCTGCATCCATCACCAGACTGCCAACGGGTACGCCGCGCTCGATTAATCTTCTGGCAACGGGCAATATGAGATTCCAGACTTCGTCGCACAGGGGCTTCCCCAGCTGCCCGATATCAGCAGCAATATCTGCTGGCCCAAAGAAGACGCCTGAAATACCGTCGATTGCGGCAATTTCTTCTGCCTG
>JBCCGE010000199.1:0-1655 GCA_039029455.1 Pseudomonadota bacterium | reverse complement strand
CGAAACTCCGTACCCCGGTCTGCGCTACTACGAAGACTTTCAGTGTGAGCTTTTTGCCGGCCGGGACACCGAAGTGAGAGACTGTACCCGATTATTGGGAGATGCCAGAGTACTTGTTCTGCACGGGCGATCCGGCTGCGGGAAGTCAAGCTTTCTAAGAGCCGGAGTGAAACCTAAACTTGAGAAAGCAGACCCGGGATCACGCTTTGGTGCAACCGAGTCCGGTTTTGATGTGACGCGCTCCGGTGCTGACCCGCTAGGTGCATTCGCAAAAAAGTTATTGAGTGTTTGTGAAGTGGTAGTAAAAGCCAAACAGAGTGATTACTGGAAGAGGAAATCTGCAGTTGACCGCGCAGAGCTTAGCGAATTTAAAAAGATGTATACCGCGAAGCTCGCGAAAATCGGTAAAAATGCCAATGAAACCTTTTCTGTGTTGCACACGCTGACAGGCCTTCTCAAATCATCACCGATTTTTGTTATTGATCAGGCGGAAGAAATTTTCACCCTGCGCGAAAAAGTTGAAAAGGACCTGATGCGTGCGAGAAGTGATGATCCGGATGCCTGCGCCGAACTTGAATCCAGGGTCGACGAGCTCGAAATGCTGCGACGAGAATTTTTCAAGTTTCTGGGGTTAATGTCAGAAAAAGGGGGGAGAGCGCGACTGATCATTTCACTGCGAACAGAATACAAAGGTCAATTTGATGATGTGCTTGCGTCGAGACGGCTGCATACCGAGCGAATCACGGGCTACTATCTGAGGGAACTAACCGAAGATGGTCTCATAGAGGCAATCGAAAGACCCACGCTCGACAAAACCAGTTGGGAGACTTTGCAAGGTTCATTGACGGCTTCAAATGAAAAAGCACCTTTTGATCGATACAAGTTCAAATACGAGGATGGTGTCGCCAGGAGCCTGGCGAAGAGTCTGACCAACCCTAAGCATATTCCTGCTGGTGGTGTACTGCCTACGCTGCAGATAGCTTGTCTGAGATTATGGAGACAATCCAAGCAGGCAGCTGTATCGGGGCGTCGATTTTCGATCAACGACAAACAACTCGATCGCATTGGCAGGGTTGATGAGCAGATGCAGGAATATATCAATGAGCAGCTGGAGGAGTGGTGTTCCGCCCAGGACGATGAGTGGGAGCTTGGCCACACCCGGTCGGTTGAGCGCTGGCATCGGATATTGTCCGAAGGACTGGTTGACGTACAGGCAGATGGTCGTGCTGTGTCTTCATCCGTTACTATGCAATCGCTTAGTGACAGCGCTTATGGATTATTCGAAGGAAAAGAAAAGAAGAGCAAGATACAAAGCGTGATAGAAGCGCTCTGTGACCCTACCGTGGGTATTCTTCATAAAGACCGTCAATCGGAAATGATTTCCCTTGGTCATGATAGTGTGGCGCTATCTTTGAACAAGTGGAATCTGCTAAACAATCGTGGCGACACGATGATGAAGCGAATGAGCATGGGCAGCGGTATAACCCCTGACAGATTGCGTAGTGATCATTTGTTTCCCACAGCTGAACGTCCTGTCGATACGGTGGTAACTATCCATCGTGATCTTCACTGGGACAGACAGTATCCTCACTTCGCCGAAAAAAGTGAGTTTACGGAACGGTTGGGCATCAGGTTTGTAACAAAAAACAAGATTG
>JBCCGE010000198.1:0-1668 GCA_039029455.1 Pseudomonadota bacterium | reverse complement strand
TCGAAATCAAAACCGATGTTGGATCCAACGGTGATCAGATTTTCGATAGTCACTGACCCAAAAAACGGTTTTGCTGCCGTTGCATATGGACCCACATGAATTTCGGCTGTAACGCCAGTCAGATCCAGATTGGATTGCAGAGTTGGCACCCATGCCACGGATCCGCGCAAATTCGGCCGGGTATCACCTTCTGTATAGGTATAGGTTGTCATTTCACATGGCACTAAAAAAGCCCGACCGCTTTCGCAGTCAGGCTCGTGGATTTGGTTCGGTTAAGTATTTGTGCAGGTCAAATTTCAACCCTAGCACAGCGAAACATATTCGAGTTTGATTCAACCGTCAAGCAATAATGACAACATCCCAATTTACGATGTTATTTACTCGGATCCAGATGTCACCAAGCATGCGTTGTAACTCCGAATCCTTGAGTTTCAATCTCGCCTTGATTGTTGCTTTTCGGTGCCTCTGCAGGTATCTCATCTTCATAACCTGCTTTTGCTCGTTCTCCAGCTTCCGATAGAACGATTGGATTAAGTCGTACGTGTCAGACGTGTATTTGTCGGTGCGACGCCGTGTTTGATAGTTGACGCCAGGCTCGCCCATTAATCGGTGCCAGTTAACGCCGGCGCACGTTGGGGCATAACTGTGACTGTTTCCGTCGCCGCTCCACCACTCCGCCCAGGCGAAAAGTAATCCTTCAACCCTTCGAACATCTTCCGGTGAAAGCCCTTCTGGCGCGTGTTTTATGGCTGCATTTGATGTCAATGTCTGGATCCATGATCTGTTTAATCGCTCGCCATATCGCGAATACGTTTTTCTACTGTTCGCATTTCTCGCTCTGTATCCGCTTTGATCCTGGCCAGCGTCTTGAATCTGATCCGTAGCAGTTTCAATTGCTCTTGATCTGTTTCTGTTTGCCTACGCCTTGTTGATGGAGTGGCGAACTGCTTTGCTATTGACTGAGCTCTGGCCAGATTTTTATCGGCGTCCGTTTTTTGCCTGATTTCTTTTCTGTCCGTATTGGTTCTCACTGATATCGTCATTACGCAGCGTCCTTTCGGTTTTGATCCAATTCCCGCCATTTCTTCCGATAGTGAGCCTTGATGTCCCGGGCGTCGTCTTTGGATAGACACAGTGCATCGTGTGGTCCCTCGAGCCATTCAACGCGCTCGAGACCGATTTTCTTGATCAGATTGATTCGGTAGTCCGCCAGATTCCCTGAAAGGTGGTTGTTACAGGCGGAACACTGCTTGTGTACGTTGTCCGGTTCGAATCTCAGTTCCGGATGAGCTCCCGTCGATCGGTAGTGGCCAGCGTGGTATTGGCCCGTATGGTGTCGACCGCAGCTGATACACGGTAAATCCGCATCCCTCAGTCGGATGAATTTATTGAACTCGGCCTGTGCTTCCTTTACCAGCTGGCCAAGTGATTTGATTCGCTCTTTATCTTCACGGGTTCGGCGTCTGGCTTCTTTTGCTGCCTTTTCTGCTTTTTTCTGGTCAACATAGGCAATGGCGCACTTTGGGGAACAGGTGTGATGACCAATAGAGATTTTTCGAAAGCTGTTACCGCATCCTTTAGCCTTGCAGGGGTATAGCTTGTCAGGACTGATCCGATTCACGCCGCCCTCTCCCATCGTTCCAGTTCTTGGGCAAACTTCAAATCCTC
>JBCCGE010000197.1:0-1887 GCA_039029455.1 Pseudomonadota bacterium | reverse complement strand
TGACCGACGATTTTCGGCAGGAGGACTAAACGATGAGTGCGACCGTGTGGCCGGTCAGACCGAACGAGAGTCGCTACGACGTGGTGATTGTCGGTGGTGCGATGTACGGTGCCTCTGTATCCTGGTTTCTCTCGGATAGCGAAGATTTCAACGGTTCCGTGTTGGTGGTAGAGAGGGATCCGAGCTACGAAAAAAGCTCTACCGGAGCAACCAACAGCTGCATGCGGCAGCAGTTTTCGAACGAAATCAACGTTCGGGTTTCCCAGTTTGCAGCAGATTTCGTGAAAAATTTTCGTCAGTACATGGGCGATGATGAGCGGGTGCCTGATCTGGTCTTGCAGAGCTTTGGATATATGTATCTTGCCAATAACGAGGAGTTTGCAAAGGTGCTTAAGGAATCACAGGTTCTGCAGGAAAGTCTGGGTGCCGGCACCAAACATATGTCTGCAGAAGACGTTAAGCGCGACTACCCCTTTTACAATGTCGACGACATTGTTGCCGGCAATCACAATTTGGTTGACGAAGGCTATTTTGATGGCGGCACATTGTTTGACTGGTGGAAGCGGTCGGGACGTGAGCGCGGCGTTGAATACATTCAAAATGAAGTGGTCGCGATGCAGCTGAACCAACCCGGCACCCGGGTGCAAAGCGTGACCCTGGA
Organism: Pseudomonadota bacterium; assembly: GCA_039029455.1. Lineage (GTDB taxonomy): Bacteria > Pseudomonadota > Gammaproteobacteria > Arenicellales > Poriferihabitantaceae > JBCCGE01. The sequence continues at coordinate 1,226 of JBCCGE010000197.1, read as the reverse complement.
AACGGGAGAGGTTGTGCTCTGTGATACGGTGGTCAACGCATCTGGGCCGCGTGCGGTATTGACATCGCGAATGGCTGGTATCGAAATTCCTGTTGAACCCCGCAAGCGATTTACCTTTATTTTTGATGCCGAACATCCGCTGGACCGAGATCTGCCGTTGACGATCGATCCAAGTGGCGTGCACATGCGCACAGACGGGCAATATTACCTGGCTGGCTGTCCTCCTGACAGCGACCCTGCAGTGGACTATGATGACTGGACCATGGATCATTCGATCTGGGAAGACAAAGTCTGGCCTGCGGTTGCCGCGCGAATACCGCAGTTTGAAGCTGTCAAACTGACGAATTCATGGGTCGGTCACTATGCGTTCAATACCTTTGATCACAATGCGATCCTTGGGCCACACACCGGCGTTGAGAACTTTATTTTTGTAAACGGATTCTCCGGACACGGCCTGCAACAGTCGCCGGCGATGGGTCGGGGCACAGCTGAACTGATCACTTACGGTGAGTACCGAAGTCTGGACCTTTCGGCTTTCAACTATGAGCGGATCGAGAAGAACCAGCGGTTTGAGGAAAAGGCCATAATATGAAGCTGCCCGTCAACGCTTTCGAACAGGCGCTTGCCGATCGGCGCCGCCAAATCGGACTTTGGTCAAACCTGTGCAGTAGTGTTTCAGCCGAGATTATCGCACCGGCGGGTTTTGATTGGGTACTGATCGATATGGAACATTCCCCGAACAGTCTTCAGTCGGTGATGAGTCAACTGCAGGTGTATGCCGGTTCTGATACCACGGCGATTGTTCGACCCCCATGGAATGACTTTGTGATGATCAAGCGTCTACTGGATATTGGCGCGCCGGGGTTGCTTTTTCCCATGATTCAGTCGGTGGCTGAGGCGAAAGCCGCTGTTGCAGCGACCCGATACCCGCCCAAGGGTATTCGGGGAGTAAGCGGCGCGACCCGTGCGAATAAATTTGGTCGCATTACGGACTATTTTCAGGAAATCGAAAAACAAACTTCGGTTCTGGTGCAGCTGGAGACACGTGTTGCGCTCGAACAGGCAGAAGAAATTGCCGCAATCGACGGTATTTCAGGCGTCTTCTTTGGGCCAGCAGATATTGCTGCTGATATCGAGCAGGCGTCGCGCGAATTCTGCATCCATCACCAGACTGCCAACGGGTACGCCGCGCTCGATTAATCTTCTGGCAACGGGCAATATGAGAT
>JBCCGE010000196.1:0-1887 GCA_039029455.1 Pseudomonadota bacterium | reverse complement strand
GTGTTAAATGTTCGCATTTGACCGCGTCCTTTTCAGTGATAATCACGCTGGCATCGTCCGGTACAGAATTGAAATCCGATTCTGAATAGACATGAAGGTCCTGAAAAACACGGGTGTGAAAAGACAGCCCCTGATCCCTCAGGAGATCAAAAAACCGGTCCGGATTGCCGAGGCCCGCAAATGCAAAGAGCTGCTGACCGGAAAGCTCGCTGATGGAGCGTTCAATCGGCTTGCTTAAATGCTGTACTTTCCGGGTGACGACATCGCCGACAAAATAGGTCTGACTCGCAGGAACGACCGATGGCTCTGGCTCGCCGTTTGTAACGATAATATCAGCGCGATGAATAGCAGACGGAAACTCTCGCAAGGGACCCGCCGGCAAACAACGGCCATTGCCGAACCCTCGCGCACCGTCGACAACCACAATATCAATGTCACGGTTTAAACGCAGATGCTGGAAGCCGTCATCACTAACGAGCAGGTCGCAGCCCATCTTTTCAATCAGCAAGTGACCGCTGTCAACCCGGTCCGGACCAACCGCAACCGGCACTCCGGTTCTGCGGAAGATCGCCAGCGGCTCGTCCCCGGATTCACCTGCTCGAGTGGATGCATCTACAACCATAGGAATAAAAGGCGGATTGCCCCCATATCCTCGTGATATTACGCCAACTTTGTGGCCCTTATCCGAAAGCCGCTCAATCAGACTAATAATAAGTGGCGTTTTCCCCGTTCCGCCCACCGAAAGATTGCCGACTACCACAACCGGTACTGGCAGGCGGAAACTGGTCAGCAAGCCCTGATCGTACAGGCGCTGACGCAGCCACATCGCAAAGCCGTAGAACAAAGACAGCGGCCAGAGAATCAGACTCAACGGATGCGGCTGATACCAGCTTTTCTGCAGCACCCCATTCATCGCTTTTCCGGGTTTGGATCTTCTGAATTGAACTGGCTTTTGTGGAGCTGGACATACACACCGTTGAGCGCTAAAAGTTCCTCGTGGGTACCGCGTTCAATAATCTCACCTGAATCCAGCACCAGAATCTGGTCCGCCTGTTCGATCGTACTCAAACGATGAGCGATGACCAGAGTGGTGCGGTTGGCGATCAGACGGTCGATCGCAGACTGAATGCGTTTCTCGGATCGCGAATCCAGCGAGGAGGTGGCTTCGTCGAGTATCAGTATCGGCGCGTCCCGGTAAAGCGCTCTGGCAATGGCAATTCTTTGCCGCTGGCCGCCCGAAAGGCGCGAACCCTGCTCACCCACGAACGTATCTATACCCTCAGGGAGTTTATCGACGAACTCCGACAAATTGGCGGCTTCGATCGCGGATGACAATTTTGCTTCGTCAATCTGATTCTGTCGACCGTAGGCGATATTGTCACGAATGGATTGATCAAAGAGGGTGATTTCCTGAGTCACTATGGCGGTCTGATCTCGAAGCGATTCAAGTGAGATACTACTCAGCGGTTTCCCATCCACTGTGATTTCGCCTGATGTTGGCTCATAAAACCGCAGCAGCAGCGACGCGATGGTTGATTTACCGCTGCCGGACGAGCCGACCAGCGCCACCGTTGAACCTGCAGTCATCTCGAAATTCACATCGCGCAGTACGCTCTTTCCGTCAGCATAGCTGAAACTGACCTTACTGAATCCAATATGCCCCCTGACATCCTGCAAAACTGCCGTACCCGTATCAATTTCCTTATCGAGGTCAAGTGTATTAAAGATCGACTGCGCACCCGCAAGACCGGTCTGGATCACTTCATTTACTTTAGACAGGTTCTTGATCGGACGCATCAACATCGTCATCGACAACAAATAGGACGAAAATACCCCTGGAGATATCTGCTGCTTTAACGCCAGCCAGATCACACCGGAAACGCCTGC
>JBCCGE010000195.1:0-1940 GCA_039029455.1 Pseudomonadota bacterium | reverse complement strand
CCGCCACTTCCCAGCAGAAATCTTTCAATTCCCAATCCCAACCCAATCGCCAAAAACAGGACGATTCGAACCCCCGGATAAATTTGTCGGTTCGACAAGCGCCAGAGGCGCGAAGCGCGAGCCGAAGGCGAGAGGGCGCAGCCCGGCAATCCCTCACTCTCCGCCACTTCCCAGCAGAAATCTTTCAATTCCCAATCCCAACCCAATCGCCAAAAACAGGACGATTCGAACCCCCGGATAAATTTGTCGGTTCGACAAGCGCCAGAGACGCGAAGCGCGAGCCGAAACAGGGAACCAGATAGACCAAAAGGAGTCGTCAGTGACCTTGGCACGAAAATGACATTGCATAGGCTAGCCTTCATCTTTGTGGTCAAATTTTTACAGTCAACTAATAACTGCATCTATACTCATCGGCCTAATGTGGATCGCAAAAAACTCAGTTCTTACCGCGAAGTTAGCGCTCCTCAGCAGTTTTCTGCTGGTAGTCAAATCGGCATACGGCAGTTCCTTTCCTCCGGTAACCGAACCATTTGAGGCACATCGCGACACGGTTCGAAAGCATCTGCTGGATACATCCATGCCACAACGGACAGCTGTGGATATCGAGCTCAACCTGCCGTTTGAAATAGCCGCCAGTAAAACCCGGCCTTATCGTGGCAAATTTCTGCTGATTCATGGTCTCAATGACTCACCGTATGTGTGGCACGATGTCGCCAATGAGATCGCTGAACGGGGATGGGATGTTCGCGCTCTACTGCTTCCAGGTCACGGTTCATCTCCTGTAAATATGCTCGAGGTGTCCTACAAACAGTGGCTGGCAGTAGCACGCGCTCATTTTAAGCAATGGGATACGGACGAAATGCCGATTTACGTGGGCGGCTTTTCGCTGGGCGGAGTGTTAGCCACTATTCTTGCACTCGAGAATCCTCACATTGCCGGATTGTTTCTGGTATCTCCGGCATACAAATCCAAACTGAATAATTATCTTCGTTGGGCATGGATATACGCTAAGTTCAGACCGTGGATTTTTGGCGGCATGATCATCGAAGACAATCCAATCAAGTACAACTCCATACCGGTGAATTCAGGGGCCCAGTTTTTCAACACGGCACGGTATCTTCGCTGGAAATGGCTGGGCAAAACTCTGTCCATGCCTACACTCATGGTGGTCAGCGAAAATGACTCCGTCGTTAACATTGAATACGTCAGAAAACGCTTTGCCAGAAAATTCAACAGCGACAGAAAAAAGCTGCTGGTATACAGCCCGAATCCGGGACAGGTCGAACGTGCAGATGAAATTGTTCGCAACAGTCGCCACCCGGAACGCCGCCTCCTGAATCAGTCCCATCTCAGTCTGATCAACTCCCCAAAAAACGCACTGTTCGGAGAGACTCGTGAAATTCTGGTGTGTAATGGCAACGAGTATCCGATTTTTATGGCCTGTATGCGAGCCCGGGACCACTGGTACGGCGCTCAGCACACGCCCTCACCCGATGGCGTGCCGGTTGCGAGAACCACGTACAATCCGGATTTTGACTATGTCATGCGCAGTTTCAACGCGATTTTTGACGTTCAGCAACAGTAATGGGCGTTTCGAGGTCAGCGCAGACTCTAATTCCGGCGACAATTAGATGATGAATTCTCGCGCTCCCACCCTGATGATTCAGGGCACCACTTCGAACGCCGGCAAAAGTGTGATCGCTGCCGGACTCTGCAGGCTGTACGCCCGCAAAGGGCTCAGGGTCGCGCCGTTCAAACCCCAGAATATGGCTCTTAATAGCGCGGTGACTGTCGACAATGGTGAGATCGGTCGATCTCAGGCGGTGCAGGCGATGGCTGCAGGGGTTAAGCCACATACGGATATGAATCCTATTTTGCTTAAACCCAACAGCGACAAAGGCGCGCAGGTCATTATCCAGGGTCACTCAATTGGCAACATG
>JBCCGE010000194.1:0-1974 GCA_039029455.1 Pseudomonadota bacterium | reverse complement strand
GTCAGCCTGCTACTGCTGTTGTGGTTCCAGCCGGAATTCACCGTTGTGCTACTGATCTGGATCACCGCGACCTACCTGATCTGTATTCGAATTCCGCAATTGAACGGCAATCCAAGGGTCAGGGTTATGGCGTACTTCATGCTGGTCAGTCTTGGAATACTGCTGCTGTCAAAGTATGCGCCTGGACTGTACCAATCGATTTACACGTTGAGCGCGATAGGTTTCGGTAAACATGGATACGAGGACATTCTGGTCCCGATCGGTGTCTCCTATTTTGCGTTTCGTTTTATGCACGTGATTGCCGACGCGTACAGAGGTCAGCTGGCCCGATACGGATTTGTGGAATTTTGCAGCTACTGTTTGTTTTTCCCCATCATCCTCGCAGGACCCATCGAGCGAATTCAGCACTTCATGGAAAACCGTGAATCGCGATTCAGCTGGAGCAGTTCGGCAGCGGGTATTGAGCGGATCGGATTGGGGCTGGCAAAAAAGCTGTTTCTGGTTAATTTTCTGCTTATTGGGCTGGTCGACCGATCGGTTGTTGATGCCTTCTCGGTCTCCCCGGAAGAATCCGTTTCCCTGGTCCGCCTCTGGTTGTTCCTGTTGCTTTCCTTTTTGATTGCGTATCTGGACTTCTCAGCTTATAGCGATATCGCCATCGGGACTTCGCGTCTTTTTGGGTTTCGTATCGCGGAAAATTTCAGATTTCCGATTTTTCGGCGAAACCTAAGTGAATTCTGGCAGTGCTGGCACATATCTCTGAGTTCCTGGTGCCGGGATTATGTGTTTCTGCCGGTATTTGCATCGACCCGAAATCTTTATGTCGCGCTTTTTGCAAGCATGATAAGTATCGGGCTGTGGCATGATATCAGCGTCAACTGGTTAATCTGGGGAGCCCTGCACGCAGCGGGGCTATCGATACTGAAGCGCTGGGGCGGACTTTACCAGCGTACCGGTTTGGGCAGAGGTCCCGTTGGTCACGCGCTGGGGGTTGTGTTTACAGTTCTTTTCGTGAGTTGGGTTTTCGCTTTTGTTGCCATTCCGGAATTTGATACGGCGTTACGGGTGTTTTTGTATGCGGCCTCAGGGTTCAAATTATGAATAACAGATGGTGGGTATTCAGGTCCGCGTGTCTCGGTTTTGCGTGGGTGCTGATCTGGTTTCTGGCCGGCACCGAGTTCGAGACATTCAGGTATATGGGATTTTAAAGTGTCAGCAGCGAAATCAAGTCCGGCCCTTACAGTAAATGATCTATTTATGGATACAGTTCGCAGGATGCCGAACGCCATGGCATACGCTGACCAGCATCTCGAAAAGGACTACAAGTCGCTCGAAACTGACGTCGAGCGCTGTGCGGTGCGATTGGCAAACAGCGGAGTGAGTCGCGGGCATCGGGTCGCATTGATCGATGCTGACGGTTACGACATGGTCGTGCTGCTTCTCGCCGTTTGGTGGATTGGTGGCGTCACAGTTCCCGTGAACAGAACCCAGCCGAAAGACACAATTGTCAGGATAATCAATAAATCTCAACCATCGTATGCGGTTGTAGGCGATGATTGGGCGGAATGGTCGGGAGGTGTCAGCGTTGTGGAAATACAACCTCTGCATCGAGACAAACTTGTGCTTTCTGATCTTGAGACGACGCTCCCATCGTTGTCGGCCAGCGCAGTCTCAGCGGAGAGTGACGCTATGATTCTCTTTACCTCCGGCACGACTGGCACGCCAAAAGGGGTGCTGCATTCCCACGAGGCGCTGACGCTGAATGCCATGGAGATGAGTGCGATGTTTGGACTCAACGAGTCGCATCGGCTTTACATGAACATCCCCCTGTATTTCAGCAATTCCATCTCTCATTTTCTAATGGCCGTGTTTCGTGGCGCCTGTCTGTGTTACTCGACCGGGTTTCAGTTTGGGGAAGGGCTATTGAGAGAAGCGGAGTCGATGCGGGCCAATGTCTTTGGCGGTGTCCCGTCC
>JBCCGE010000193.1:0-2002 GCA_039029455.1 Pseudomonadota bacterium | reverse complement strand
CGTGCCCTGCAAAGACAAACCGATAACGCCGAGCACAATACCCGACGAAACCAGTGCACCGGTGACCGGAATGTCGAATATCACGGCTGCGATGACATAGGCGGTGGCAAAGTAAACCAGAAAAGCACTGACCCCAATCAGGATGTTCGGAGTGGGGTGGCCGAACTTCTTCTGCGCATATCCTTTCCAAAGGAATAAATCGAGTCCTTCGACAATCAGCATGGCGAGCAGGATCGCCAGCAAAGCGTCACTTCCGCGCTGTAACCAGACGTGGTCACTGATATCGAAAGTAACACCGATGATATGAACCGCAGCAATCAGTGATAAAGGCAACAGGAACAGATAAGCAACCCAGAAGATGCGTCGAGTCCAGTCTTCCCAGCGCCAGGTCTTGATCGCAAAACGGAACAGGGTAATCGCGAACAGCGCCACCAGAGTGGCTGTTGCCCAGGCATTGATTTGACCGGCTTCTGTAGCTTTGTGGTAAAGATCGGATAAATCGGTCAAATCGTCGGCATTCAAGCGGTGATTACCTACAGTCAAAGTGGGGCATCCAGGCGATACAGAATAAACACCTTTGAGATCAAGGTCTACCGGGCAGTGGTGGATACCCGATATCGAAAGATCAGTAGGATTGTGATTAAGCCTGATCGCTCTATCAATAAACAGTCGAGCGGTTAGAGCGAGTTGAATTTATGCGGCGGGAACCACCGGATTATTGGTCATACCCAGGCTTTCAATTTCGACTTCCACGCGGTCACCGGAATTTAAAAAACGCTGTGGATTACGCGACAGTCCAACCCCGGCCGGCGTGCCGGTTGCAATAATATCCCCGGGCTCCAGGGTCATGATACGTGACAGGAAACTGATCAGCACCGGAACCGGGAAGATCATCGACGCGGTGTTGCCATCCTGCAGTAGTTCACCGTTTACCCGGGTTTGAATCCACAGATTTTGCAGGTCTTCTATTTCGTCAATCGTCACCAGAGAGGGGCCGCAGGGTGCAAAGCTGTCAATCGCCTTGCCTCCGGTCCACAGTTGATTGGCCAGTTGCAGATCGCGCGCGCTGACATCATTGATAACCATCGCGCCGGCGACATGTGACAGGGCATCTTCTGTTTCAATGTATCGACCGCGTCGACCAATGACGACGGCGAGTTCCGCTTCGTAGTCGACCTGCTGCGTGTCTCGCGGCGGGATGATGGGATCACTGGCACCGATCAGGGAGTTGGGGAACTTGGCAAAAAATATCGGGGCATCGGGTGGTTTGACTCCCACTTCTTCAGCATGGTCGTGAAAGTTCAGACCAATACAGATGATTTTTTGGGGGTCAGGAATCGGAGCTGCGAGACCGGTTTCGCTGATGGAAAAAACGGCACCTTCTTTTTTCAGGTCTTCGAAATTCTGTTGCACGGTTTGCTGCAAGGCATGCAGTCGAGCAGTCGGTAATTGCAGCAGGTTGCGGTTGGTTCGAATATCGGCGCATTCAACATCAGACCAACCAGCCATACGTGCGACCTGAAGGCTGTCGACCACGGAATGCCGGTGCAGTAGTCCGCAGCGATCGCCGTTGATTGAGCGGTAGGTAACCAGTTTCATAAAAAGCCCTCGGAAGTTGCAAAAGCTTAAAGGCTCAGCCAGTTAAATCAATCCTGATCAGATTGATCGGTGAAAATCAGCCGATCAAGCGGGTTTCGCGAGTCCTGCAACGACCTCAACATTGTCCTGTTTTAGTAACACTTCCGGATTGACCTTCAATTTGGAATTTCGGTTGCCGCCGCCGAGCACTACATATTCGCATTGCATAACCGCTTGATCGATCCAGACGGGTAATCCTGGGGGCATATTAAGCGGCGTGACACCGCCGATTTCCATACCGGTCATATCGCGGGTTTCATCAGCCGAAGCGAAAGAGACCTTGCGTGCCCCCAGTTTTTTACGCACAGCGTGATTGCCATCCAGACGATCAGTTGCCCGAAGCACACATAGCGCGTACTTGCGG
>JBCCGE010000192.1:0-2008 GCA_039029455.1 Pseudomonadota bacterium | reverse complement strand
TGCTCAGACTCATACAACCCCCAGAATAACTGCGACAACCTGGGAGGCAGCATTCTGGCCGAGATGGAATCTCTTCATCTTAGTTACCTGAATACCGACTACAACAATGACGTCAACAACGACTGGCATGTCGGGGGGTGTATCGATGACATCAAAAACCGTATGGGCTATCGCTTCGTACTAAAACAAAGCACCCTTCCTGAAGAATGGATTCATGGTGAAGCAAAAACAGTGGAACTTGTTGTCGAAAATTCGGGATTTGCGGCAGCGATAAACAGACGCAGTCTGTTTCTTGTTTTCGACTCTATCAACTCAGAGGATGTTTACACCGTCCCTCTCTCTGGTGAACACACAAATCCTCAACACTGGGTGCCCGGGGAAGAAGTTAACGTAATCGCCCGCCCGGTTCTGCCGGTGTCGGTTCCCGCCGGCGACTATACCTTGAAACTGCATATCGCTGACCTCAGCGCCGGTGAACGCATTCGATCGCGACCCGAATACAGTGTGCAGCTGGCCAACGTGGATCTCTGGGATGCAGATACGGGTTTCAACGATCTGCAGCACACGGTTACCGTATCAGAAGCCGGTTGTGACATCCTCTGTTTACTGCCTGCGATCCTCTCAGGGTCCGGTCAACTACGACTTTGATCACGCGCTCGCAATCAGCACACCACAACGCCGCGACAAAATAGTTCGGTCGATGTGATTTTCGAAATGCGGATATCGTGAGAAACTTGGGAGCCGGCCCGAGACTTTCCTTATCGGTGAAGGATATTAACAGTCAGCTACGAAATACAGAGTGAGCAATTTTCAGACTATTTTCGAAATCATTCAGGGTGCTCATCCGGAGTCCCCTGCGATCGGCGCTCCGGACCGACGGTATTTAACCTTCGGCCAACTCACTGATCTGTGCGCTCGAACCCGTCGGGTGCTCAATGGCGGTGGCATCGGTCGCAATGAACGCGTGGCCATCGTTTTGCCCAACGGAGCCGAGATGGCGACGGCTTTTACCGCGATATCCTGTGCGGCGACAACCGCGCCACTGAATCCGGCATACAGAAGAGAGGAATTTGAGTTCTATCTTGACGATTTGAACGCGCGTGCACTGGTTGTAGAGGCAGGCAGCGATTCACCCGCAGTGGCAGCAGCCAGAGAACTCGGCATCCGAATCTGCTACCTTCATGGCAATAGTGAAGGAGCGGCCGGAGATTTTGAGCTGGAATGCCCGTCAACGGAACCTAAAAGTGACGGTCCTGTGCAGCCCGACGATGTTGCGTTAATTCTGCACACCTCGGGGACCACGTCCCGTCCTAAGATTGTGCCGCTCAGCCATCGCAATGTCAGCGCCTCAGCACACAATATTATGCGCAGTCTGTCACTGACAGAGCATGATCGCTGCCTGAACATCATGCCACTGTTCCACATTCATGGCTTGATTGCGGCGGTGCTGGCTTCTCTTCGAGCCGGCGCCAGTATTTCCTGTTCACCAGGATTCAATGCACTGAAATTCTTTGGCTGGATCGATGAAACCAAACCCACCTGGTACACCGCTGTGCCCACGATGCACCAGGCCATCCTGTCCCGGGCGGCGAAAAATCAGAACGTAATTCAGAATAACCCGCTGCGGTTTATTCGCTCCTCCTCTTCCTCACTTTCGCCCCAGGTGATGAGTGAACTGGAACGCGTTTTTGATGCACCCGTGGTAGAGGCGTACGGAATGACCGAGGCAGCTCACCTTATGGCGTGTAATCCGCTGCCACCTGGCAAACGTATCGCGGGCACCGTCGGCAAAGCGGCCGGACCTGAAGTTGCAATCATGGATGAGGACGGCGAGTTACTTGAATCGGGTTCGACCGGCGAAATCGTCATACGGGGAGACAACGTGACTCGTGGCTATGAAAACAATCCAAAAGCCAATACAGAAAACTTCACCCACGGCTGGTTCCGCACCGGCGACCAGGGATCGATCGACCCGGACGGCTATATTTCGATAACCGGACGCCTGAAG
>JBCCGE010000191.1:0-2017 GCA_039029455.1 Pseudomonadota bacterium | reverse complement strand
TAGGTACATAGTATATGAATGAATGAGGTAACAATGGCCCCACCTATGAGGCGGTAAATGGGCATGGATATTGCTACGCAAACAACCCACCCACCCGCAAGGCATTCAGACAAACAGTCGCTGACCAAACATTTCGCGAGCCGAAACGCTATGGATATAGAGGGTCTCGGTGACCGCATGGTGGAAATTTTGCTGCAACAGGGAATGATCAATACGGTGGCGGATATCTATTCGCTGACGATTGAGCAGGTCGCCGGGCTCGAGCGTATGGCTGAAAAATCTGCGGGTAACCTTGTAGCGGCCATCGAACGCAGTCGAAAAACCACACTTGCCCGTTTCCTGTACGCGCTGGGTATTCCTCTGGTTGGAGAAACGACGGCTGAAACGCTGGCTGACCACTTCTTCACCCTGAAGGCGATACAGGACGCGGATTTAGAGGAATTACAGGCCGCTCCGGATATCGGTCCAATCGTTGCCGACAGTGTATTGAAGTTTTTTCAGGGTGATGACAACCGTCAAATTGTAGACAGTCTTCTTGCAGCTGGGATCGAATGGGAGGTTGTCGATCGACCCCAAATAACGGAGGACTCACCGTTTCGGGAAAAAACCGTGGTGTTGACCGGAACCTTGTCCATCGCGCGCTCGGAAGCAAAGAAAATGCTGCAGTCTCGCGGTGCCAAAGTCACTTCCAGCGTATCAGGAAAAACCGACTATGTGATCGCTGGTGCGGAAGCCGGATCGAAAGCCGATAAAGCTGAATCGCTGGGAGTCACTATTCTCGATGAACAACAGTTCATGTCGATGGTTGGTGCAGTCGATTGACGGTAAAGTTCTGAGCGCCATGCCGATCCTCGCTGTTTATGTGAAAGAAGCCTGTGATTTATGTGAGGCCGCAATTCTGGAACTTCAGGAACATATGGAGGCTGGCACTGATCAGGCCCGATTCACCCTGGAGGTTCGGGACATCGAGGACAATAGTGACTGGTTTGAGCGTTACAAGTGGCTGGTGCCCGTGTTTGAACTTGATGATGTGCGCATTAGCCACTACTATTTTGACCCTGACAAACTGGAAGAGGCCCTGACCTCAGGTCGACAATGAAACTGGTAGCTCCTGCTGTTGAATACGACTATTCGGATGGCCTCGACGTGTTGAGGCAAGAATTCGGTGATCGTTTGATAACGACACCATCCGCCTGCGAGCCGTACGGGACGGACGAGTCTTTCCATCCATCGTTCCCGCCGGATGCCGTAATCAAGCCGGCGGATAAATATGACGTGCAAACAGCGGTTCGGATTTGCGCACAGTATGAGATCCCGGTTATTCCCTACGGTGCAGGGACGTCTCTTGAAGGTAACACGGCCGCTCTGAAAGGCGGCGTTTCCCTAGACATGACTGAAATGAACAAAATCATTTCGGTAAACACCAGTGACTTCGATGTGACTGTGCAACCGGGTGTGACGCGCCGACAACTCAATGAGTATCTTCGCGATACAGGACTGTTTTTTCCGATTGATCCGGGTGCCGATGCCTCTATCGGCGGTATGGCCGGTACTCGTGCTTCCGGCACTAACGCTGTGCGCTACGGCACAATGCGAGAGAACGTGGTGAATATTGAAGCGGTCATGGCCGACGGTAAACTCGTCAGCACGGCGCGCCGATCGAAAAAGTCGGCCGCAGGATACGACCTGACCCGCTTACTGGTGGGCTCTGAAGGCACGTTGGGCGTGTTTACAGAACTGACGGTTCGCATATACCCGGTGCCGGAGATGATTGCGTCGGCTGTGTGCACGTTTGAGGATATGGAAGGTGCTATTGATTCGACAATACAGATGATCCAGTACGGCATACCGGTAGCTCGCGTTGAACTCCTCGACAGTCTTCAGTTGAGGGCCATTAACCTCTACTCAAAAACCGATTTTCAGGAGTCCCCGACGTTGTTTCTGGAGTTTCACGGTACCGAGCAATCGGTGCAGGAGCAGGCTGAAATGACACTGGAAATTACCCGGGAAAATCGGG
>JBCCGE010000190.1:0-2138 GCA_039029455.1 Pseudomonadota bacterium | reverse complement strand
TTGCTGTATCTCGTGGGCGTAGGCATCCCAACCACTGCCGACACCAACTAAAGTATTGGGTGCAGAAACAGAAACCGTTACATCTGCAGGGTAAGATACAGCGGGCTCTGACAACTGCTTCAATCCTATGGCGCTCTCGTTGTTTCGACATATCAGCGACCAGTAAACCTGCCCCATTCGCGCATCAATCGCCGGCAATGCGACACTTTCGGGGTCCTGCTCGATCAATGGGAGGGCCAGCGCTTCCAGCGAAGAAACAACCGCCACCTTTTTCCCTGCGCCGTAGGCGAGTCCTTGTGCGACACCTATTCCGATGCGAAGTCCGGTAAATGAACCAGGCCCTGAATCTACCGCAATTAAATCGACTTCTCCAAGTTGGACACCAGCTTCTTTCAGGCAGTCCGAAACCATATCAAGCACCACTTTTGAATGCCCGGTGGGGTTGATCTCGTGCCTGGAGGTTGCCTGCTCTCCGCTGCTGTCTGTCGTGAGAACGCAGACTGAACAGCATTCAGTTACGGTTTCAATTGCCAGGATAATCATTGTTTAATTTACAGAAAAAAACCCGGCCACATCGGCAAGATGTGTCGTTCGAGGCATAGGAGGCAAACTGCCCAGGAATATTGAGCCGTAACGCATTCGGGTCAACCGATTATCACAAATTGCCAGCACACCCCTATCAGTCTCAGAACGAATCAGACGGCCTGCGCCCTGTTTAAGAGCGATCACAGCCGATGAAATTTGAATCTCCATAAACGGATTTCCGCCCTCCTCCTCGCAAATCGCCAATCGTCGCTTTAAAACCGGATCGGAAGGTGATGCAAATGGTAGTTTGTCGATGATGACGCAACTCAACGCGCTGCCCTTGATATCGACACCCTCCCAAAAACTGGCAGTTGCCAGCAAGACCGCATTTCCCAGTGTTTCGAAGCGTCGAATGAGTTCGGATTTAGGCGCCTCTCCCTGGACAAGAACTGGCCAGTTGAAGTCATGCTGCAATCGCTGAAGCATTCTTTCCATCACAGCATACGACGTAAACAGGCAAAAGCATCGACCTCCGCTCAAATCCGTCAATTCGCGCACAAGTGCTTCCAGAGCGTCAACATAACCGCGATCGCGAGGGTCGGGCAGTTGCTCCGGCAGAAGCAGCAGGCTGTTTTCCTCAAAATCGAAAGGGCTTGGCCATTGTCGGGTCGTCGCCGTCTCTAGTCCAAGCGATTTTACAAACGTCGAGAAGTCTGTTCCTACTGCCAGAGTTGCAGATGTGAAAATCCAGGATCGCTCTGTCGATTCAAGTAATTCGGAAAGATGCGGTGAAATATCCAGAGGCGTCGAATGCAAACGGAAATTCTTCGAGCCTGTTTCCAGCCAGCGGACGTTGCGGCTATTGCTATTGTGAATCCACTCGTCAAGCCAAAACTGTATCTGCAGCAATCGCATCAGACATCGATGCAATCCTTCCCCCGCCAAAGCCGCTGCGTCAAGTCCTACCTCTAACTCTGAAAGCCGCAACTGCAGCATTTCTATACACCGGGGAAATTGTGAATACTCCAGTTCTGAATACTCCAGCGAGTTTTGTCGAAGACCGGCCTGGGATTCAATTGCATTTTGGAGCGATTCAGCCACATGCTGAATCAACTCAGAAAAGTCTACCCCGCTTTTCTCCTCGCTTTCAGTGCTTCTGATATCCTGCATCAAATCTCTGATCTGATAGAACGACAGCGAAAAACCAAAAAAGCGGCTGGCAGTTTCAACCAGATTGTGGGCTTCATCAAATACAACGGCATCGTAGTTTGGCAGTAACTCGCCAAAGCCTTCCTGCTTGAGATTTAGATCGGAGAAGAACAGATGGTGATTTACTACAACTACATCCGCTTCGAGAGCCCGCTGCCGCGCTTTTACGACGAAACACCGACTGTAGTCAGGGCACTTGCTGCCTAAACAGTTTTCGGATGTAGAGGTCACATGGCGCCATACGGGTGATTGTTCGGACACCTCGTCGACCTCCGAAATATCCCCTGTACGCGTTTGTGCAGCCCACTTTCGGACGATTTCGACCGCTACTTTATTGCCCACCAGAGTATCCTGGGATGCATTTAGCTCAAGCCGGTATCTGCAGAGATAATTTGAGCGTCCTT
>JBCCGE010000189.1:0-2205 GCA_039029455.1 Pseudomonadota bacterium | reverse complement strand
CAACAAAGCACCAGCTTGTCATAGGAAATTTTTTCACCGTCGGCACAACTCACCTGCTTGGCGTTCCGGTCAATACCAACAATGCGTGTTTCAAGCCGCATCGTGATATCGGCACGTTCAAACGCTGCCGCCGGGCGCAATTGCACTTGCTCCAGTGTCTTACCGCCAGTAAGGAAGTCTTTGGATAAGGGCGGTCGGTGGTAAGGCATCGGCTGCTCTTCACCAATAAGCGTTATGCTGCCCTGCCAGCCATTCTTGCGCAGCGACAAGGCAACCTGCACGCCCGCATGGCTCGCACCGACAATAACGCAGGATTGTTCGCCGCTCATAAAAAGACCCTTAAAGATTTTAGGAAAAAACGCATGGTGCCGAAGCGCGGACTCGAACCGCGGACCTACGCATTACGAATGCACCACTCGACTCTAACTGTTTGTTTTTATTAACCACTATTTGCGGGCGGCCAAAGCAAATCCCGCGTTAGGTGGTCATAGATGGTTATAGGCGATTATGGACATCACGCAAAACTCACGCAAGGAATCTGAAGCATCAGATCCAGTGAGCGAACCCGAGCATTACAAATGGCACCCAACCGGCATCCAATGTCGTGACGTTGTAGAACATTTTCCGGCAAATCTAGCCAGCGCAATCGAGTACATCTGGCGCTGCGATTACAAGCACGACGATCCAATTGAAGACCTGGAAAAAGCGATCGCCAAGATCCAGCGCGAAATTGAGCTCCGACGCGGAAAAAACGACCGAACATACACTGCGGTTGAGATCGAGCCGTTTGTAGAGATCATAGGCAGGGGTCTCCCCAGTCACTACAACAAGCACGAAGTGGCTACTACTTTGCTGAAGCTGGCGTTAAAAATCGCTGATACGGCTTCAAATGATCAGGGGTCAGAGAATGGCAGCTGATACGTGCAGACTCGTCTACACCGGTCCGATTGACGTACATCTGTGCTGCAACGACCCAGACAACGGGAATTTCACCGGCAGGATCGAAGCCATTGAGATTGGGCCAAACCTGTCCCTTTACGCCGCAACGCATGCGCCGCGACTAGTCTATCTTGACAGGAAGATCAGAATATCAGGCCAAACGTTTGAAATCGTCAGCCACAAGGAATGGTACGGAAATTGGTGCTGGGACTTTGTCCGAATGCCAGGGGCTGACGTCATTCGATTGATGAACTTTCTAAATCCGAAAGGATGGCTAAGTGTCGATGAGGCCGAGGAGCGACTTTACAACCTTTGGAGTGCCGGCTTCACCTGGTCATGGGGATGGCTTCCACTAATAGCAGATAGAGGAGCGCCACAATGCTAAAAATTGGAAAAGACATCAGCTTTCCAGATCAGGCGATTACTGAGACCTTCGGAATTCTCGCCGCTCGAGGAGCTGGCAAGTCGAATACTGCGGCCGTAATGGCTGAGGAAATGTTTGAGGCAGGATTGCCGTTCGTGGCAATAGACCCGGTCGGATCTTGGTGGGGGCTGAGGTCTTCCGGATCCGGTAAGTCCGGAGGAATCCCAATCGCCATATTTGGCGGGCGCCATGGAGACATACCGCTGGAACGCACCTCGGGGAAATTGGTTGCAAATTTGGTCGTAGAACGTCGGCTATCGTGCGTACTTGATCTGACTCAGTTTGATTCTGAGGCCGCAAAAAAGCAGTTTCTACTGGACTTCGCCAGGCAGCTATACCTGAAAAACGAACTGCCATTGCACCTATTCCTGGAAGAAGCAGACGACTATATTCCGCAGCGCCCTATGCGCGACGAAGCGCAGCTGCTCAGGGCATGGGAGAACATCGTTCGCCGCGGCCGTTCGCGTGGCCTTGGCATGACTATGATCACTCAGCGCAGCGCTTCCATTAATAAGAACGTGCTAACTCAGGTTCAGACATTGATTGCCATGCGGACTACCGGCCCTCAGGACCGAAAAGCGATCGAGGAATGGGTCAAGTACAACGATGCGTCTAAGGACATCTTAGGGACACTCTCCGGTCTTAGCGATGGCGAAGCGTGGATATGGTCACCCCAGTTTCTGAAAGACACCAGGCGCGTGAAATTTCGGCGCCGGCGCACATTCGATTCCGGATCAACTCCGAAGATCGCCGCAAAGGGCAAAACCGCAACGATCGCTGACATCAACGTTTCCCAGATTCGGGAGCAGATGACCGATGTCATAGAAAAAGCTGAGCAGAAT
>JBCCGE010000188.1:0-2350 GCA_039029455.1 Pseudomonadota bacterium | reverse complement strand
CCGCAATCGAGATTTGATGTTCTTCCGATCTGAAAACAAGCTTCCTTCTGAGTCTCACAAACCGCGCCCCGTGACTCCTGTATCGCGGCGAATGTTGATCAAGTCCATGGCTTCAGGAGTCGCGGCGGCCGCAACGATCGGATTGGCAACGGATGTCTCTGCCGGTTGTCCGGCAGACGATGCTCCGCAAACCCCTGGAGTTACAGGCAATGATCCTTCAGTACGGTATTGTCTCAACACCAGCACGATTCGCGGACAGCGCCTGACTGTCCCCGAGCAGATCGAACTGGTCGCATCAACCGGTTACGATGCAATTGAGCCCTGGATCGGTGATCTGCGCTCTTACGCCGAAAACGCGCCGCTCAGTGATTTGAAGGAGCAACTCGATGACAGTGGAATCTCCATCGCAAGCGCCATCGGATTTGCAAACTGGATCGTCGATGATCCCGGGAAACGCAATGAAGCCTTGCAGCAGGCGCGCAGCGATATGGAACTACTTGCAGAACTCGGTGCAACCAGAATTGCGGCTCCACCAGCCGGTGCTCAGAATTCCGAAGGCCTTGATCTAAGCCGGATTGCAGAGAGGTATCACGATCTTCTGGAGGTCGGGCGGGAAACGGGAGTTACACCGCAACTCGAACTCTGGGGATTCTCGAAAACGCTCAGCCGTCTCGGCGAACTCGCTTATGTGGCTGCAGAATGCGGTCACCCTGACGCGGCTGTCCTTCCCGATGTTTATCACATCTACAAAGGCGGCTCGGATTTTGCCGGGCTGGGGATGATCGAGGCGTCACGGATCAACGTGTTTCATATGAATGATTATCCGGGTGAGCCTTCGCGCGAAGAGATCGGGGATGCCGATCGGGTCTACCCGGGTGACGGAGTCGCACCGCTCGATGAGATCCTCAACACATTGTTCGACGGTGGGTTTAGCGGATTTCTGTCACTTGAACTGTTCAATCGCACCTACTGGGAGTTGCCGGCTGTGGAAGTTGCAGAAACTGGATTGCAGAAAATGAAAGACGCGGTTGCCAGTGCAACGGCGGTAAGAAACCAGGGCTGACAGCTGTAAACGAAAACCAATCCAAAGTCATCAATGAAGAATAACCTCTTTCAACTCTACATGCTCATCTTTGCATCCTGTCTGTTGCCCGCCACAGGATTTGGTCAGGAAGCACCTGCGCCGACTTTCGAGCCAACTGAGAACTACCGGACTGTGGATATGGAAGGCTGGAGTGTGGTAATCCATCAGGACCTGCTCGGTGAAGACCCGGAGTTCGCAGAAGCAGGTCGCCGCGCACAATCGCTGCTCCGCGCGAATCTGATATTCATCAAGCATCGTCTACCCGCAGGTGCCGTCGTAAAACTGCAGCAGATCACCATCTGGCTGGATGTTAATGATCCGGTTACCAGTTGTGCTGCATACCATCCGAGCATCGAATGGCTACGCAACAACAATGTCAATCCCGACAAAGCGCGGTGTGTTGATATTGCCAACGTCCAGAATTTTCTCGACTGGACCATTGAGCAGCCGTCGATGGTTCTGCATGAACTTGCTCACGCCTATCACGATCAGTTCATAGAAGACGGTTTCGGCAATACACGAATCCGCACCAGCCAGGAACTCTCACTCGCTGATGAAAAATACGGAGACGTAATGCATGCCAATGGCCGAATGCGCGACCACTATGCTGCGACGAACCCGATGGAGTATTTTGCTGAGTTGACTGAGGCCTACTTTGGCACGAACGACTTCTATCCGTTTATCAATGCGGAATTGAAAGAGTATGATCCGCGCAGCTACGAACTGATTGCGGAAATGTGGGGAGTCGAAAAGTAGTCCGGCCAGGGGCGTGATGGCTGAAGGCGATCCTTCCGACCCCCGAAGCCAACCAGCGACGATGCCTCGATCGAGTCGCGATCAATCTCTACCTCAAATACAAGCTCTTCCAGCCAGTTCAACCCCAGGCAACGGAGCCCCGTGCCGGTCAGAAGATTGCCGTGTAACTATTTACCTTGACGCTGTTTTCACCCGTCGCTAATACCGGGCGGAGAAGTCGCGAACCTAGTTACATCGACAATTTTTCCCACCTGATTGATCGGTTTTCATGAACAACTGCAAGAAATTGTCAGTGAATGCACTGGTGCTCTCAGCGTTGCTATCGTTTTGTGTGGCGGCACCAGTGAGTGGGCAGATTGCGCAGAATACACTCGGGTTTACTGCAAACCCGATCAATAGTTTCTCGCTGCAATCTCCTAATGGATTCTCACAACCGGGAACGTTACTCGTTTCGCCCGGCAATCAGCAGACTGGGCCGATCGCACAAGTTGCTCAGGCAGGTGTACTCTT
>JBCCGE010000187.1:0-2369 GCA_039029455.1 Pseudomonadota bacterium | reverse complement strand
TTGTCCTTCGCTCGATTGACAATATATAATACCAACCATGAGGATAGGTGAGTATCTCCTGACACGTGATGATTTATTCATCACGGTCTGGAGACTCACCGTACACCGCACGACCAAACTGAAACCAAACTTTGTTTGGTTGAGGTTTGGCGCCCAAACAGGTATCTCTGTACCTGCAGAAGAGATTCGCCCCATGAACCGCTGTGTTTTCATCTTGCATTGCACCTGACTGTTCCGGCTTTCAGATGTGGTCCGGCCTGCGTTTAAATTCCGTAAATCTCAATTGCAGGAACGCATATAATTACCCATAAATTATAAATACTTAGTTCCAGAATGATGCCGTTGATCATGATAAGCGTTGGGGGGAATCGATTTTGACGCAGGGGATTCCGGGATGGCCGAACAGGAACACAGTCTTGGTTTGCAGGCGCAATCTGCAAAGTCCCAGCAAGGTGATGAGCAAGACATTGCGGCCCATTTCTCGCGTGGCACCCCGGGACAATTGGACGATCCAAGTCGCAGTACGCTGCACAGTGGCGAACGGTCGTCTGGCAAGTTGGATGAAGCTGTGCAGATCGATGGCGCGCCATCGAGCCCCGGCGCTGATCCCACCCTGAACTACGTGCCGTATGCCGAAACAGGCGCAGCAGACTCGCAACCGGCTGGATCACACGCGGTTCAGACCGGTGAGAGCTCTGCCTTGCCGGGCGAACCCATCGCCGGAGACGGCGAGGCACAGCAACCATTGACAGACCCAGTGGCTGCTGAATCCGGGTTGTGGGGGTCAGATGCCGCCAGTGTGGTGAATTCCGACATACCTTTGATTTTGCCGTCAAAGCCTGGTGTTTCGCGGGATGAGGCTGCCCAAAACGCTCCTATTACCGAAAAACAGCAGACAAACAGGCCGCCTCAGGAGTTGACCCTTGACGGCACGACAGTTTCTGAAAACGCAGATGGAGCCATCGTTGGCACGCTTGGCGTGATCGATCCCGATGCCGGCGATACGCATACTTTCCAAGTTTCGGATGACCGGTTCGAGGTTGTCGGCACTCAGTTGCGGTTGAAATCCGGCGTGGCTCTGGACCACGAAACAGCGTCGCGGATCGAATTGCATGTCACCGTGACCGACACTGACGGGCACAGCCTGACAGAGCGGCTTTTTGTGGACGTGACAAACGTGAACGAAGCGCCAGAGGCAATCAATCTGGACGCTGCATGGGTGGCTGAAAACGCGACCGGGGCCATTATCGGAAATATCTCGACAGTTGATCCGGACTTTGATGACCAGCATACGTTCAGCGTATCGGATGACCGGTTTATTGTAGAAGGCGGGCAACTGCGTTTAAAGCCGGATGTCACCTTGAATCACGAAGACGCTGCTCAGATAAAAATCGACATGACCGCCATGGATGCAGGCGGTCTGGGTGTGACGCACAGCTTTACCATTAACGTTCAGGACATCAATGAAGGTCCACAGAACTTGCAGGTGCACAGCAGTCCGCAAAATCTGATACGCAACGGCAGCTTTGAATCCTTTGATCTGGCGGCCGGGCGCTGGAGGGGGTTCACGGAGGACGACACCGGCGCGTGGACAGGCTCGGACGGCATTGAAATCTGGGACCGTCTGGGCGACACGGCAGCCTCGGACGGGGATCAATTGCTGGAACTCGATCACGGACGAGGCTTGGACAGTATCGAGCAGATCATTCAGACGCAAAAGGGTCAGCTTTACGATCTCGCCTTGGATGTGCGCGAGCGGGTGACCGACGGAACGGACACGGTAGAGGTGTATTGGAACGGAAATCTGATCGAAACTCTTGATCCTGAAACGGCGGATTGGCAGACATTCAACCTGCAGGTTGTCGGCACAGGCGAGGATAGGCTGGAACTGCGCGAGACGGACGGTCAAAACGACACATATGGCGCGTTGGTGGACAACATCACCTTGAGTGTGGCTGAACTTACGGTGGCGGAAAACACAGCAGGGGCAATCGTCGGACAGATTGGTTTTGACGATCCGGATGATGGTGACACGCACCGGTTCGATGTTTCGGATGACCGGTTTCACGTTGTCGACGGACAATTGGCGCTGAAACCCGGCGTCGCATTGGACCACGCCGCCGCTTCAACACTGGATATCGATGTGACGGTGACCGACTCCGGCGGTCTCAGCGAAACCAGAACCGTGTCGGTTCGCGTTGCAGAGCAGGCCGAAATGCATATCAACAGCGGATTTCACGCCAGCTATTTCGATGTGGACCGGACACTGAACAAACTGGACGATATTGACTGGGCTGCAACGCCGACACATCAGGAGTTCGTGTCCGAAGTAAACTATGAAAATGGCAAGGGATCGTTTTGGAAAGGCG
>JBCCGE010000186.1:0-2479 GCA_039029455.1 Pseudomonadota bacterium | reverse complement strand
TCCGCCCCCAATTTTCTGTTGTTTAGATCGAGGAGTTCCATGAAATCCCCTGTACGAGTTGCGGTCACAGGCGCCGCTGGCAATATTTCCTACGCATTGTTGTTTCGAATCGCCGCGGGCGACATGCTGGGTCCGGATCAACCCGTCATTCTGCAGCTGCTGGAAATACCACCGGCGATGGAAGCACTAAATGGTGTGGTTATGGAGCTTAACGATTGTGCGTTTCCACTACTTGCCGGTATCGAGACATCTGATGACCCTAATGTTGCGTTTGCCGGCGTTCACTACGCACTCCTGGTGGGTTCCAAGCCGCGTGGACCGGGAATGGAACGCGGGGATTTGCTGAAAGACAATGGCGCTATCTTTTCTGTTCAGGGCAAAGCGCTGAACGATCATGCGGATCGCGATGTCCGAGTTCTGGTTGTCGGCAACCCGGCAAACACAAACGCGTTGATTGCAGCCGCAAACGCTCCGGACCTGAAACCCGGGCAAATCACGGCAATGATGCGGCTCGACCACAACCGAGCCAAAGCTCAGCTGGCCGAAAAAATCGGTTGTCATCACCGGGACATTTCAAATATGACGGTCTGGGGAAACCATTCCGCGACCCAGTATCCGGATATTTCGAATGCCAGAGTGGACGGTCAAATTGTCGCGGATCAGGTGGAACAGAGCTGGCTGGAGGATCACTTCATCCCGACGGTGCAGCAGCGTGGTGCAGCAATTATCAAGGCCCGAGGCGCGTCGAGTGCCGCCTCGGCTGCGTCAGCTGCGATCGATCATGTCAGAGACTGGGTACTCGGCACTGCAGACGGCGACTGGGTGAGTATGGGTATTCCCTCGGATGGCAGTTACGGAATTGCTCCGGGGATTATGTTTTCCTATCCGGTGACCTGTTCAGGCGGTTCGTTTGAGATTGTGCAGAATCTCGAAATCAGTGATTTCAGTCGAGACCGAATAAACAATACGGAAGCCGAACTGCGAGAGGAAAGAGAAGCGGTAGAAGATCTCATATAGCGTCGATCGACGAGCGAGATGGAATATCGACTGAGGGCACATCGCGATTGATCGCTGAAGGCGCTATGCAAAGCTGAAATGCTATTGAATTGCGCACAATGCTCTCTTAGGTTCATTCCTGTGCCGAAGATACTGACTTTTAATACTGTAAAGCAGCGGCCATTTTCGGCCGCTGTTTTTCGTTAAGCGGAGGAATTGTATTGGACATAGCCGTTGTTGTTCCCGCCTTCAATCGCCGGTATACACTCGCGCGAGCGCTTGACTCAATTGCGGTGCAAAGCTACTCCGCTGTGCAAACGGTTGTTGTCGACGACGGCTCAAAAGACAAGACGGCTGATTTCGTTCGACAGTACTATCCGCAAGTAGAACTCATTTGCCAATCGAATCTGGGTGTAAGTGCGGCACGAAATAACGGCATTGAACACACCTCAGCCGAATGGATTGCCTTTCTCGATTCAGATGATGCCTGGTTGCCCAATAAACTGGAACTGCAGCGAGAAGCGCTCGCGCGTCGTCCAGAATTTTTGGTATGCCATACCGACGAAATCTGGATCAGGAACGGTGTCCGAGTGAATCCCATGAAGTACCACGCCAAGCCCGATGGTGACATTTTTTCGGAGTGTCTGCCTCGATGTTGCGTGTCTCCCTCGTCTGTATTAATACACCGCTCCGTGTTTGATGCAGTGGGTGCCTTCAATACGGACCTTCCGGCGTGTGAAGACTACGATCTCTGGCTGAGGATGTTTTGTATTTACTCTGTGTTGCTGGTCAGTGACAAGCTGCTGGTTAAATACGGAGGACATCAGGATCAATTGTCCCGGAAGCACTGGGGAATGGATCGTTTTCGTGTCGCATCGCTTGATCGCTTGTTGCAATCGGGTGTGCTTGATAATGATCAATACGAGAGGGCTCGAAAAACACTGTTAGCAAAGTGCGCCATACTGATCACCGGAGCGAAGAAGCGAAATCGGAGTCAGACAGCGAGGGAGTATCTGGCGTTGTCCGAAAAATACGGCGGCGTGGTTTGAACGACAACGAAGTGTTGATACTTACCGCTCATCATGCGGAGGCCAGACCCTTTATTGACGGCTTTGCCATGCAGATTGCTGATGTCGAGCAGTCCGGTATCAGTCTTTACCGATCGGGTTTAATTTCGCTGTGTGTGACCGGAGAGGGAAGGCCGGCCATTGAGCGGGTATTTAAGGTATTGGCTGAAAAAACTTTGCGGACCGAGATCTGTTTAAATTTTGGTGTCGGCGGGAGTCGAAATCACAGTGTTAACAGTTTGGTGCAAATTGCAGCGGTTTGCGGTCCCGACGAAGGCACCGTGATGAGATTGGATACCCAAAATACCGAGTCGATTGCAGAAGACATCGGCCACACGGTTTTCCCGACCGAAAAGGTTTTTACAATCGATTGCATTTAAGACATGGAACATTACTGGATCGCTTTATTGTAAAAT
>JBCCGE010000185.1:0-2483 GCA_039029455.1 Pseudomonadota bacterium | reverse complement strand
GCGAAAACCCGGACGGATCACTTACCGTTAAAGGCTCGGTTGATTTGCGCCAGCTCTCGGCCAAGCTGGGTGTCGTCTGGCACCCGGAGTCAGACGCAACGTCAGTCGGCGGTCTTGTCTCAGAGAAATTGGAGCGAATTCCCAAGGCAGGTGATTCAATCAAATGGAATGGTTACCAGCTTGAGGTTGTGAGTGCAGATCGTCGCAGGGCGCGATGGCTGCAGGTGCGAAAGGAATGACGGCACCTATCTCACCAAACGAAAAACAGCTGACCTTTACTCTATGTGCCCTGGTTTTCCGGCATCTCAGCATTTCGTTCAGCCAGCGACACTTGGCGAGGAGGCTCTTGCAATTGCATTACCGGTACCTGTTCCTTTAGCAACTGATGAAAACTCAGAACGCCGGATTCAACTGACGAAAAAGGCCCAGGCGAATACCTTTGTGTGGAAAGTCCCTGCTGCACTCGGCGGCAAATTACTTTGTCTTCATCATTGATCTTTGCATTAATCGAGAAATTCAGTCGCCTTAACTCTTGTTCTTCCGGCGTTGCATTTCGGTGCCCGTAGAACGATGTTCGAATTAGCGTTTTGTCGGTGCTTAATGGAATGACCTGAAAAATATCCACCAACTCTGCATACAGGTCGATCCCCAGATTGGGTGAATAGCCAAACTGTACCCAGCGTTTCCTGATGGATTCGGGCACTCGCTTGTCAGCATGGTGTACCAATTTCTGGTACCGACGCTCTTCATTGACCGAAGAGACTTTGTCCCGAAGTTCGAATTCGCTAAAGCCGATTCCGCTTTCCAGTTCTTCAAACACGTCGTTCTCTTTTACCAGTCGATGCAGGCCCTTGTGCGCAAACGGAATGTGGTAGTTCTCCTGATAATTGTCCCAAACGACCTTCCAGTTAGCGCTCCAGATCTCTTCTGTTGCTGGGGCTATGCATTCGTAAGAAACGGTTTCGTATTGTTCAAAGTAGTGCGCGGTGTGTGCAAACTGCTCGGCAACAGTCGGGCCATTTCCACGGATGCGTACAAAAAGAAAGCCGTGAAACTCCTCTAGCTGAACACGATACAGGCCTAGATCATCTTTGTTCACATCGCCAAATGTATCTGGCTGTGGCATAGACATTAAGCTGCCGTCCAGGCGATACGTCCATTGATGATAGGGGCATTGCAAAACGCCGGAGCAATTGCCGTTACCCTCCAACAATCGAGACGCACGATGTCGACACACGTTCAAAAAGCTGCGCAGCTTTGCGTCTTTGCCGCGCATTACGATGACATTGTCGCGACCAACAGTAGCGGTTATGAAATCTCCGTTACCGGGAACCTCACAGCGATGCCCGACGAACTGCCAGCGTTGGGCAAACACGGCGTCAAGTTCCAATGGTAACAGATCAGGATGTGTGTACGTCCATGGCGCGAGAGGAGTTGCAGGTTGCATAGTGTTGCCTGGATTCGGTGGTTTTTCAGGTGTAGATGACATTTTCAAAAATTCAGTAGGTTTCGTGAGCGTAGTCGCTGTCTGGGTTTTTACGCAGGCTCAGCTTTGAGATAGTCCTGCTCCCATTCTGCCAGGTTTAGCTCAATAGCCCAGAAGCCGGCAATCCACAACACGGCATCCCAGGTGTAAAGCGCGTATCCGGTGAACAGCCAGAACACTGCGATAGCGATCAGAATGCCATAGAAAATGGTCGAAAGCCGATGCACAAGACGTAGCTCGCGTTTTCGGTAGTTTTCTGTTTGCTGCAGGCGAATAGCCACCTCAATCAGAAAAACAACCAAGAGCCAGACAAAAGCATTCACAACGTTTACCCAGGCCAGGGTCTTGGCATGCGTGACCGTAGCGCTGTCCATTAACGACACTTCGCCACTTAGTTGATAGTACTGAGCAGCTGTTGAGAGCGAGGCGCAGTTGTCGGCGGTAATCTGACTGAAGTTTATCGAATTGGTTTGCAGCCAGATCTCTTGTCCGGCCAGCGTGCATAAGTCCGTTAATCCCGGAACCAGACTGGCGGTATTGTAATCCATGGCGTCAGCGATATATCCGTATGCGGCCGCCCCGATCAGGGCGTAACAAACCAATCGACAGGCGGTTAGGACTCGCGATAAGACATCGTATCGATCAGAATCAGCAACGATGTATGTTTCCACCTCGAACAGTAAGACCAGGCCCATCCACGCGGCGGTATCAACCGTCGTCGAGAACTTTTCCAGAATCTGTGACCACGGCGCGCCCGCTGGCAGGGAGCTTTGATAAGCGCGAAAGTCATCGCTTACGTAAATTGAAAAATTGATCAGCAATGCGCCGTAGACAATCCACTTTATCGTCTGAGTGGCTCGGGGATGACCCAGAAGCTTAGACAGGACAAAGTTCAGTGATAGAGTCGGGGCGCTCAAATTAGCTATTCCATGGTGTGCAAATTTAGATTCAAGGTGTTGTTGTTCACGTTATCCCTGAATATTCAGAGCATACTATC
>JBCCGE010000184.1:0-2502 GCA_039029455.1 Pseudomonadota bacterium | reverse complement strand
CAGGTCGCGAGGATTCCGCGGACCATTTCTATGGAAGTCGCTGAGAATGCAATGTTGGATGTGACACCGAGCGACATATGCATTTCCGCAACGTGACGGTGTCCCGTAGGTTTGTATGATCGAACAGCGCCGCTTCGCTCCGGATGATGACTGGCTTCGCTGAACGCATTTCCGCCTTCGCTCGAACCGGCTTTTACTTCAATAACAGATTGCTCCACCAGACCCGATTGATACAGGGGTCTGAGGGCGAGAATTGACGCGGTCGCGTTGCAGCCGGCTCCGGTAACACGAGACGCATTGGTGATGGCTTCCCGATTTATTTCCGGAATTCCATAAACGAAATCCCCCAGACGCTGCGGACATGCATGGGGTTCGCCATACCAGCTTTCGAACGCGTCGGCGTCGTCCAGTCGGAAATCTCCACTCAAATCGATCAGTTTAGGCGCCAGAGACTCAAACCGATCCAGTCCATTCATTGCATGTCCGTGGGGCAGTGAAAGGAACAGATGATCACATTCGCCCAATTCATCTATCGTGCAAAATTTCAGATTGCAGGTTTTTCGCAGATTGGGATGCACTCGACTGACGGGTTTGCCGGCGAACCGCTCTGACGTTACCTGGGTAATCTCAACATACGGATGCGCCAGTAACAGGCGCAGCAGTTCGCCGCCACCGTAACCGCTACCGCCAACGATTGCTGCTCTAATCACGTCTGGCATGGCTCAGCACAAAATCAATGACTTTATCGGGAATATTGACTCCGGTCGTATCGATACTGTTTCGAAATTCCATCGTGTAATTCACCTCGTTTACCTGGAAACCCTCTTCTGCTTCAAAAACATCGACGGCCAACACGCCGCCGCCTACGGCTTTCGCCGCGTTGATGCAGATTTCCGCGAGCTCCGGTGTGACCGGGCAGTTACTCGCCTGTGCGCCTCTCGCTGTATTGGTAATCCAGTGCTCCGAGCTCCGATAGATTGCCGCAATGCAGTCCTCACCAACCACGAATGCTCGAATATCGTGGCCTTTTTTGGGGACATATTTCTGGATAAAAAAGATGGAATGGTGGTAGCTGCCAAGTACAGTTTTATGTTCGAGAACGGTCTCTGCAGCATCGCGGTCATTGATTTTTGAGAGCAGGCGACCCCATGAACCTACCGCTGGCTTTAGAACGACCGGGTACCCGATATCCTCTATGGCCTCCAGTGCTGATTGCTCAGTGAATGCAATTCGCAACTCGGGCTGGGGTACACCGTGATCTTTTAGAGCGACCGCAGTAAGAATTTTATCGCCACAGGTCTGGGACACCTCGTAGGTGTTGACACACGGTATCTCAAGACTCTGGAACAGTCGAAGTGCGTGCAGCGCCCGGGAGTGATTGATACTGCGTTCCACAATGACGTCGACCTGAGGTCCACGAGACAGATCGAACGTGAGTTCCCGATCGTCGATCATGACCAGCTCCACACCGGGACGGGCGGAGAACTCGGTCAGCAGCAGCTTTTCTTCTTTCCTGACCAGTGAGTGCAGGAAACCGACTTTTATTGACCCCAATCTTCCTCGGCTTCCGGGGCTTCTTCCAGGTTGACGGGATCGATGCTGGTCACTTCAAGTTCTGTGCCGCAATCGTCGCATTCCAGTAATTCACCTTTGACCAGATTATCGGACAGCGTCAGTTCAACACCGCAAACAGGACATTCACTCATGATATTTCATTGATTGGATGGTTAGGGCCGCTCGCGACTGCTCTGATGTCAGCGGGCGTCGGCAGCGGAATGTATCGTCGTTTGAGAATCGACTCAAGACCCGGATCACCCGCTCAATAAGGTATCGTGATGAATAAAGCCACATCCATGACTATGTCTGATCCATCAGATAAACTAAACTTCTAAATAAGTTTTGCTGATTTAAACACGCCCCATGCTGATGTCGACCGCACCCGATCTTTCCCGTTATGGTATCGCCCAACCTGAGGAAGTTGTTTACAACCCTGATTATGAGACCCTGTTCGTCGAAGAGACCCGTGAAAGTCTGCAAGGATATGAACGCGGGACATTGACCTCAAACGGAGCGGTGGCGGTAGACACCGGGGTTTTTACCGGGCGATCGCCAAAAGATAAGTACATCGTCCGAGACGACACCACCCGGAATACGTTCTGGTGGTCTGATCAGGGCAAAAATGACAATAAACCCCTCTCGCCGGAGCATTGGGCTGTTCTTAAATCACTGGTGACCGAGCAACTGGACGGGCAGAAACTGTACGTTGTGGACGCATTTTGTGGCGCCAGCCCGGAGACCCGGCTAGCGGTCAGATTTATAGTGGAAGTCGCGTGGCAGGCACATTTCGTGAAGAATATGTTTATTCGACCTTCGCAAAGTGAACTGGAAGATTTTGAGCCGGATTTTGTCGTCATGAACGGCTCCAAGGTAACCAATCAGAACTGGCAGGCGATGGGGATGAATTCTGAGAACTTTGTGGCCTTTAACCTGACCGAAAAAATT
>JBCCGE010000183.1:0-2761 GCA_039029455.1 Pseudomonadota bacterium | reverse complement strand
TTGCGAACCCACTGACCTGCCGGTGAACAAACGCCATTTCGACATGGTCTACAGTCACATGAAATACAGTGATAAACCTTTTATGGGCTCTGTCACGCATCCCGATCGGGCACAGGACACTGTTGATATGTGCAAAATTCTGTTCGGTGCAGATTTTGTGGAAGAGAACACGGTCGTTGTAAATCTGATCAACGCCAACTCTCCAATGGTTTTTGATGAAACCATGCTGGGCGCATCAGAAGTCTATGCAAGGAACAACCAGGCCAGTATCGTTTCACCCTTTATTCTCGCTGGCGCCATGTCTCCGGTAACCGCTGCTGGAACACTTACCCAGATACTTGCAGAGGCCATGGCTGGAATGAGTTTTACGCAACTGGTGCGGCCCGGATCACCCGTTATTTTCGGCACGTTCGCGAGTTCAATTTCCATGCAGTCAGGAGCACCAACCTTCGGCACACCTGAGCCTGCTCTGGTCCTGAATGGGGCTGCCACACTGGCTCGACGACTGGGAGTCCCGTTTCGAAGTGGTGGTTCTCTGTGCGGTTCCAAGGTTCCCGATGCTCAGGCTGCCTATGAGAGCGCACAGACCATTACCCCAACCGTCAATGCCGGTGTTAACTTCGTCCTGCACGCAGCCGGATGGCTCGAGGGAGGACTCGCGTCCAGCTACGAAAAACTTGTCATGGATGCCGATCAACTTGGGATGATGCAAGTTTATGCTAATGGCTTTGATCTTACCGAGAACGGTCAGGCAATGAGCGCTGTAAGAGAAGTAGGCCCGGGCGCTCACTTTCTGGGTTGCAACCACACGCAGGAAAACTTCAAAACGGCGTTTTATCGATCGAATATTGCAGACAACAACAGTTTCGAGCAGTGGCAGAGCGAAGGTTCAATGGATGCAGTAATGCGGGCGAATAAACTCTGGAAGCGGATGCTGGATGAGTATCAGGCCCCGGAACTCGATCCCGCGCTTGACGACGCCCTTATCGATTATATGCGGCGTCGCAAAGACTCTTTTGAAGACTCGATGGTGTAGCGTTACCCGCTGCGCAGTGCGTGAGGTCCGGATGTTCTCGCGCAAAGTCCTTAAGGTACCCGTCATCAACGATCTGAATCGGTCGCTTTCATCTTAAAGCGTCCTAAACAAACGGTGTGGAGCGCGCTAACCGTTCTGTATCTTTAAAAAGGCACTTTCAACCGCTGTTGTCATCGCTACGAATCTCTCAGTCTGGCCCGGATGCGTTCTACCCTGCGGCGGTTCGCACCGAGATCTGACTTGCCGACCCGAGACGACGAACGCACATGAATAACGCGCCCTGCTTCGTCCAGTCTGAATTCAATATCATCCACAAAACGGAACACTGTGGAGGTGTAGGTGGCATGGATATATCCGAATGTGTCGGATCGAATCTTTCCGCCGTCTTGCCGGACAACCTCGGGAAGCCGTTCCCAGTATTTTGATTCACTTGCATTCAGCGGATCCAGATCAGCGCCAAATGCGGACTCGCTGGTCACACAAGCGCCCGAATTTGTGCACGGAAGCAGATGATGGTCCCTGACGCCGAGTTTTGGCGCTGTTGATGTCATCGACAGATAGTAAAGCAAGCCACAAACCAACAATGGCAGTATCACGAACAAAGTCGTAAACAGTTTCATTGTCTCCTCCCGCTGTTTGATCGCGGACCCGATTCAGTAATTGTAGCGGAAATTTAACCGCTAATACCGATCAGGACAGCAACACGCCTGTCTCAAATATCTGCTCACACGCCTGGGCGGCTTCCTGACCCTTGGTCACAAAATGTGCGCTGAAGAATTCGACATGCTCGTGCGTTGACTGAAAGTTATGCGGCGTCAGAACCACTGACAGCACGGGCTTTCGTTGTTCCAGCTGCACTCGCATGAGCCCATCGATTACAGTAGACGCCACAAAATCATGGCGATAGATACCACCATCAACAACAAGACCGAAGGCAACCACCAGATCACAATCCTTCGATTCGGCCGCAATCTGGCAAGCCAGCGGCAATTCCAGACTGCCGGGTACGGCCGCTCGGCGGGTTGTCACATCGACTCCACAATTTGTCATGGAGCGCTCAAATGACTCAACCGCTTTGATAACAATTTCGTTGTGCCAAAGTGCGTGCACCAGATGCACAGTTCGAACCGAATGATTGACCGTCGCGCCGGTTGAATCGTCATTTAAATCGTTGGGGTGGGGGTTTTGCATTTCCGACTCCGATAAATAGTTTAAAAAATCTCGGAGACGGGACGCACTACTGAAGTTGACGTGAACCGCATTCGTGCACCGCGAAAAAGTCGATCCCACGGCTTGAATACCTGTGGGACAACGCCGGCTTGCGAACAACACCGGTTTCACTGCGTCATTTCGACACAGCGGGTCACGGCATCGGTTCATGTTCATTCTCTTCCATCCGGACTGTTACCGTCGGCTCTGGATTCTCACCAAATCTGCTGACCGCATCAGGTCGCACAAAAACCACGACAGCGATGCGCGCTCGCGGGCTGACAGCCAGTTTAAATGCTGACTGATTACCGCCGGTGGGGAATTTCACCCCGCCCCGAGAACAGCTCAAATCATATCAAATCGATCTGCGGACGCAACGTTTTCCGCATGTAAATTCGGCGGTATCCATCCTCAGTTTGGCGTTCGCTGATGTGATATCCCTTGCTCAGATAAAGCCGTACGTTATCTGACATGATTTCATTGGTATACAGTTCGATTCGCGAACACCCTGACCGC
>JBCCGE010000182.1:0-2795 GCA_039029455.1 Pseudomonadota bacterium | reverse complement strand
GCCTTCGCCGCTGTGCCACCATACTTCGTCGACAGCACTTTCGTCATCGCCGCCGTCAATGTCGTCTTGCCGTGGTCTACGTGACCTATCGTGCCTACGTTTACGTGCGGCTTCGTTCTTTCAAATTTCTCTTTTGACATGGTTTTGTCTCCGAAATAACGCTTGAGCTAATTTTTAATACAGTTGTTTACCGTTTGACCTGAATCTGTATCAGGCCGCCTTTATTGATTCGGCGACAGTGTTTGGCACTGGCGCATACTTCTTGAACTCCATCGTATAAGTCGCACGACCCTGAGTTGCCGACCGCAATGAAGTTGCATAACCGAACATCTCCGAGAGAGGAACCTCGGCACGAACGACCTTTCCGCCGGGAGAATCAGTCATGTCGTGAATCATTCCACGACGCGAGCTCAAATCTCCATTAACACTTCCCATATATTCCTCGGGCGTCACGACTTCGACGGCCATCATCGGTTCAAGCAGTGATGCATTGGCCCGACGTGCGCCCTCGCGGAACGCCTGAATTGCGGCCGCTTTGAATGCATGCTCAGACGAATCAACGTCGTGAAAAGAACCGTCAAACAGTGAGACTTTGACATCAATGACAGGGTAACCAGCGATGACGCCTGACCTCATCGCTTCCTGAACGCCCTTATCCACGGAAGGGATGTACTCTTTCGGCACGACACCGCCTTTTATTTCGTCGACAAATTCATAACCCTGCCCCATTTCGACCGGCTCAAGACGCAGGAAGACATGACCAAACTGGCCGCGACCGCCTGTCTGTTTGGCATACTTATATTCCTGTTCAATCGCCGATGTAATCGTTTCCCTGTATGCAACCTGTGGTTTGCCAATGTTTGCATCCACACTAAATTCACGCTTTAACCGATCAATAATGATCTCGAGATGCAACTCGCCCATTCCGGAGATAATGGTCTGTCCGGACTCTTCGTCGGTAGTAACACGAAACGAAGGATCTTCCTGAGCCAGTTTGCCCAGCGCAATACCCAGCTTTTCCTGGTCAGCCTGCGTTTTCGGCTCAACCGCCTGAGAGATAACCGGCTCCGGAAATTCCATTCTCTCAAGAACAACTTCATTAGCAGGGTCACAGAGCGTGTCACCCGTGGTTACCGTCTTCAAGCCGACTGCCGCCGCGATGTCCCCTGCTCGTACTTCCTTGATGTCTTCCCGATCGTTGGCATGCATCTGCAGAATACGGCCAATTCGCTCCTTTTTGCCTTTAACCGAGTTGTAGACCGTCTCACCCGCTTTGAGAGTGCCGGAATACACACGAAAAAACACCAGCTGCCCAAAAAACGGATCGGACATGATTTTGAATCCCAGCGCTGCAAATGGCGCTTTATCATCGGATTCACGCACCATTTCAGTCTCTCCGTCCACTGAAGTTCCCTTTATGGCTGGAACCTCAAGCGGACTCGGCATGAAGTCAACGACACCATCCAGCATCGCCTGGACACCTTTGTTCTTAAAGGCACTTCCACAAAACATCGGAATCACCTCGTTTCGCAGGGTACGCAGGCGAATTCCGCTTCGAATTTCTTCTTCGGTCAGGTCTCCCTGATCGAAATATTTTTCCATCAGGTCTTCACCCGCTTCAGCCGCAGCCTCGACCATTTTTTCCCGGTACTCCTGAGATGCTGGCAACATATTTTCAGGAATATCGCGCTCTTCAAAAGCAGCACCCAAATTGTCCTCGGACCAGTGGATAGCCTTCATCTTGACAAGATCAACAACACCTGCAAATGAATCCTCAGCACCAATCGGCAACTGCATAACAACAGGATTAGCGCCCAGTCGGGTGTCTATCTGCTCAACCACTCTAAGGAAATCAGCTCCTGTGCGATCCATTTTGTTAACGAACGCCATTCGCGGCACGCTGTACTTGTCGGCCTGACGCCAAACCGTCTCCGACTGAGGCTCGACGCCTCCAACCGCACAGAAAACCGCAACAGCACCGTCCAGAACCCTTAAAGACCGCTCCACCTCGATAGTGAAATCAACGTGCCCCGGGGTATCAATAATGTTGATGCGGTGCTCGTCGTATTGCTGCCCCATTCCAGACCAGAAACAGGTTGTCGCAGCTGAGGTGATGGTGATACCCCGCTCCTGCTCCTGCTCCATCCAGTCCATGGTTGCATTACCGTCGTGCACCTCGCCAATTTTGTGCGACAGACCGGTGTAGAACAGAACCCGCTCGGTGGTCGTCGTCTTACCTGCATCAATGTGAGCCATGATGCCGATGTTTCGATAACGTTCGAGTGGAGTTTTGCGTGCCACGGGTCTTGTCCGATAATTCCTTGCAGTTCCTAGAAACGGTAGTGGGAGAACGCCTTGTTGGCCTCAGCCATTTTATGCGTGTCTTCGCGTTTCTTGACCGCAGTGCCTCGCTCTTCAGAGGCGTCCATTAGTTCTCCCGCCAGACGCTGCGTCATCGATTTCTCATTGCGCTTGCGAGCGGCATCAACAAGCCAGCGCATCGCCAATGCCATTTGACGATCCGGCCGCACCTCTACCGGTACCTGATAAGTTGCTCCGCCAACCCTGCGACTCTTTACCTCAACCCCCGGACTGACTTTTTCCAGCGCATCACTGAACACTTCGACGGGGTTTTCCTTTCCCCGATCCTTAATCAGATCGAGTGCGCCATACATGATTTTTTCCGCCACGGATTTTTTCCCGTCAAGCATCATGATATTGATAAATTTTGCGATAGTCTGATCCTTGTACTTCGGATCAGGCAAAATTTCCCGTTTCGGAACTTCTCTTCTTCT
>JBCCGE010000181.1:0-2975 GCA_039029455.1 Pseudomonadota bacterium | reverse complement strand
GCTGGCCAACGACTGTGGCCTGTCCGTGCCCTCTGTTCAAAGGCGGCTGAAACGATTGCGGGAAAAAATCCGCGATCTGAAGTGACTGGGACCAGGAGAAGGAAGCACCATCAATATCTAACCAGAGACTATGGTCATCCAGAACTTAAAGAACTCCTTTCGAACGCTATCTTTATGATGAAGGCTTGCGATACCTATGAGCAGTTCAGCCAACTTTTGAACAGGACGAAACCTAAATATGGAAACACTATTGAAATCCCTACTGGCTAGTTTTACTCCACCTAGCTTTAGCAGCTTTCCTAGCAATCTCTGACCTTTGTTCTGGCGTGAGCTTCTCTGCTCGCGCCTTGCCTCCCTTCTTGCCGCCCTTACGTCCGAGTGCAACGGCTGCAGGGTCTTTACCATCGTCTTTAGGTTTAAATTCCTCCGCTTCACCAGTAGCTAGATCAACGATCATTTTGGCTAGCTGATTGGTATCGCGGGGTCTTTTTGGTGTCTTTGCCATGACTAAATTTTAGCATGACCGCTCAAGCATTAGCGTTGCACTAATTTTCAGACTGAGCCACTACCATATATTTACAGTTAAATAAGGATTATTATGTCAAGTCCATTTTTAGATTCTGTTCGCAGGGATATACGCTTAAGGGGGTATTCAATGCGGACTGAGAAATCTTATATCTATTGGATACGTGGATATATTCGCTTTATCGGTCGCCGTCACCCTTCGGATACCGGTAGCGCTGAAGTCAGAGACTGTCTGAGCTGGCTGGCAAACGAGAGACATGTCACAGTGAACACGCAGAAAGTTGCACTGAACGCATTGGTTTTTCTGTATGAGAAGTTTATGAATATGCCACTAGGAGATCTGGGCTTTTCTCTGGCAAAGCGTCCACGATCGCTGCCGACCGTGTTGTCCTGCATAGAGGTTCGTAAAATACTCCAGCAGACCAATGGCCGAAATTCAGTTATTCTGAGACTCATGTACGGTAGCGGTTTACGAGTCTCAGAAGCACTCAGACTTCGGGTTCAGGATATCGACCTGAGTCGCCGATCCATTCTTATTCGAAACAGCAAGGGAATGCGCGACCGTAATGTATTGTTGGGTGAGAGCCTGGTTGAAGAACTTAAGAACTATGTTCAAACGGGTATCGAGCAAAATCGAAAGGATAACGAAGAAGGGTTTGGCTGTTCGATTCCATACGCACTGGGTCGCAAATACCCGTCAGCCTGGAAGTCGAACGGTTGGGCTTTTGTCTTTCCATCAACCACCACTTGTCTCCATCCGGTTACCTCCAAAAAATGTCGTCATCACTTGCACCACTCAGTAATCCGAAAGGCGTTGAAACGAGCTGTAATTGAGGCAGACATTACCAACAAGCGGATCAGCTGCCACACGTTGCGTCACTCTTTCGCTACACACCTTCTGGAAGCAGGAACGGACATACGAACCGTGCAGGAATTGCTTGGGCACAGCGATATCAGCACAACCCAGATATACACCCATGTGATTGGCAACCACTTTGCCGGCACTCGCAGTCCGCTGGACCGTCTTGAAGAACCGGCCGCGGTGTATTCGGTATGCCCGGCTGTTTATACGTCGCCGCTTAACTCGCCTACTGCTCTGTGTCCTGAGAGGTAGGCGCCGTGGGCGGTGTTGAGAAAGTCCTGCGATGTGGCTTCTCCGGCGAAATAAATTGATTCGTTAATCGGACGCGCCAGAGCTTCGCGCTGATGCCATTGACCGGGTTTCGCCGAGCTGTATGCGCCCTTGAACCAGGGATCAAAGCCCCAGGCGCTGGCTTTGAAGGTTTTCAGTTTTTTATTGATGTCTGAACCGAACAGGTCGATCAGTATGTTTCTCAGGTAGTCTTCGCTCGCGCGTTCGCCCTGCTTTTCCAGCCACCAGGCGAAACGTCCCGCGGTGGTACAGAACAGATAGGGTTGTCCGAACTGACTGATCTGCACGGCAGCGTTCTGTTCGCCATTACTCCAGCCGATATTCCATTCACGACCGTCAAACGTATCGGGCTCGAACGAGAAGAACAGGTTATTGTAGTTGCCAAGCGGCAGCGCGTTAATAGCGTCCTGTTTCCAGTCCGGCAAAGCGGGGTTGAAGACGATGTCGTTGGCGGCGAGCACGCCGGTAGACACGGTCAGAATGAGTTTTTGGGTGCGGAGGACGCCGTGATTGGTCTCGATCCGTATCGGCGTGGCGGACCAGTCGATACTGAGCACCTGTGTATTGAGTTCGACCGGACAATTGTGCCCCTGTTTTGAAATCAATGCGCCGTAACCCTGCTTAAGAGGATAATCTTCGCCGGTCTCGACATAGTGATAGGCGTCCATAAGAGAGACCTGATCCGGATCATTGGAGTGCATCAGACTCACCCAGTACATCGCCCAGCTCAGATAGGGATGATCCCCACCAAAACATTCGAGCAACGCTCGGTCCTCATTTCGACCGCCGTATTCTTCGGTTCTCTCGTAGATTGTGTCTACATAGCGGTCAAGTTTACTCTCTCCATCGGCATGGAACTGCTGTCCATCCATATGAAACTCTCGCTGGGGGTATGTCGTCAGATAGTCGAAACCCAGTTGATCCGCCCACTTCACATACGGGTTTTTGCTCGCCGAATGCATCCAGTGACAACCGAGATCGATGGGTGTGACTCCATCCAGATGCTCAGTCAGCCCGCGTCCGCCAGTGCGGTGGCTTGCTTCCAGAACCCGATGCTCAATGCCAGCGGCAGTCGCGGCTTCCGACGCCCCCAGTCCGGCGGCTCCGGCACCGATAATGACAAGATCCAGATCGCTTTTTGACATTTTTGAATTTTCGTTCAATAATTTGAATACAGGTTCAACATTGTAGCATTCAGATCATGAAGCAAAGCCCCGGTCTTGCGAAAGACGATTTTCGTCGTCAGCAGCTGATCAGCGCCACCACACGCTGTATCAGTCAGTACGGTCTCTCCGGT
>JBCCGE010000180.1:0-2989 GCA_039029455.1 Pseudomonadota bacterium | reverse complement strand
CACGACAACGACAACAACCACACACAACACCCAGAACCACAACCACGCCATCGCAACCACCACCACCAACGGATGCGAAGTTTTACTGCTGGATATGACGATCGAGGCATGCGAAAAAGCGAAGGCACGACTGTCCGGCGGCAAGGCACCTGTGGTCTCCGACAGCACTGTTCTCGAATCGATAAAAGTTGGCACTTTTGATG
Organism: Pseudomonadota bacterium; assembly: GCA_039029455.1. Taxonomy (GTDB): domain Bacteria; phylum Pseudomonadota; class Gammaproteobacteria; order Arenicellales; family Poriferihabitantaceae; genus JBCCGE01. Next base: position 2,786 of record JBCCGE010000180.1, on the reverse strand, counting down.
ACAATCTTCAGGATATCGCTGGTCATGACTGGATCTGTGAAGTTATTGTTGAAGACGTTGCGATTAAACGAGACATGTTCACCAAAGTGGAGGCGCATCGGTCTGAAGGCTCGATTGTGACCACGAACACCTCTGGAATTCCGCTGCGCGATATTTACACCGGCATGCCTGAGAGACTGCAGGAGGACATCGCGGTGACTCACTTCTTTAACCCGGTCCACATAATGAAGCTGGTGGAACTCATTCCAGGTGAACAAACCCGACCGGAGGTGATCACGACTCTCGCCGATTTTCTCGGCAATACTCTCGGCAAAGGTGTCGTTTATGCTAAAGACACCGTCAATTTTATCGGCAACAGAATTGGCTGTTTCTGGATGCTGGCGGGACTTCACCTTGCGGAAGACGCAATGAAGAATGACGGCATGTCGATCGAAGCTGTCGACGCAGTAATGTCGGCCCCATCGGGCCTGCCGGGGACCGGAATGTACGGACTGATTGATCTGATTGGTCTGGACGTAATGTTCAATGTAGGTCGCAATCTTGAGATCAACCTGCCGGAAGATGATATGGGTCGCCGGTTTACCGCATTCACTGACAGTGTTCAGAAAATCTATGATCGCGGCCAACTGGGACGTAAAACGGGCGGGGGCTTCTATAAACTGACGCGCCATGATGATGGCAGTAAGACCATGGAAGTGTTTGATCTGGTTAATGATGCCTGGAGGCCCATTGAGCCGGTCACGTTACCTGATGCGGAAAATACGCTGCCGGGTTTGTTTGCAAGCGACAGTGCGGCCGCTCGGTTCACAAAATCAGCCTGGGCAACAACATTTCACTATACGGCCGATCTGGTACCGGATATTTCTGATGATATCGTCAACATCGACCGCGCAATGCGCTGGGGATTTGGCTGGAAGAAAGGTCCGTTTGAAATGATGGACGGCCTCGGCGCTGGCACAGTGCTCAGTGCATTTGCTGACGCCGGACTGGAGGTACCCAAGATGTATAAGGTTATGCAGGCGGCAGAAGCAGAACGCTTCTACAGTGATGATGGCAATCGCTATCTGGGCACTAGCGGTGAATGGCTGGACATGCCGTCCTGACGCCTGCTGGTTGTCTAAAGCATTGCTCCCCGGCGATCTTCGCCGGTGGTGCACTTCGATAGATAAAAATCAGCGCCCGCAGGAATCAGGAGCTGACTCAAAGGCTATTTCGCGTGAGCTTGATTACATCCGGCTCACTTTGTGAAGCGATACTCCAAAACCATCGGGGCGATTTAACGAGAAATCTATCCGACCGGCTTCGCCAGCTGCCCAGAGCGTCACAATGCGGGCACAAAATCCTGTTCAGTTACTTTTTCCTGACTTGTGACTTTGTCCGGAAGCTGATTTTTTCCGCTTAGGTTCGTCCCACGCTTCTGCGAATTCCAGCGACGGCGCGGAACGAGTTGATTCAACGCGGTCGCCGCGTGTAATTGACGCTACATCAGCGGTTTCTTCAGCTGCGATTGAAAATTTTTCCTTGACGGTATGAACCCTGATCGTTCCGATCACCTCGGACTCACCACCCAGTGAAATTCCGGTATCGGGATCAATTAGCTCTTCCCCCACCTTCACAAGGTTTAATTCCTCACCCTCAGAAACACTGCCCGCTCCAAGGTTGAGATAGATTTTTCCTGGTGCCGCCTTGACCACAGAACCGGAAGCGGAACTTGAACCGATTTGCTTGATCAGTTCAAAAACGGATTTATTAGCTGCAGCAATCACTGCCTGACCAATAGGCGTTTTTGAATACTTGGAAACGAAACCGCCGAGTGCATCGTTGGACAATCCAATACCGCCACCGAAAGTAATGCCACTGCTGCTCAGATCGACTTCAGCCTGATTGCTGAAAACGATTTCACTGGTGGCAGCGTCAACCAACCGTATATTCATGCCGACAACACCTTTCGACGTACTCTTGCCAATACCACCGAGAATTGCGCCCGCAGTTCCGCCAATAGTACCGCCCAGTATTCCACCAATAGAGCTTTTGGATTTCTGAACGCCTTCTTCGTAGTTCGTTATAACACCCTGCAACAGATACTGGGCGCCCAGAACTTTTCCAACTTTAGCCGCCGATGGCGCGCTGATGCGTCCGCTTGCGCCCAGATCCTGCTCAGCAAGCGCCTCATTTAAAACGGTTCGTTCAAGCAGTCTGAAGCGACCCGTATTATTGAGAACATCGATCAGAATAGCCTCTATACCCTGTACCGGGACACCCCCGGTCGCGAAGTCATAGTTCACTGATCCGGATGGCCCCAGAACACGCACCGAACCTGCATTGGAGTTGTTTTCCACCGGAAGAACGCCAATTCTGGATTTGGCGCCTCGATACTCTCCCCATTCGATGTTGACCAGGGATTCCGCGGCAACAACTTCAAGATTACGAGGTAACGGCATTCTGCCGCTATCGGTTACTGAAAATGCGACGAAATCGGCGTGCAGAGGTGACACCAAAAACACCAGCAGTAAAGACAACCTTTTCATACAGACACTCCCAAACAACCTTTTTATTAATTCAAGACACATCGTACTCGCTGAATGCCAAGATCGAAAGCTCTATTTTCGCTCTTCATTGAGAGACACCAATTCACAGCTGTCGTTGTTCCATGCGATTCGGGCAAGGGCAGCGTTTACGATAGGTGTCGCGTGCCAGAATTTGAGCGAGCGGCCGAACAGATGAGACAGTATCGCCTGAATGACCAGTCCGTGCAGAACAAAGATTTGTGTCGTGTCTCTGCCGAT
>JBCCGE010000179.1:0-3002 GCA_039029455.1 Pseudomonadota bacterium | reverse complement strand
TGATTTCGTTCATATGACAGATTTCATCGTAGTCATAAAACACCACTCTGCCGTGCCTGGTGACGCCAAAGTTCTTCAGCAGCATATCGCCAGGAAAGATATTCGCCGCAATCATTTCCTTGATCGCGTTTCCATAGCTGATGACACCCTTCTCAAGAAGTTCGTCGTCAACATGATCAAGATAAATATTGAAAGGCACCATACGTCGCTCAAGGTACAGGTGTCGAATGATGACCATGCCGTCCTCGATGATGAGGCTTGACGCGATCACATTTTTCAATTCTTCGAGCAGCTCGGCGGAAAAACGCTCAATTGGCAGGGCGACATGTGAAAACTCCAGTGTGTCCGCCATGCGACCGACGCGATCGTGCATTTTTACCGTCTGATACTTTTCCTTTACGGTCGCCCGATCGATTTCTTTTGGCGGTGCAAAGTGGTCCTTAATAACTTTGAATACATACGGGTAAGACGGCAGTGTGAATACGCTCATTACCATCCCCTTGATTCCCGGTGCGATAATGAGCTTGTCATTTGAATGCTTCAGATGATGCAGAAACTCCCGATAAAACAATGTTTTTCCCTGTTTCTGGAAGCCAATAGCGGTGTAAAGATCAGCGTTTGTCTTTGAGGGGAGTATCGACTGCAGAAATTTCACGATGCCGGAAGGCACCGTGGTGTTGACCATAAAATAGGCACGGGTAAAGCTGAAAATCAGCGCAAGGTCATTGGCCTCGGAAATGATTGTGTCGACGAACAAACGATTATTTCGATCAATCAGGACAGGAATGACAAACGGCACCACCTCGACACCAACGATCGCGCGACCGACGGCATAGGCCGCTTTGTTACGGAAAAAAAGTTCGCTGATGACATGCAGCTGCACGTGGGGTGGTGGCGTAATGTCACTCTGGATTTCTGGCAGAAAGTTCTCAGCCAGCAGATTGACATCCCGGTCAATATCCTGCCATGTTCGTGTCAGTTTAAAACTGTACAACAACTCTCTGAAGCAGTCCTCGAGACTGGACTCATCCGGATAAAAGCTGCTGTAAACAGGGGCATCCATATCCAGATAGTCAATCGCCGATCCGGGCTTGACGAAGATATGGTTGTTGTTGAAGTAACTTCGATCGAACAGCTTGCAAAATACAGAGTTGTAAAAGCTCTCCGCCAGTTCCGGTTGCTGATGATTGTACAGCAGCCACATGTACCGTCTTTTTACATCCTGCCAAAGATTTCTATCGAGCTGATCCAGATCGAATTGTTTTCGCAGGTTTTTGAGGGATTCTTCTACACGTCGATCGTAAAAATAGATGCGCTCTTTTCGCGCAGTTGTTTCTCCTTCCCAATCCTGGTTTTCAAACCGATCTTTTGCGGTTCGAGTGATCCCACGGAACAGGGAAAAGTGACGGTCAAATCCGTTGAGAATGGTTTGTGCGATTTGATTACTCAGGCTGGACTGCATTGAACGCTGCCGATTAAATGTGAGTCAAATTATGAACAAAAAAAAGCCGGTGTCGCAACACCGGCTTTTGCTGAGTGCAGACCGTCAGAACTGTTCTTCTTCGGTTGAGCCCGTCAGGGCTGTAACAGAAGAGGCGCCGCCCTGGATCGTTGTCGTAATGTCATCAAAGTAACCTGCGCCAACTTCCTGCTGGTGCGAGACAAAACTGTAGCCTTTGTCTGCTGCTGCAAATTCCGGTTCCTGTACTTTCTCGACGTAGTGTTTCATACCCTCGCCACGCGCGTAGTCGTATGCCAGCTCAAACATGTTGAACCACATGTTGTGAATACCTGCGAGAGTAATAAACTGGTATTTGTAGCCCATTGCTGCAATCTCATCCTGAAACGCCGCAATATCGCTGTCGCTGAGGTTTTTCTTCCAGTTAAACGAAGGTGAGCAGTTATATGCCAGCAGTTGACCCGGGGATTCCGCGCGGACGGCGTCCGCCCACTCACGCGCAAATCCGAGATCGGGTGTGCCGGTTTCGCACCACACCAGATCCGCATAAGGCGCATACGATACACCGCGTGAAATGGCCTGCTCCAGACCATTCTTAACGCGATAGAAGCCTTCCGGCGTTCTCTCCCCGGTAACAAATGCCTGATCGCGCTCATCGTAGTCCGACGTCAGCAGATTTGCTGCTTCTGAGTCGGTGCGGGCCAGCAGCAGAGTGGGCACGTCCATGACGTCGAACGCCAGTCGGGCCGAGATCAGAGTCTGAATCGCCTGTTGGGTAGGCAAGAGAACTTTTCCGCCCATGTGGCCGCATTTTTTTACTGCAGCCAGCTGATCTTCGAAGTGAACCCCTGACGCTCCGGCGTTCAACATGTTTTTAGCCAATTCGAATGAATTCAGGACGCCGCCGAAGCCTGCTTCAGCGTCAGCCACAATGGGCAGAAAGTAGTCGATGTAGTTGTCGTCACCGGCTTCAATTCCGCGTTGCCACTGGATTTGGTCCGCACGCGTGAAGGAGTTATTAATGCGTCTGACGATGGTGGGCACCGAGTCATAGGCGTACAGCGACTGATCGGGATACATTTGCTCTGACGTATTCGCGTCTGCAGCCACCTGCCAACCGGACAGATAAATGGCTTCTATTCCGGCCTTCGCCTGCTGCACGGCCTGGCCTCCGGTGAGTGCACCCAGACAGTTCACGTAGCCTTTTTTGGCATCGCCATTCACCAGATTCCAGAGCTTTTGCGCTCCACGTCGTGCCAGTGTGTGATCCGGTTGTATCGAACCGCGGAGTCGAACCACATCTTCTGCGCCGTATCCGCGTTTTACGTTGTTCCACCGCGGATTCTCTGCCCAATCTTTCTCGAGCGCTTTAATTTGCTCTACTCTGTTCATTTTCGCTGCCTTTGAATTAATCGAAATCGCTACTAAAAAGCGAGCGCGGATAATGGGAAATTCGTGACACAATTACAACGTCTGCAGCGAAGTGGTGAATCTCCTTGAAGCTCTGAGATGGGAGCACTAGCTGTGGCGAGTGTCTAAGGCC
>JBCCGE010000178.1:0-3072 GCA_039029455.1 Pseudomonadota bacterium | reverse complement strand
GTACCAAACACTGGAAAAAGCAGTAGCCAAAGGTATCGTATCCGGTCAGGTAATAGTCCGTTTCCTGACGAAAGCACAACAGTGCATCGAGACCGCGTGACTGCAATTCCCGGCAAACCCGGTCGCGACGCTGTTTGAGTTCCGCTTCACTGAAATGTATCGCCATTTTACGACTCCTGAGTTAACTCGCCATTTCCGAAGATTTAAAGTACTGCTCTTTGATTTCAGCCACCTGATCCCGCAATCGGGCTGCTTCTTCGAATTCGAGATTGCGCGCATGCTGATACATCTCATTCTCCATTTGCTTCAATCGGGCGTTGAGTTGTTTGGCACTGAGCTGCTCGAAACCTGATCCCTCATGGGAAACGCGATCGACACGCTTGCGGCCCCGGCCCGGTCGACTGTCGCCAACATCCATCACATCGGTAACTGCCTTCACAATACCACGCGGCGTTATGTTGTGTTCTTTGTTGTAGCTCAATTGCTTTTCCCGGCGGCGCTGAGTTTCCGCCATCGCGCGCTCCATCGAACCGGTAATCTTGTCGGCATACAGAATTGACATGCCGTTGATATTTCGAGCCGCCCGCCCGATGGTCTGGATCAGCGATCGATCCGAACGCAAAAAACCTTCCTTGTCAGCATCGAGAATCGCTACCAGCGAAACCTCGGGCATATCCAGACCTTCCCGCAACAGGTTGATTCCGACCAGCACATCGAATTCGCCAAGACGAAGATCACGAATTATTTCCATTCGTTCTACCGTATCAATATCCGAATGAAGATAACGAACCCGCACACCGTGCTCGCCGAGATAATCGGTTAAATCCTCTGCCATGCGTTTGGTTAAGGTGGTGATCAGCACGCGTTCCGAGACCTCGACACGTTTGCCAATTTCCGACAACACATCATCAACCTGGGTAGTGGCGGGACGCACTTCGATGACCGGATCCACCAGACCGGTGGGGCGCACGACCTGGTCGACAATAGAGCCGCTATGCTCTTTTTCATAATCCCCCGGTGTCGCCGAAACAAACACGGTTTGCGGTGACATACGCTCGAACTCATCAAATCTAAGCGGGCGATTATCCAACGCTGACGGCAGGCGGAACCCGTATTCGACCAGGGTTTCCTTGCGTGAGCGATCTCCGCGATACATACCCCCGATTTGCGAGACGGTTACATGACTTTCGTCGATAAACAGCAAACAGTCATCAGGCAGGTAATCAAACAGGGTTGGCGGCGGCTCCCCTACCTTGCGTCCCGAAAGGAAGCGCGAGTAATTTTCAATTCCCGAGCAGTACCCGAGTTCTCGCATCATCTCTATATCATAGTTAACTCTTTGTTCGAGTCTTTGTGCTTCCACCAGCTTTTCGTTTTGTTTCAATTCGGCAAGGCGCTCTTTCAACTCTTCCCTGATTTCATCGATGGACCCGAGAATCACTTCACGTGGTGTGGCGTAATGGGTTTTCGGATAAACAGTAACCCGCTTCACTTCCTTGCTCACCTCCCCCGTCAACGGGTCAAACAAGCTGATGCGTTCCACTTCAGTATCAAACAATTCGATTCGAACGGCCTCTCGATCCGAATCTGCCGGATGCACATCAATTACTTCCCCGCGCACGCGGTAAGTGCCCCGCTTCAGCTCAATGTCATTTCGCGTATATTGCAACTCTGCCAGTCGACGCAAAATGCTGCGCTGATCGATTTCATCGCCCACCACCAGATGCAGCAACATCTTCAGGTAGGAATCCGGATCACCCAGACCATAGATGGCGGAAACCGAGGCGACGATTATGGTATCGCGTCGTTCCATTAGAGACTTGGTCGCAGACAGCCGCATCTGCTCGATATGCTCATTGATTGACGCATCTTTTTCGATGAAAGTGTCTGAAGTCGGAACATAGGCTTCGGGTTGGTAGTAGTCGTAATAAGAAACAAAATATTGCACCGAGTTATGCGGGAAAAACTCTTTCATTTCACCGTACAATTGCGCGGCCAGCGTCTTGTTGTGAGCCATCACAATGGCGGGGCGCTCAAGACGCTGGATAATGTTGGCGGCGGTAAAGGTTTTACCCGATCCCGTGACACCCAGCAGCGTCTGATGCATCAACCCGTCTTCGATGCCCTGAATCAGTGCATCGATTGCCTGCGGTTGATCTCCGGTCGGCGAATAATCCGTCACTAGCTGAAATTTCTTGGCCATTGTTTAATTTTTTTAATGATATTAAGACTGTTCTTTACAGGTGCTTTCTGCTTCGTATACTTCGCCTGTCCCAATACTTACTGACCTTCAGAGATCACTGTGTCCAGCAAATTATCCAAGCGCGTTAATGCGATCAAACCATCCCCCACTTTAGCAGTTTCAAATTTGGCTAGCCAGTTGCGTGCGCAAGGTCGCGATGTCATCGGTCTGGGTGCCGGTGAACCCGATTTCGACACCCCGAAACACATTAGTGATGCCGCCATTGCCGCCATTCAGAACGGCGATACACATTACACGGCAGTCGATGGCACAGTCGCATTAAAGCAGGCCATCATCGACAAATTCGAGCGCGACAACGGACTCAGTTATACCGCGGATCAGATTCTGGTTTCCTGCGGCGGCAAGCAGAGTTTCTTCAATCTGTGTCAGGCGCTGCTGGACGAAGGTGATGAAGTCATCGTACCGGCACCTTACTGGGTTTCCTATCCGGATATCGTGATTCTTGCGGATGCCACACCCGTGGTGATCGATACCGGTATTGATGATGCTTTCAAGCTGACACCTGAAAATCTGGAAAATGCGATTACTGCCAACACCCGTATGCTGGTATTGAACAGCCCATCCAACCCGACGGGTGTCGGCTACTCGATAGAAGAGCTCGCAGCGTTGGGCGAAGTCCTTAGAAAACACCCGGATATCCTGATCATGACAGATGACATGTATGAGCATATCGTCTGGGGCGACTACCAATTCTGCAACATTCTGAATGCCTGTCCAGATCTGTACGACCGGACCATGGTGTTTAACGGTGTCTCCAAGGCCTACGCGATGACCGGCTGGCGTATCGGATATGCCGCAGGTGACGCCGG
>JBCCGE010000177.1:0-3259 GCA_039029455.1 Pseudomonadota bacterium | reverse complement strand
GTTTTCTAACAAAGATATTGAACATTTTAGACTCAAATGGGTCGGTCATGATTTTTGCAGAGGCTCCTTAGTTACCTGAGTCGTCGGACGATTCTTCCTTCAATCGCTCGGCGGCCAGAGAGGCGATAAGGTCTCCGTGAGGGATGCTTATGGTGTCGATGATTTCACCCGTCCCTCGATCCATAACCAGCGTCAGTTCCGCGTATCTGCAGTACAGAGGCAGCGCGGCTAAGGACGAGGATGGCTTCTTTATTTTGTCCAAAAACCTTGAGACTAACGTTTTTCGCGCAGGGTTAGCCGTAGCGACGTCGTCCAGATCAAACCCTTCCGCGATGATTTTCATTCGGTTTTCATCCGTCAGGGGGCGGAAGAGATCACCTCGTTTGTAGAGCAATTGTCCCGAAATATTATTGTTAATCACTGCGCGCCGTTCAGCCGGATCCTCCGGAAGTTCAACAAACGCCATCGGTGGATTGGACTCCGATAGTCGTGCAAGCATTTCCGAAGGTACATTGGACTCGCTAATCTGAGTTTCCGTAAGTGAGACAAAACGGTTGTTGGCAAAGACCACCATTCGGGTGCGCTGATCGTAGACAATGTAACTACCGGCGATGAGGGCAAATATTTGCACGCAGGCGATCGCTATCAGATCCATTTTGAGCTTGTGGGCGCCTTTTGCCGGGTTATAGATCATGAGCGTTAAAACCGGGCCCAAAACTATATCCACACCCAGAATGATCTTTAACCCCTGCCAGCCGCCGTCCGCGGCAAAAAAAGGAGGCGGATACCAAATAAAAACAAGCAGGTAGAGCAATACAGCCAGAATGGCCAGGCTGATTACCAGGTGGACAAGGAAAGCTTTTAGACGCAGTTTTAGGGATTCGGACGACAACATTTAGATGAATCGTTAGTAAATTATTCAGCAGTCACAGAGAAGCGGCGCAAAATGCAGCCGAAAATATTACCCCACATTTGCGATCAGCAACAGTTTTTGCGCGCGGGACAGTTTCTTGATCTGAAACTCTCTGCGCGCAGCTTCGCTTTGTGATGTGCTCGACTCGGAATACACGAGCTGAACAGGTCGTCTGGCGCGTGTGTATTTCGCACCTTTACCCGAATTATGGAGTTCCAACCTGATATCCATATTATTGGTAATGCCTGTGTACAGCGAACCGTCACTGCAGCGGACGATATAGATTTGCCAGGGATTCATGCGGGGTACAACGTGGTTCGACAGAATTTACACACATAGCAGGCTTGTCTCCGAGTGATTTTATTGTGCCTGTAGGCCGTCAGTTGATGGGCGGTGCAGGCACAGCGATAGTCGTAGCGTCGAACTTTACGTTGCGGCACTTTATCAAGCCGGAATTCACAAGTGACTCTGGGTTCGACTCCGAAATCCATCATGATGCGCTTCCATTCTGCGCCGTGGGGTTTTACCCCCCGAGTGCCGTGCAATACGTAGTTCGTTGCGTGTGCGACTTCATGGGGAATGGTTTCGTTGAGATTCTCCTCAAAATACTCGGAGAATATCCAGGGATTGAAACGGATTTCGCGGACTCCATCTTTAACACGGAACATGCCGGCTGTGCGGCCGCGCAAGTCAAAAGATACTGATATTGGCTGCAGGCTGATCCCATACATATGCTCGGCCCGTCGTATCCATTTATCCGTGATCTCGGCCACGTTTTTGCGGGCGTGCTGAGAGAGTGTTTCCGCTACGTCAGACACAGGTCTCTTTTGGGATTCCGAAACTAATCTATTCCACTACAATACGCGCCAAACTGAGTTTTCACAACCGAATATGTCAGATTTCATTCCCGGACAACGCTGGATTAACGACGCCCAACTGCAGATGGGGTTGGGAACCGTCTTACAGACCGATTTTAGAACGGTTACAGTGATTTTCCTGGCGACAGGTGAAACCTTTGTGTACTCGAAAGAATCTGTTCCGTTGACCCGGGTACGATTTTCTCCGGGTGATCACATCGTTACTCTGGAGAAAGAAAACTTTGAAGTTATTGAGGTCACTGAAAGTGAAGGACTCATAATTTATCAGGCTCGATCGGAGGATGGCGCAGAGTCAGCAATCGATGAGAGTTGTCTGGATTTTTTAATTCAGCTCAACCGGCCCACAGAGAGATTGTTTCACGGACAGGTGGATCGGGATTTGTGGTTTGAAGTCCGTTATCAGACCCAGAAATACCTGAGTGATCTGTCCAGGGATCCGCTTCGGGGGCTCGCCGGTGGGCGCGTCAGTCTGATTCCACACCAGCTGTATATTGCAAATGAGGTGGCCCGGCGATACGCGCCCCGGGTGCTGCTGGCAGATGAGGTTGGTCTCGGAAAAACCATCGAAGCCGGAATGATTCTGCACCACCAACTGGTCTCGGAAAGAGCCAAGCGCGTGCTTATTGTCGTACCCGACAGTCTCGTGCACCAATGGCTGGTTGAAATGCTCAGAAGATTCAACCTTTCGTTTTCGGTATTTGACGAACAGCGTTATCGGGCAATTCTCTCGGCCGACGACGATGAGCCCGAGTTGAATGACGCTGAAGAAGTCGACGCAGAGCCTGCCGAAGAAGATCGAAGCACAATCGATAACCCGTTTCAGACCGAGCAACTGGTGATCTGCTCCGTCGGCACTCTGACATCAGATCCGGATATCTATAAACATTGCCGAGCGGGTGAATGGGATATGCTTGTGGTTGATGAAGCCCATCACCTGCAATGGTCGCAGCAGGAACCCAGCCTCGAATATGCACTGGTTGAAAAACTGGCTGAGGAAACCCGCTCCGTGCTTTTACTGACCGCGACGCCGGAACAACTGGGTAGGGAGAGCCACTTCGCGCGATTGCGCTTGCTTGATCCTGCACGGTTCTCTGATTTTGATTCCTTCGTACAGGAAGAAGAGCGATACAAACCGATCGCTGATCTTGTGCATCAACTGGAAGGGCAGGATTTAGTGTCGGCAGAACATCGGTCGTCGATTGAGAAAACACTGTCTCCGATCTCCGCGTTCTGGGAGCGTTTTGGTCACAGGCTCTAGCCTAGCCCGCTGGCTTCATGTGAGAAACGCCCAGCCTGGGTGGGCCACTACTCCCGCGAGGTTCCTGCGAGGCGGTTGGGCAGGGACTCGTCGTCCGCGTTGAGCTCGATCGTGGGATCCCGGTAGAATCTGCGTGCGAACTCGATCTGTTTTGCGTTGACGTTGTAGTGGTTGAACCTGAGCCGGCCGGGATCGAGGCGAATTGAGCCG
>JBCCGE010000176.1:0-3449 GCA_039029455.1 Pseudomonadota bacterium | reverse complement strand
TTCGCCCAGGTCGACATCCTCGACGACCCGGTCGACGGCCGCTATCAGATCGACTGGGGGACCAGCACTTTCTTCATTCTCTGGCGAGAAGAAAACAGATCAGGAAATTGGTCGGGGTGAGAGGATTTGAACCTCCGACCACCGCAACCCCATTGCGGTGCGCTACCAGGCTGCGCTACACCCCGAGTACGTTAATTTAAGATGTCCTGAACCTCTTCGAGCTCGGAAATCAGTTGCTGCAACATTTTTGATTCCGCATTTTGCTCGCTGGGGGAGACCGCTGCACTTGAGCCCTCGTTGGCAAGCTGCTCTAAACGAACTCTGGCGCCACTTATGGTGAACCCTTCAACATACAGCAGTTTTCGGATCTGACGAATCAACTTAACTTCGTGCCGTTGATAGTACCTCCTGTTGCCTCTTCGTTTTACAGGCTTGAGTTGCGGAAATTCCTGTTCCCAGTATCGAAGCACGTGCGGTTTTACCACACAGAGTTTGCTGACTTCACCTATCGTGAAATAGCGTTTTGATGGGATTGGCGGCAGTTCAAAGCCACTCGGGTCAAGCATGGTCATTATCGGTTACGCCCCAGTTTCTGGGTCAGTTCGAATGAATTGGAAACCACGCTTTCTTTTAATTTTTGACTGGAGCGAAAAGTTACAACCCTTCGCGCCGAAATGGCGACTTCTTCGCCAGTTTTGGGATTGCGTCCTGGGCGAGAAGTTTTGTCTCGCAGGGTGAAGCTGCCAAACCCTGAAAGCTTCACAGCAGAACCGTTTTCAAGCGCCTGCCTGATTTTTTCAAAGAACAACTCAACAAAATCTTTTGCTTCCCGCTTATTCAGACCCACCTCATCGAAAAGCGCATTCCCAAGGTCAGCTTTAGTAATAGTCATTGCTTCTAATTTGGTCTTATTCGCTCAACCGTCGCAGTGCTGCTCAAGCGATCATTCAAGAGACACCCAACGAATTTTATTTTACCTCTCAGGTATGAGATGCAGATTGATTGTGACAACCTGTCCGATACCTACTAATGATCCAGCACTGGAAACGTGTTCCGCCTGTGCGCGCCACCCGTCAAACTTTTTTTCGCACAGTGCTTTTAAGCACACTGGATACATCGTCGGATGGGGTTACTGAATCCCAAACGCTAAAGAGTCACTCACAATTGAAGATCAACCTGAGGGTCGCAAATGACCACCGTGACTTTGTTTCAGCGCGGTCAGAATTTTGTCGGTAATTTGTTCCGCATCCGAAGTAGTAAGATTGCTTGATTCGGACTGCAAGGTCAAGCTGAAAGCAAAACTTTTCTGATTTTTTTCAATCCTTTCGCCTTCATATATATCAAACAGCTGTAGATCAATCAGCATATCGCCTGCCGCTTCTTTAACTGTATTCAGTACGTCCTGAGCGGCAACAGATCGATCCACGAGGACCGCCAGATCCCTTTGTACCGGGGGAAATTTGGAGATTGTCGAGAACGCTGGCAGCGGCCGCTCCAGTAACGGTGAAGCCTGAATTTCGAACGCATAGATCGGAACGGACAGTCCAAGAACGGCCTGTTTCTCAGGGTGTAACTGACCCAGATAACCGATACTTTTGGCATCCAATCGAATCTCTGCAGTCTGACCCGGATGGAGTGCCGGGTGACTTGCGGGTCCGAACGTTACAGTGTCGCTGATGTGAGACATTAATCGCTCGACGATACCTTTCATATCAAAAAAGTCGGTCGCCCTTGGCTGGGATTGCCAGTGACGCGGCTGAGCAGAACCCGTCAATACACCGGCAACCACATTCGTCTCGCGGTGCTTCAGCTGAATCCGGTCGTCAGATTTGGGCGGTTTTTGGGCCGAAAAGACATGCCCTACTTCAAACAACCGGACTCTTTCATTTTGTCGGTTGACGTTGCTGACCATTGCTTCAAGCAATCCTGGCCACAGGCTTTGTCGCATCACCGACATGTTATCGGCTATCGGATTACTCAATTTGACGGGCTTTTTGGATTCGAGCAGTGCCTGTTGCACCGAAGCATCGACAAAACTGTACGTTATGGCCTCATAAAAGCCCTCGGCGACCAGTTTGGATTTCAGCGCAGTGGTCGAAACCGAACGTTCCGGATGTGACCCGGTCTTGCCGGTGGCAACAGGCATTCTGGGTTCAATCTGATCAAATCCGAGACATCGCCCGACTTCCTCGACAAGATCGTGGGAACCGCTGATATCAAACCGCCAACTCGGAGCCGTGACCCGCCATCCACCTGCCGCAGACTTCACATGCATTCCCAGACGACGCAGCAAGGCATTAATTTTTGCTGCAGGAAAACTGGCCCCTAATAGTCGCGGAATTTCGCTGCGGACAAGATGAATCGAGCGATTCACCGGCAGCTGTTTCCGCTCCAGTGCGTGGGTGACAGGACCTGCGTCCCCACCGGCTATTGCCTGCAGCAGAGCAGTCGCACGCTCCAGTGCGTTGACCTGCCCTTTGCTGTCCACACCGCGTTCAAATCGATGAGATGCATCCGTGTGCATACCGAATTCCCGCGCCTTTCCGGCAATCGCATCTGCACTGAAAAACGCCGACTCGAAATAGATATTCGTCGTTCGATCAGAAATCGCAGAACTGTCTCCGCCCATTATTCCGGCCAGTGCAATAGCACCTTTGTGATCAGCGATAACCAGATTATTGGGATTCATCCTGACAGTGCTTCCGTCCAGTAGCTTCAGACTCTCGCGCTCTCGCGCCATCCGCACTACTATGCCGCCATTGATTTTGTCCAAATCAAAAGCGTGCATCGGTTGACCGGTTTCCAGCATGACGTAGTTGGTGATATCGACAACCGGATTGATGCTCCTGAGACCACTGCGTCGAAGTCGCTCGACCAGCCAGTCAGGCGAGTTCGCCTGCATATCAATATTGCAGACAGCGCGACCCACATATCTCGGGCAGGCCTCCGGCGCCTTTAGGGTGACATCAAGGCGTTGCCGGCAACTGTTTTTGACCTTTGCCGCCGGTGCAATCGAGAGCCTCGCCGAGGTCAATGCGGACACCTCTCGCGCGACGCCATGAATGCTCAGACAATCACCGCGATTCGGTGTCAGATCGACCTCAATTATCGGATCGGACAGATTCAGATACTGGTGCACCACGGCACCGACCGGCGCATCATCGTCAAGAATCATCAGTCCGGAGGACTGGTCCGCGAGACCGAGTTCCTGTTGTGAACACAGCATGCCGCTGGAGATCTCGCCGCGGATATCGGATTTCTTTATTTTGAGATCGCCCAGTCGACAGCCTGGAAGGGCTACCGGAACACGGATACCTGGCGCTGCATTGGACGCGCCGCAAACAATTTTCAGTGATCGTTTGCGTCCAACATCCACAGTGCAGACTTTCAACTTGTCTGCATTCGGATGCGGTTTTACCTCCAGAACTTCTCCAATCAAAAGCTTGTCG
>JBCCGE010000175.1:0-3479 GCA_039029455.1 Pseudomonadota bacterium | reverse complement strand
GTTTTTTTATGACTGCGGGACGTGAGGATTTTCATAAAAAATGTAGCTGGTCGAATAATCGCTGAACTCAAAGTAGACTTTGCGTTCACCCGGATCAACCTTGAAATTCTGATTCAGGTCGAGCACGCCATAGCCAAATCGATAGGGTCGGGGATCACTGCCCTGCGTTGATATGGCGGTGGAAAGTTTATCAATGTCAATAAAACGGTTTACCAGTTTTTCGCCCGCATAAATATCGAGCACGCCGTGTGTGCCGGTCCAGTTTTGAATCGCGCGGCCAAACTTGTTTTGTGTTTCCTGAGTGCAGCCAGCCAGTAACAGAAACACGGTCAGAGCACAGACAGTTTTGAGTTTCACGACGTCGCCTGAATCGTTTAAATGCACACCACGGCAGTATTGCTAACATTCGTGCCAACGATAGGGAAACATATTGAATTATCTACTTCGGGAATTGGGCACTCTTCAACGGGTTCGTCAATGGCGACACCGATAAGGGATTGCAGGGTCTTGTACAAATTGACCCGTCCATAACCATGCAAATCATTACGACCATCGTTGGCACCCATGCTGGTTTCACCGTCGTCGTAAGCTAACCGGCCAATTTTGTCGGCACCTGCAATGAGGTGATCCATTATTTCCGAGCTGGTAACGTTGTTGTTCGCTGCGATCACATTGGCAATAACACCGGACACGATAGCCGTGGAGGCCGAAGTCCCGCCAATTACACTGAAGTCCTGATCTGTGCTGCCGCCGTCATCAGAAGTAAATTCGCTGATGATGGCTCCAAAATTAAGAGTGTAATCTGAATCTGAGTCGTACCCGTTGTCCTGCCCCGTCCGGTCAGTGGTGGCGAATTCTGCGTCATCGTCCACTGGGCCTGGGGCTACAAAATCGACTTCTGACCCGAACTGAGAATAATGAGTTTTATATTCCAGTTCACCGCTGGAGCCATTACCAGAGGCGCCTATAGCGATGGTATTCGGATGGCTCGCCGGAAAAGCAATGTCCAATACTTCATCTGTAACTCTTGAGTCGGTCATTCTCGGAGATCCGTCGATAAAAAACTCGATGTAGTCGGTTTGCGTTGCGGAAATCCAGTACCAGAACGACACGGTGCCTGAATCGACATTCGTTGTTCGCGTCAACTGAATCTGCTCACAATCTTCCGCTGAACCGCCCTCGCCGGGATCGAAGCTGTCCGGGTTTCCGGCGACAATCGAAAATCCATCGCCGCCAAGAGTGCGCAGCGGGTTCTGGTTAAAAATATTCCATGAATGATCAATGGCCGCGTTATTGCAGCTGGAGACCTGTGAGCAAGTGCCCGGGGCGTTAATCGGATTGTCCTGCTCGCAACTGCTGGTTCCGAAATTAGTCAGGTCAGCGGCACCTGAGTTGAAATCTTCGAGCGGCTCGCCGGGTATTGAGATATCGTCCAGCCACAGTCCGTTTTCACCTTCAAACCCAAAAAATGAGAAATCGTCTTTCGCGTATTCCCATCGGAACGTCCGGCTTCCGGCGGACACTGAGGTTTCAAAATACTTCCACCCCGATCCCAGATTGCCTGTCGGGAAAATCAGAGGAGTGCCCAGTGTTCCGTTGGATCTTGGCGATCCTACGACCGTACCTGTCGCGATGTTAGTAATCGCATCGGTCAGAGTCATATTGCCCTCACAACCGTCCAGAGTCCAGCTGGCATTGATGATGTGCGCATTTTGTGCCGCGTCGATAAGAGCGGAGGCGGCGGCAGAGCAGGACGTCGCGGGACCATAGTCCGAAATCAGTCTGACCGGATAGATGGTTGCAAGCGGTGCTACACCAACAGTGCCTCCATTCGGCGGAGGCAGATTTTCACGGGCTCCGATAATGCCCGCGATAGCGGTGCCGTGATCATCATTTTTATCGTCAGAACCCTGAGTAAGGCTGCACGAATTGAGATCTGAAACATGTGGGCTGGCATCGTTATCGCTAACTGCCGGAGTGCCATCGTCGCAGTTGACCGGGACGGCGCTGTCATCGACAAAATCAGAGCCGCTGGTCGCGACCACAGCGGTCGCGGAATCAATCGTGTATTCGGGATGATTCAGCTCTACTCCGTCGTCGACGACTGCAACTGTGATACCTGAACCTTTTCTGACCAACACACCATCGAGCATCCATGCCGGTACGGCGTCAATATCGGCGTCGCACAATCCGCCGAATTGCCCGGTGTTACCCAGATACCATTGCTCGGAGAACAGGTTATCGGTTGGAGCAGATGCCCGAATGGGCTGACTGTAGATTTCGGGCTCAGCAATTCGAATATACGGTTCCTGGGTGAGTTCTCGAAGGGTGGCAAAGTAGCTGTCATAGGACAGTGGAGTCAAAACGTAATCGTAATGATGCACCCAGGTTTCAGCGCCAATGTAAATTTTGCGACGGTGCGTTATCGGGAAGTCTGATTCAAGTTGTGCTACATAATCGTCGCCATTGATACCTGCACCAAAATGGATAAGCAGTTCAGGACGGATAACCATGTCGACGGAATTGCTCTTATTGGTAAATACTGGAAATCCATCTCGAGTGAGCTCAGCCGTATTCGCTTTCAGTGCTGATCTGCTGCTGTCGAGTCTGTACACAGCCATATTGCCAAGTTTGTGATGTTCCACTGAACGCATTGACGTTCGTGATTTTGGTTGCGCGAAGCCGGTAACCGGCTCGAATGCGTACACGTCCTTTTTTCGAAACAGTTGTTTTTGTTGACCGTTTGGCAGTGTGTAATAGTCACCGACAAAGATTTTTTCCGCATGTATGGTCTGAATTTCCGGTGACGTGGACACCTGATTCGCGGATATCACTAAAGGCCACATGCACGCGGCGCAAAGCCATCCGAATGCCGCCGGCACTTGGAATTTAAGTCCAAAACCAGAATTCGCTCGGTTAAACACGTGTTGAGAAAAGTCTGATGGGTTGTACTGGATCGTTCGCTGAAAAAAAACTGAGTAGAAGCGCATAAATGAGAACATTGGCATCAATTGTCGATTGAACTCCCATTGAATGTCATTTCCGAATGGATTATTCGCTTATTTGCCGGAAGATGTTATTCCTGTGGCCTTTCGGCAAAGGACAATGCTATCACAGCAACTGACTATGGATGTTTCAAATTGAAACTCAAAAAATATGATTTCGATCCAAAAAACAGTTGCTTACGACCGTTGCACGATGCAAAGAATGGCGAAATTTAGTAGAATATGCATCCCCGGTAAATTGAAGCATAGCTTTCGAGTGCTGCTGCATTGTGCTCATGAATCATGAGTGACTTGGACGTTGTGTCTGACAAATTGGTCCCAATATTTAACCTCACTGGTGGGTTCACACTGGATTTTTCAGGATATTTGAAATTTGCTTGAACAGTACGAAAAACACGTAGAAGAACGCGCGGAAGTGGGCATCGTTCCGCTTCCGCTTGATCCCGAACAGACTGCCGCACTGGTTGAATTATT
>JBCCGE010000174.1:0-3510 GCA_039029455.1 Pseudomonadota bacterium | reverse complement strand
CGCGCTGCTGCTCGATCTTCATCCAGTCCGAACGCGCCCGCCGGTTGTCCCCACGCGCCTTGACTTCGCCTGCAAGGTGTATGGCGCCGCCCTTCAGAAGCAGCTTTTCGGTCAGCGTGGTCTTACCCGCATCGGGGTGAGAAATGATCGCAAACGTTCTTCGCAGGTTGATGTGTTCTGAGAGCGTGCTCATGCGGGAGTCGGGTAATTGCAGGGTTTTGCGCGGCGCGCGATTATACCGGCCGCGAATGAAATGTCATTACGTGTAGAATCCGCGGCTCGATAAAAGTCGCACCGGCGTTTTTTCATGTCCTTGATTCGAATTACCGATCTTTCCGTTGCTTTCGGCGATCACAAACTTCTGGACAGCGCATCTTTGGTCGTGGAAAAAGGCGACAGAATCGGGCTCATTGGGCGAAACGGTGAAGGCAAATCGACTTTGCTGAATATTCTGTCCAGCCGAATTATCGCCGACGAAGGAGACATTCAGGGACTGGATCAAATACAAATTGCAGCGCTCGATCAATCGCCAGATCTGGACGATCAACAATCGGTGTTTGAGGCGGTCGCCTCTGGCCTCGGGCCGATCGGTCGCGAGCTGGTTCGGTACCAGAATGCGCTGAATTCCGGCGATGCTGAAACCATGTCCAGCGCGCAGACATCCCTGGATCGCCTTGACGGCTGGTCGGCTGAAACCCGGATCGAAAAGGTTCTTGCCCGTTTGTCACTTGACGGTGCTGAATCTGTCGGCACTTTGTCTGGTGGATGGAAACGTCGGGTTGGTTTGGCAAAAGCGCTCGTCACCGAGCCCGACCTGTTGCTGCTGGATGAGCCGACGAATCATCTCGACATTGAATCAATCACCTGGCTTGAGAAACAAATTCTCAAATTCAACGGCGCAGTGATTGTGGTTACTCACGACCGCCGGTTTCTGGTTAACGTTACCAACCGTATTGTCGATCTGGAGCGAGGTAAGCTGACTCTGTGGGCTGGCGGTTATGAAGATTTTCTGCGAAGGAAAGCAGCCTCATTGCAAGAGGAGAAGCGACACAATGCGGCATTCGATAAAAAACTGGCAGAGGAGGAGGCCTGGATTCGTCAGGGCATTAAGGCGCGGCGAACCCGGAACGAAGGGCGAGTCAGGGCGCTAAAGAAAATGCGGGAGGAACGCGCCTTACGGCGAGACAGGAAAGGACAGGTCAGGATGTCTCTTGATTCCGGAACGTCCAGCGGGAAAGTTGTGATCGAAGCGGAAAACGTAAGTTATACCTACGGACAATCTCCAATCGTCAAAAACTTTTCAACCCGGATACTGCGCGGAGACAGAATCGGACTTATCGGGCCGAACGGTATTGGTAAAACCACTCTGATTCGACTGCTGCTTGGGAATGTTGTGCCGTCCGAGGGCACAGTTAAAGTCGGTACAAATGTACAGATCGCTTATTTCGACCAGCAAAGAGATCAACTGGATGCGGATAAACGAATTATTGACGTCATCGGTGAAGGTCGGGATGAAATCACCGTCGGCGGCAAGTCCATACACGTTATCAGCTATCTGTCGAATTTTCTGTTCACGCCGTCCAGGTCGCGCTCCCCGATAAGAAGCCTGTCCGGCGGGGAAAAAGCCCGGGTACTTCTCGCCAGTCTGTTCAGCAAACCCGCAAACGTACTGGTAATGGATGAACCCACCAACGATCTCGACATTGAAACCCTTGAACTGCTCGAAGAGATGCTGCTTGATTTTGACGGCACTCTGTTGCTGGTTAGTCACGACAGGACCTTCATGGACAACGTGGTGACCAGCGCACTGGCGTTTGAGGGTGACGGGGTCGTCAGGGAATATGTCGGTGGATACTCGGACTGGCTGCGGCAACAATCACAAGAGACAACGGATATTGAAAAAAAGCAGACAAAAGAGACGCCCAATGCTGCTGCGCCGCGTCAATCGGTCAAAAAGCTCAGCTATAAACTGCAACGCGAACTCGACCAGCTGCCGTCACAGATCGATGATCTGGAATCTCGCCAGGCAGAGCTAACCGAAATAATTTCAGACAGCAGCTTCTACAACAACGATTCGGATGATGTCGCGCGAACGTTGGATGAACTCAAAACTGTGTCCGCCTCACTGGATCAACTCTATGCGCGATGGGATGAACTCGAAAACGCTGTCTGAGAACAATACCTTTTAGTCTGTGCATCCTCTGACTGAGTTCAGAACAGCAGAAACTCTTTCAGACGAATTCACCCGTGTCCGGTGGTGATTTCCCTACCATTTCGCACGCAGGCGCGATGCGAACCAAACTGCGAAAACCGCACTTAACCGCTCTGCAGGCAGATTGCTGACATTTGCCTGCCGTACCCGGACTCACCCCGATGGCAGGCTCGTCGATAGCTAAAGTAATCCGTCTCGTTTGAATAGGTATCGATGGCGAGATTGTCGATCTCAAGAATACCTGCGGCTGCCAATCGCAACCGTATGTAACCGGCAAGATCAAAATGCTCTGTGCCTGAAGGTCCCCTTTTGGCGAAACAGTGCGCAGCGTCAACCGGGCTGGTTTCGACGACATTGGCTTTGAATTTCTCGCCGACCTCATAGGATTCGAGCTGTATGGCTGGACCCACTGCCACCCTGATCGCCGATACCCGGGCGCCAAGGTCGATCATGGACTCAACCACAGATTCACAAACACCCCTCAAAGCGCCACCCCAACCGGCGTGTGCAGCCCCGATTATTCCCG
Organism: Pseudomonadota bacterium; assembly: GCA_039029455.1. GTDB lineage: Bacteria > Pseudomonadota > Gammaproteobacteria > Arenicellales > Poriferihabitantaceae > JBCCGE01. The sequence goes on along the minus strand of JBCCGE010000174.1, from coordinate 772 downwards.
TGTTGGGATCGGCAAAAAGCACAGGCGCACAATCGGCACCAAGCACACCGAGCACAGTGCCAGGTTGGTCGGTAACCAGTCCATCAGCCTCATGTACATCATCAACAGCCGAAGTCGAATCGATAACGCGCACCATGCGTCCGTGAACCTGTTTGTTTGAGAACAGAGAATGCGCATGCAAATGCCGCATGATCCTCGTTCGATTGCTGGCGAGGTTATCAGGATCGTCTCCGGCGAACTGACTGGCATTCAGCGAGCCGAAGCTACCGCATGAACTGCCACCCCGGCGTCCAAAAAAAGCGTGCGCAACCAAAGGGACGCCGTTAAGCAACTCGCTTTGCACAGACGGTAGGCTATTCATTCATTGCTTTACAATTTAAGGGCAATCGATAGATAAGCGCCAAACGCTCAGATATAATCGCGCTCCACCATTCAAAATCACGATTCTCGTGGTTTTTTCGCGCCGGAGAGTTGGCAGAGTGGTCGAATGCGGCGGTCTTGAAAACCGTTGACTGTAACAGGTCCGGGGGTTCGAATCCCTCACTCTCCGCCACCGATTGTCGTCACTACCCCAACCTGCCCCATGAACGACACGTTCAAAATCTGACGATTCGAACCCCCGGATGAAATATCGGTTCGACAAGCGCCAACGGCGCGATGCGCGAGCCAAAGGCGAGAGGGCAATGCCTGCCAATCCCTCACTCTCCGCCACCGATTGCCTGAACTACCTCAACCTCTCTAACTAATCGCATGTTAAAAACCTGACGATTCG
>JBCCGE010000173.1:0-3535 GCA_039029455.1 Pseudomonadota bacterium | reverse complement strand
GCGTTCATCACCGGTCTTGCAGGCCGGGAACTCAAGCTCGAGGCGTCCAAGAAAACCTATACCGATAACGATACGCTGTACCTGCCCGCTCAATTGAACCGATACAACGATCCGGATAAAAACTACCGCCTGTATAAAGCAAAGGCGGTGAATCTGTGGGCGCAAACCTGGTTTGGCACCTTTCGAAGGCGCACATCAGACTCACCGCATCTGATTGAGCTGTTGGAAGAATTTGAAGACAACGGTCGTGCTCTCAGACTCTTCAATCTGCTTGAAACCATTCGGCTCAACGCCTGCATTGAGCGAGAACTGCCCGGACTGGCACGAGAGATGCTGACTCTGGATGCCCCCGCGCCCGTCCATGACGAAACCTGGAAATGGCAGATTCAAAAACTTGAACAGGCAGACGCCAGTGTCGAAGACACACTGCAAGCGACAGCGGAGCTTTATCCACTGGAGATGCCGTGGCCCGATCCACTGTTGTACCAGGGCGAATTCGATCTCGATGCCGCCAGTGATGCAATTGAACAACGCCTGCAGGCCGACAAGGACCAGCTCAGAAATGCGCTGGAAGAGATCATCCGGGAAATGTCGCAAAAATCCGACGCCTCCAATGACGACGGGCAGCCAAATCAGGGGGGTGATCAACCGGACATTGAGTTTGATGGGGACGATCTCAAAATTGACGGCGAGAGTGTCCAAAACAGTGACGATCTGCAGGAGATTCTGGATTCTCTGTTACAGGATCTTGACCGGATTCCTGACGACTGGCTTACCGATCTGTCTGACGACAGTGCCGATGGCGGCAGTAGCGATGCGCCGTCGCAACAGAATCGACCCGTTGGGTCTAATTTAGACAATGCGTTTTTCTACGACGAATGGGACTTTCGTCGGCAAACCTACCGCAGGGACTGGTGTGTTCTCAATGAACTTGACACGCATCCGATCTACGATGACTTTCGCGATGCGACTCTGGAAAAGTACCTGCATCTGGTTGCGGACATACGCAAACACTTTGAAGCTCTTCGGGGCGAGGACAAAGTGCTGCGCGCACAACCTGTGGGTGACAATATTGATCTCGATGCTCTGATCACCGCATACGCTGACATGCTCAACGGAGTCGAAATGACCGACCGACTTTTCAGTCAGATGCACAAGGTTGATCGGGATCTCGCCGTTATTTTTATGGTAGATGTCAGCGGATCGACCAAGGGCTGGATCAACGATGCTGAGCGGGAAAGTCTGATCCTTCTTTGCGAAGCGCTGGAAATTCTCGGCGATCAGTACGCCATATACGGATTTTCAGGTATGACCCGAAACCGATGTGAGATCTATCGCATCAAGAAATTCGAACAGTCCTATGATCGCGATGTTAGAGCGCGAATCAGCGGACTGCGACCGCAGGACTATACCCGAATGGGCGTAACGATTCGCCACCTCAGCACAATACTGAATCGGGTGGAGGCCAAAACCCGGATTCTGATCACGCTTTCAGACGGTAAACCCGATGATTACGACGGCTATCGTGGCGACTATGGCATTGAAGATACCCGCCAGGCGCTGATGGAAGCGCGTCATTCCGGCATACATCCGTTTTGCATCACGATTGACAAGGAAGCCAGCGAGTACCTGCCTCATATGTACGGACACGCCAGCTATGTCGTTATAGATGAGGTACGGAAGCTGCCACTCAAAGTGGCTGAGATCTACCGAAAGCTCACAACCTGACTGCATCTTTCTGCATCATTTCGATCTTCTTTCAAAAATCCCTTGATGACGTGACGATACGAATTGGTACACTCGAACAATAACGAACTCTGTCTGGTAAGATGAAGCAAAAACGACAACTCGATCTCAATGATGCAGGCGCCATCGCTGACGCCTGCCGCTCAAAGGCTACGGAAATTGGCGTCGATATGGACATCGCGGTCACAGATGACGCCGGACACCTCTTGCTGTTTCAGCGCATGGATGGCGCCCGTATTACATCAATCGAAATTGCAATTTCAAAAGCGTTTACGGCTGCAGCCGCCAGAAAGTCGACGCGGGACTACGGCACGGCGGCGCAACCGGGCAACCCGGCTTATGGTATCGAAGTCAGTCATCAGGGGCGGTTCATGATTGTCGCCGGAGGCCTTCCGGTTTTCGTTGATGGCGAAATTGTGGGCGGCGTCGGGTGCAGCTCGGGCACTCCGGATCAGGATGAGATCGTTGCCGCTGCCGGAGTGGACGCATTTAATGCGCTGAACAACTGATTTGTCTTGAATCCCGCAAAGCCGATTCTGTACTCCTTCCGACGCTGCCCCTATGCAATGCGCGCGCGAATGGCCCTGGCGATTACAAACATCGCGGTGGAACATCGGGAAGTTTCGCTGAAAAACAAACCGTCGGCAATGATGGTCGTCTCTCCCAAGGGAACAGTGCCGGTGCTGGTAATTAACGACCAGACTGTTTTGGAAGAAAGCCGGGACATAGTTGACTGGGCCTTCACTCAGTCACCGCAACCCGACTGGACCCGATCGGATTCCATCCCCAAGACGGCAGATATTGCAGATCTGATTAAAGAGTGTGACGATGATTTCAAACCCAGGCTGGATCAATATAAATACCTCGATCGAAGCCCACGACACAATCAGGAATACTACCGGAACAGAGCAATGAATTTTATTGAAAAACTGGATCGGCGTCTGACTTCTGCACAATTTCTGATCGATGACCGAGCATCGGTTGCCGATATATGTGTCATGCCATTCATCCGTCAGTTCGCCGGTGTCGATTCTGACTGGTTCAATTCTGTGCACTTGCAGCACGTCAAACGATGGCTTCATATCTGGCTGGATTCGGACCTTTTTCAGTCAATCATGCAAAAACACCCGCTGTGGCAGCCTGACGCCAGATAAGAACGTCACAGTCACCGTAGAAAAAACTCATGAAACGGATTCAGTACTTCTTCTTTCTGGATTCGACCGGCTACGGGCTGTCAGCACTGGCCTATATTTCCGCACTGCAACAACACCATCAGGTACAGCCCGTGCCGCTGCTGCAATGTCCGGAAACCCATCGCTATAAACCCGTTCGTCAGGTCAAAGATGGAAATCAAATCGCTAAAAGGATTCTTCACCAGTTGTTTGACGATGCGTCGGAGCTGTCGTCTTTCGACCAAAGCCTCTCTTGCGAAATGGTTCCCGATATCACGGTTATACACACTATTCCTGATTACTTTTCCGAATTCAGAAATCCGGAAAGCCGAAATATTGGCATCACAGTCTGGGAATACGATTCTGTACCTTCCAGCTGGCTCATCCATCTTGATTTGATGGATGCCCTGGTCGTGCCCTCGGAATTCTGCAAATCGGCGTTCGAAAAGTCAGGTACGGCCTCCCCGCTTTTCTGCGTCCCGCACGTACTGCGCAAACCCGAGCGCTCTCCTGCCTCTGACCAGACAGCACTCCGAAAGGCTTTGTCAATTGATGCCGACGCCTTCGTGTTCTATTGCATAAACGACTGGACACTGCGAAAGAACCTGCGGGACCTG
>JBCCGE010000172.1:0-3615 GCA_039029455.1 Pseudomonadota bacterium | reverse complement strand
TATGCTCACCGGGTCCGTATCGCAGGCGGCGGCTAACCTCAATCGAACCCAACCTTCTGTGAGTTCATTGATTTCCGCACTCGAACGCGAGCTCAGTGTCCGGCTCTTCGAACGTCGCAAAGGTCGTCTGCATCCGGTACCTGAAGCTCATTATTTGCTGGCCGAAACCGAGAGGGTTCTTGAGACCCTGGACAACGCCGGCAGAAATATGCGGCGTTACAGGGATGGTACTCAGGGCCTGCTTCGAATTGTCGCCATGCCCGGTGGATCGGTACAGTTTATTCCGTCACTGCTGGCTGACTATGTGTCTCGGTTTCCAAGCGTCCGCCCGGAATTGCTGTCCCGAAGCTCGGACTCAGTCATGCGGGTAATGGAGTCACAGAAGTTTGATCTGGGGCTTGCAGACTATGATGAGAATCTCGATCATGACAGCGGGCTTGTCGATTCGAAACTGTTCAGCTATTCCGCTTGGGTCGTCCTGCCAAATACCCATCGATTGGCGGGCAGGGCTCGTGTCGACCTGGAAGACCTCGACGGTGAGCCACTTGCCACTCTGTATAAGGAACACACGTTCACGCGTAAGATTGAACGGGCCTTCGTTGACAAAGATTTACACTATCGACCTGTATTCAGCGTGCAATATTTCATCTCGCTGTTTTCCTACGTCCAATCCGGACTCGCCATCGCTATGGTTAACCCGCTGGCAGTCGAGACCTTCGAGAAGATGAACCTGAATGCATCGGGAGGAGTCTCGTTTGCAAAGTTGGAGTCAGAAATTGCGTTTGAAACCGTTTTTTTGCTGCCCAGACATCGACAACTGTCAGTAGCTGCGAAGCGATTTAGCGAGGAGTTAAATGCCGCTTTGCAGGATCTAAGCCGCTATAATTAAATCCGCAAAACTCTATCAGTGCCCATTCGACAGTTGTGAAAGATTCTTTCGATACACTGAAGGATAATGTCTGCCGGACCCAAATCAGAATTTCAATCTGACGTGCCATATCCGATCAATTAATTTGTATCTATTGAATGCCCAACAGTGGAATGAATCAAGAAACAGATTGCCGGTTTTGTCGTTCCAAGTCAGATCGTGTGTTCATTCGCGGTGAACTCGGGTTTGCGGCGTGGGATCGGCATCCGGCGAACCCAGGCCACTTTCTGGTAATTCCCTACCGGCATGTCGCGAGTTACTTCGATATTACAGACGATGAGCGGGATGAACTCTGGCGAATCGTATCTGATGGCAAGGATGTCGCTCACGCCGAGTATCAACCGGATGGATACAATGTTGGAATCAACGTCGGGCACTGGGCCGGTCAGTCAATCCATCACCTGCACATTCATGTGATACCCCGTTACCAGGGTGATGTGGAAAACCCTAAAGGCGGTGTGCGGGGCGTGATTCCAGAGCGGAAAACCTACACCATGATCCCGAATACCTGACGGTAGCGCCGTTAGGCTGCCTTTAGAGCATTTAAATACCGAATGCCGTTACTTTCGCCGGTGGCGAACAGTGCTTTGTATGGCGCCCTCGACAGGATTTGAACCTGTGACCTTTCACTTAGGAGGCGAACGCTCTATCCAGCTGAGCTACGAGGGCGCAGGGTTAAACAAGCACGGGCTGTTGCGATGCGCTCTGACACTCGCTCGAGTAGTCAATCAGGCGAGACCGTCCAGAGCCTGCTTCAGATCGATAATCAGATCGTCAGCTGATTCAAGTCCCGCTGAGAGTCGTACCAATCCGTCAGTGATGCCTGCTGCCATGCGCTCTTCTCGTGGCATGTCGGCGTGCGTCATTGTCACAGAGTGTGTGACCAGTGATTCTACCGATCCCAGATTTTCCGCAAGACTCCACAGCTGAAGGGTGTTCATCAATTGCTTCCCGGATTCGACGCCGCCTTTGACCTCGAACCAGAGCATCGAGCCGTGGCCAGAGGCTTGTTTATCGGCCAGCTCTTTTTGTGGAAAGGAATCCAGGCCGGGGTAGGCAACACGCTCAACCATTGGGTGTGTTTCGAGAAAGTTCGCTACCGCCAGTGCATTAGCGGACTGAGCCTCGAGCCGTGTGCTCATGGTTTTACAACCCTGCAGGGTATAGAAGGCAACCATTGGGGTCATATTGGAGCCGAGACAGTTGCGAACAAATTTAATCCGTTCGAGTAAATCTTCATCAGATGTCGTAATGGAACCGCCTACACTGACATTGTGTCCCTCCATAAATTTCGTGGTGCTGTGCAGTGTGATATCCGCGCCCAGTTCCAGAGGTCGCTGGTAGTAGGGGGTCAGAAAAGTATTGTCCACGCAGTGGGGTATTTCACGCGCCCTGGCGATTTCTGACACCGCAGCGATATCCGTCAGCTTCAGAGTGGGATTAGCCGGTGTCTCGGTGAAAATCAGTTTTGTATTCGGCTGAATGGCATCTTTTACATTGTCCGGATTTGACGTATCGACAAACGTAAACTCGACTCCAAAGCGGGAGAGCACTTTGGTTGAGATTCTGTGCGTTCCACCGTAGACCACGTCAGACAGAATGCAATGCTCGCCTTGACTGAGCAGCCCCATCATCGTTGCACTTGTCGCGGCCATCCCGGTTGCGAAGCACAGACTTCCGAGACCGGACTCAAGTGACGAAATGCGATCCTCGAGCGCTGTGACTGTCGGATTTCCGGAGCGGCTATAGGAATAACCCTTTTCAAGATACTGATCGACGGACTCCTGAACATAGGTGGTCGATTGGTAAATGGGTGTAAGAATAGCGCCCGTGACAGGGTCTGGGTTTACACCAGCGTGGACTTCGCGGGTTTTGAAATCGGGTTGACGATCGTTGCTCATGGGATATTAGGCTCTGTGTAATTTAACGGTTGCCGTCAGTTGCATGTTCTGACTCAGATGATAATTTTGCTCCCCCGACACCACGGGGTTTCAGGGACGCGAATATAGCATTAGACGCGGCCGTGTTTAATGCTCTTCGCTGCGAGTCTGAAAGATGTTGCAGACCATTTGCCAGAGCGTTGTGACCAGGAATATCACGCTGACAATAACGACTACAGGGGAATCTGAGGGTGTGTTCAGTGAAAAGGAGGTTTCTAAGACAGCCATCGGTCGCTTTGGCGAACATCAATCCGGGCAAGTCTTACGAGTGGAGCGGCGTCAGTTGTCTGCGGACCGGGGTCCGTCATTTTTCGTTGCTGCAGGCACTGCAGATTCCGATCAATTCAACGGTTTGCTGGTTGATGCGAAAACCCAGTTCATCGGCTCTCGCATGAATTCGCTCATGCACACCGGGTTCCGTTAGTTCTGCCACCTGATTGCATGCTTCGCATATCAGGAACTGACTGATATGACTGGTTTCGGGGTGATTGCATCCGACAAAGGAGTTAAGGGTTTCGATGCGGTGGATCAGATCATTCGATTGCAAAAACTCAAGCGCACGGTAGACCGTAGGGGCTTCAGCATTTTTTTTGTGGATTCGCAGTTCACGGAGTAAATCATATGCTGAAACGGGTTCATGACTGGACCAGATGATTTCCAGAACTTTCCTGCGGATGGGCGTGAATCGCTGCTCTTTCTGTTGACACAGCTTCTCGGCTTTGTCCATCGCATCCTGCAGGCATTCAG
>JBCCGE010000171.1:0-3650 GCA_039029455.1 Pseudomonadota bacterium | reverse complement strand
TTAAGCTGCTAGTGCGTAGTTGTCGTCGTTGGCAACTATAAGTTGACAGTTGGATTTACGAGGAACTCTGCACCTCGACATGCTCCGATGGCTTCGCGACCGACGTCGAAGCCAGTCACCCCCATGGAAGGGATATGGTACCAAATATGGGACCAAAGACGTTAATTGCAATCGCGTAAGAAACCGACTTAGCTCTGCTTCAGAAGTCGCTGTTTGTCTCGCTGCCACTCCCGCTGTTTGATGGTCTGTCGTTTGTCGTACTGCTTTTTACCTCGGGCAAGGCCGATTTTGAGTTTGGCGCGGCCTCGTATCCAGTACATCGCCAGCGGGGCGATGGTGTAACCATCGCGCTCGGCAGAGCCGATCAGTTTGTCGATCTCTTTTTGATGCAAAAGCAGCTTGCGGGATCGGACCGGATCCGCGACGACGTGGGTCGATGCGGACTTGAGCGGCGAAAAGTGCGCGCCTGTCAGAAACAACTCACCTCGATGCACGTTGACGTAACTCTCCTTGAGATTCGCACGCCCTTCTCGCAAGCTTTTGACTTCCCAGCCTTCGAGAACAAGTCCAGCCTCAAACTCATCCTCAATGAAATAGTCAAAATGGGCTTTTCGATTGTTTACAATCGTGTTGTCAGGAGTCTTTTTTTTTGGTTTTTTTGCCATATCAGCGGGTCAGTGATCCGGGACAAGTATAATTCAGGGTTTCCATCGGCGACAGCAACGAGATCGAGTTTCTCACTTAAATGTATAGCGTTAATCGTTCCGCACTGGTGATGCACAGTGCCAAAAATATGTTCGATCTCGTCAATGATGTCGGTCGATATCCCGAGTTTCTGCCCTGGTGTGGGGGGTCGGAGGTGTTGTCATCGGACAGTGATCAGATGGTTGCTTCCGTGACAATTGCATTTAAGGGCATTGAGAAACAATTCACCACGCGAAATACTCTGATCCAGAACGAGAAAACCATTGTGGAACTTGTTGACGGTCCTTTCAGTGACTTATCCGGAGAGTGGCGTTACACGGCGCTTTCCGATACTGCAAGCAAAATTGAATTGAGTCTCAAATTCGGATTTTCCAACGTTCTCGTAGGCAAAGTTGTCGGGCCGATTTTTCACGCGATCGCTGATTCGATGGTTGATTCTTTTTGCAAGCGAGCAGATCAGCTTTACGGCAGCGGAGAATAGTTCTTGCAGATCAGAGTCACGGTCGTGTTTGCGTCTCCGGCTGACTTTTTTTCCCGCTCTGTGGTGATGACAACACCGTGCACTATCGATGATGCCATCCGGTGTTCGGGAATTGTCGAGAGTTTCCCGGAACTGCAGCCTGCAGATCAGATGGTGGGCGTATGGGGCCAGCGCTGCTCGCTGAACCACGAACTTCAGGACAACGATCGGGTCGAAGTCTATCGGCCACTGCAGGTGACACCGACTGAGGCCAGGCGTCTCCGTGCTCAGAAAAAAAAGTAGGTCACGGTTCGCGGCAGTCGGGTAGTCACCGACTTTTCGTAACTCACTGATTTCGCGAAAAAATCACGTTTATTTCTTGTATTTTTCGCCGTTCTGAAGCCTTCGATTAATTAAATTGCAAAGCGCAAATCCTTTTGGTATAAAGCCCGCCCCGAATTTGGACAGCGGCGCTGAAAACGCTGCTATTTAAGCCTTTCTCGTAATACAAAGAGGATCTACACTGCATGGCAACCAAGAAGAAACCTGAGCTTCTGATTCACGGCGTAAAACCATACAAAGAGAAAAAGAGTGAGGAGTACATGAGTGCCGCACAACTGTCACACTTTGAACAAATCCTCAAAAACTGGCGAGCTGAGCTGACAGACGACACCAGCAAGACAGTAAATCATATGCAGGACGAAACGGCTAATCACCCAGATCCTACGGACCGGGCCAGCCAGGAAACTGATATGGCGCTCGAGCTCAGAGGGCGAGACCGTGATCGAAAACTGATTAAGAAAATCGAGGAATCCATCATTCATCTCGGTTCGGGTGACTTTGGATACTGTGAAAACTGCGGTGAAGAGATTGGCCTGAAGCGACTGGAGGCTCGGCCGACCGCTAATTTGTGTATAGACTGCAAAACCCTGGACGAAATCAGGGAAAAGCAGCTGTCCTGATCATTACGGGTTGGCGAAAAAACTGTCAGGCCATACCCATAAACATTCTGGCGAAGACTATGGTGGACTTCGCTGCGGAATTTTCGCGTCCGGTTTCGAGCCGCATCCACTGATTCGAAACTGCCACCTGCAGACCATTCTTCCTGTTCGACTTCTGCGAACTCGGGTTGACTCGATTGCCCGAGAACGAATCGAGTTACCGGACGGTGACTTTGTTGACATCGACTGGATGGGGTCGGATGAGATTCCGGTAAGAGAAGGTCGCGATATCGTTTTATTGCTCCACGGACTGACGGGCTCCTCTTCCTCACAATATATTCAGAGCGTTGCCTCCGCACTGTTGTCGTCTGAATTACAACCCGTCGCACTTAATTTCCGGGGCGCAAGTGGCGAAATCAACCGCATGCCGTACGCCTACCATTCAGGTCATACGGTCGATATAGATTTTATTTTACGGATCCTTTCTGATCGCTTCCCGGCCTCGAAACTGTTTGTGGCGGGGTTTTCACTTGGCGCAAATGCACTGCTCAAATACCTGGGTGAAACGTCTGACCCGATCGATGTCAGCGGAGCAGTTGCGGTGTCCGTACCGTATCAGCTTGATCGGGTTGCCCGCCATCTGGACCGTCCCGCCGCCGCGTTCTACCGGCGATCATTAATGAAATCGATGAAGGCCTTTATCCGGCAGAAGGCATCTCTGCTACCCCGTGAGATCGACGTTTCACGGGGCTTGCAGACACAGTCTTTCTACGAGTTTGATGATGTGTTTACCGCGCCCCTGAACGGCTTTCGTGATGTGGACGACTATTACTCACGATCAAGTTGTCTGCAATATCTGAGCTCGATCCGGGTTCCAGTGCTGTTAATTGGGGCGAGCGACGATCTGTTTATGCCCAAAGGAATGTTTCCGGCACAGGATCAGCTCTCTGATACCACACGGCTGGAGATATCGGAGCACGGTGGACACGTCGGATTTATCGGGAGGGGTCAAGGTTTGAGATGTAAACACTGGCTTCCGGGACGAATAATCCGGTTCTTTGACGGTTGCTCTGATTAGCTGCACAGTTCTAGTGCAATCGATGGAACATTCTGTATGAGCCGCACCAAAATAGCGCGCCTGGTTAAATGTAAACTCTTAAAAAAACTTATAACTATAAGATTTAAATAGATAAAAAATATTGGCACGGTAATTGCTCAGTACTGGGTAACCACTCTACATCTTCTGAGGTGCCAATATGAAAATGGTGACTGCCATTATTAAACCGTTCAAGCTCGACGACGTCCGTGCGGCGTTGTCGGACTTGGGAATTCAGGGAATGACAATCACTGAGGTCAAAGGATTTGGCCGTCAAAAAGGACATACGGAGCTCTATCGCGGAGCCGAGTATGCCGTCGATTTCCTACCCAAAGTCAAACTCGAAATTGCCGTTGATTCGGACATGCTCGATCGGACCGTTGAGGCGATTTGCGAGACGGCCATGACCGGCAAAGTTGGTGTCGGGCAGGTATGCGTCGATGGCCTG
>JBCCGE010000170.1:0-3970 GCA_039029455.1 Pseudomonadota bacterium | reverse complement strand
TTGCATTCATTTTTGATCGCATAGTCAAAAGTGATTGGTGAACGCGCGGCAACCCAGATCGGTGGATGAGGGGTCTGCAATGGTTTTGGACACGACGTTGCGGTAGGAAACTGCCAGTACTCCCCATCGTGAGCAATGTCGCCCTGCCACAATGCCTTAACAACCGGAAGCATCTCCTGCAGGTAACGCCAAGCATCGGACTGTTTCAAACCGGGTTTCATGCGGTCAAATTCGCGTTGGTAAGCTCCGGAGCCAATGCCAAATTCAAGGCGCCCGCCACTCACCAGATCTGTCATTGCAGCCTCGCCGGCAAGATTGATCGGATGCCAGTACGGCGCAGACGCCACCGCAGTACCGAGGCGAATACGGTCGGTATGTTGCGCCCACCAAGTGAGCAATTGAAACGGATTAGGCGCAATGGTCATTTCCAGTGCATGATGCTCGGCAGACCACACAATGTTGAAACCAGCGTCATCCGCCATCTGCACCATGTCCAGCGTGTGTTGCGCCACATCCTTCATATCGGTTGAAGCATCCATTCGCTCCAGATTTACTGCCAGTTGAAACTTCATTTTTCTCCGCCTATCTGATTCATAGTATTTCCTCGGTCTATCGACTGTGGAACTGACTTTGCAATGGTTCACTGGACGTATTCATCCAGACGGTTTTTGATCGAGTGTAGTCAAGTACCGCCTGAAATCCACTTTCCCGTCCGTAACCCGACGTTTTCAATCCGCCAAACTCTGCTACAGGAGAAATAACACGATAGGTATTAATCCAGACAATACCCGCCTTAACGGCATTTGACATTCTGATCGAGCGCGCACTGTCCCGGGTAAATATTCCCGCAGCCAGCCCGTGTACTGTATCGTTCGCCAGGGCAATGGCCTCTTCCTCTGTGCGAAACCGAATCACGGTGACTACCGGGCCGAACAGCTCGGTGTCGACAATTTTTAAATCCTGTCGCGGGCATTCGATTATGGTGGGCTCAAAATACAACCCGTTCAACGTTTCCGGCTGACGCCCGCCACAAAGCACCTCCCCTCCCTGCTGTCTCGCAATTTCTATTTCACGCTGGATATGCTCCAGCTGGGCTTTGGTGCACAAAGGACCCATCTGGGTCTCTTCTTCCATGGGGTCTCCAAATCTGACCCGCTTCGCGACTTCAATCATGCGCTCAAGAAACTCATCCGCAACAGCATCGTGCAGATACAACCGCGAACCCGCGACACAGCTTTGACCGGTGGCCGCGAATATCCCCCCAACCGCACCATTAACCGCGCTCTCAATGTCCGCATCGTCAAAAACCACAATGGGTGACTTGCCGCCGAGCTCAAGCGAGACTTCAGCGAAATTGTTTGCGCTGTTGTGAATCACGTGCTGCGCTGCAACGGGGCCTCCGGTGAATGAGACACGTGCAATCTTTGGATGTGACGTCAGAGCACGACCGCAGGGATCACCATGTCCGGTCACTATGTTTACCACCCCGTCGGGAATGCCGGCTTTGGCGATCAATTCCCCGAAGGCCAACATTGCCGCAGACGCGTGCTCAGACGCTTTCAAAACAATAGTATTCCCGGCTGCCAGCGCCGGACCAATTTTGACTGCGCTTAAAAACAACTGAGAATTCCACGGTACCACAGCCGCCACAACCCCCAGCGGCTCACGTTTGGTGAATACAAACAAATCCGGTTTGTCGATTGGCAGCGTGTCGCCATTAATCTTGTCCGCACAACCGGCGTAAAAGTGGAAAAATTCGGAAATGTATTTGGCCTGCCAGCGTGTCTCCTTGAACATTTTTCCGGTGTCGCGTGTTTCTATCTCACCCAGGAACTCAGAATGCTCAACCAGCAAATCCCCCAGTCGACGCAGACAATGCCCTCTGTCAGTCGGTGTCAGGAGCGACCATGGACCGTCATGCAATGCGGTATGCGCCGCTTCAACTGCACGGTTTACATCCGCTTCTGTTGCCTCAGGAATGTCCGCCCAGGGGTCACCGGTAGTCGGATTGACGCTGATAAATGAGTGCCCATCTGATGCCGAGACCCAGCGACCATCGATCAGCATTTTGTAGGACTTCATTTCTGACGACATCGTTCTAAAGTGTTTCGCATACTCGCTATGATCGGTTATTCGGTACCGGCACACAGTACTCGCCGTCCAGCCAAAGTAATGGCTTTTGCATCCCGTGACAGACGCTGGTCACGCGTCCAACCAGTATGGTATGGCTGGCCGCGGTATGACTGGAATCCAGTTCACAGCTAAAGGCACAGCTGTCGTCAATCACAGGTGGCAGTCGGTGGTCATCGAGGTAGCCGATTCCCTCAAAACGATCCGATACCGTCGAATCGTGGTGGCCGGCAAACCGATCCGCAATCGTTCCGGCTGAATCGGGCACGACATTGACACAAAAGTTGCGGTTTTCCAAAACTTCCCGAGCAATGCGACTGTCGCTTTTCAGACATACCAGCACAGTGGGCGGGTCAGCAGACACCGAACAAAACGCACTCACTGTCGCGCCGTGAATAGTGTTTTCGCTGCGCGTTGTAACCACACTGACGCTATTCGCGACACCGCGCATCGCTTGAATAAATTCTTCTCGGGAAACGGGCGGAAGCCAGTTCGGTAGTGCTTGGCGAGCTGACATTATTCAGATGATTCGGTCAGTGTGTTATCGATTACTTACCAAGCAACTATGCCAAATCCTTTAATATCTGAAAAGCGAAATATATTGTATGATTAATGCAATATTTATGAATTAAAATGAATCTGCCCGGCCTAAAAACATTTATCGCCATTCTGGAAACCGGCAGCCTGGTGAAAGCATCTGAACGCCTCCACGTCAGCCAGTCCACTATAACTGCTCGTTTAAAAACACTGGAATCGGAACTGGGTCAGACACTATTCAAGAGGGACAAGTCCGGTGTGTCTCTGACCGGCGCCGGCGCTCGGTTCAGACGCTATGCGGAGACTATGGTGGACTTGTGGCGACAAGCCAAACAGGAAACGTCGTTGCCAGATGGTGTAGACACTATTGTGAATCTGGGTTGCCACATTGATTTGTGGCTAAAAACCGGACATCCGTTTATGCAGCGGCTCCGCATGAATTACCCCAAACTCGCCTTGAGTGCCTGGCCGGGCAAGCATGCGGAACTGGACGAATGGATGTCGACAGGATTGTGCGATGCGATTCTTACCTATAAACCCAACCCGCAGGACCGACAGACCGCGCACTTTTTATTTGATGAATCGCTGGTACTCGTGTCTGACCGACCGCATACGCCGTCACGCTTTGATCCCGAGTATATCTATGTGGATGCCGGTGAAGATTTCGGTCGACGACATACGGCCGTTTATGCTGACGCGGGCATCGCCAAAGTAAGTTTCGGTTGCGCATCGTGGGCTTTGGATTTCATCTTAACAAACGGCGGTTCTGCCTACCTGCCCAAAGTATACGTCGAAGCTCCTCTTAAGAATCGCACCCTGTTTCGCGTGGCGGAAGCACCGGTCTTTCAGCGTGCCGCTTTTCTGGTTGTTAATGATGATGCATCTAAAAACTGGCAGTGGCTGGGTAAAGAACTTAGCCAGTTGAGCGAACCTTCAAAAAGCGACGCGGTAGATTCCAACTAAAACCAAAAAGTCGCCGTTATCCGGACTCAGTCCTGATCACTCGCAGGGTTTGTCTCATTCAAATCCAAGCCCTGCGGGAAAAACGAGCAGCGATTTATTTCGACCGATATAGCGTTTAATCAGGTACACAACCAAAAAATTGCGTTACTAATTTTGTCTTTAGTTCCATAATTTTTTTCATTAAATTTTTCGAGTGTGACTGAACTTACCGTGCATGCAAAAGACATACGAACTCGACTCAATTCCTGAAAGACACTGCGTTGTTAGAATTATTCAAACGAGTTTTAGTGAGGGATTGAAATTTTAAATCGATGATTATCCTGTAAAGAGAGTTTTATCC
>JBCCGE010000169.1:0-4032 GCA_039029455.1 Pseudomonadota bacterium | reverse complement strand
TTTCAACAGCGGCGAGGACGTATGTGCTCTGAAATGTATTCCTTTGGTTGTTGTTTTACACCCCGTGCAGCTGGTGGTGTCGGAAAGAGTGCTCTGACCATTCAGCTCGGATTCCTTAAAAAAGAACACTGTAGCAATAAATGTGAACACCAATTCAATTTGACCGAGTGCACGGACATAACTTGCATTTTGGATTGTAAAGGCGGTAAACCAGCCAATTGATGCCAGCACACCGGCAAGGCCAACGAGCATCGAGGGTCGCCAGTGTTTCACCATCAGTCCCAGTTGTCCCGGTTCTCGGAAGAAAATATAGACACCCATCAGTACCGTTTGGATCACCAGACTGATAAACAGGGTGTAAGCGGCTCCCATGACAAAGTTCGTATGATTTAAGGTTAGCGATGCAGCCCGAAAAAATACGACTGATCCGCCCAGAAGAGCGGCGCAGAGTAACCCGATAAACGTTGTTCTGTGGGTGAAAGCAGACGCGATATTGTGAACGGTCAGGCTGTTTTGCCCCATGGATAGCGCCAGCACGCCCAGCGAGCTGATCACGATTGCAATAATCGCCACGGTATTTAGAGAATCACCAATAACAAGCGCGCCGAGCACAGCGACCATAATCACTTCGAGCTTGGAAAATGTTGTTCCAACAGCGAAACTTTTGAATGAAAACAACCACAGCAGAACCACTGTAAACAGGATTTGACTCAGGCCGCCCAGCAGGCAGTAGAAAAGAAACAGTGAAGTTGGATCGGGGTAGGCGGAGTCCCCGGTGTAGTGGATGACTAAGAGATAGACCGCGGAAAACGGCAGCGCATAGAGAAACCGAGAATACGCTGCGCCTAGTGTCGATAATTTGCCCTTAATATGCTTCTGGAGGGCCGATCTCAGGTTCTGAAAAAAAGCCGCACCGATGGTGAATACGATCCAGGTGTCCACGTTATTTCTTTTGGTTGTGTAGGGTCGTATTGTAATTCATCCGCAGAGTACCTTATGAGCGCGCTATCGCTCCGACTGCAGACCTGTATGTTTCTTCGATAAAGTAATAATGAATGGTACTTGCGACTTGCAGGCGAGTTCAGGGCTTGTTCTGAAAACAGCATTGCCTCAGTGCGGTTATTTGGACCAGAACAGCAGGCGGGCATATTTCCCACCCCGTTAGATTTAGCCGCACTGTGTTACCGGCTTTCGCGGATCGGTAAGGAGGTATGTGAAGCCGATGATAAGTCATAAAAAACAATGAGATATAAATAGTTTGTAAGTCAATTCGGGTTTAGTTTCAGGAAGCGTTAATCATATTATGTTAAGTAGACGTTTCTTTAAACTTATGAGGACGACCTCTTGAACATGTCGATAAATCATCAGAAAAGAAAGAGTCTGAAAACACTGGCCGTTGCGGTCGCGGCCGCGACAACACTGACTGCCCCTGTTATGGCGACGGCCCTGATCGGGTCAGATTTTGATCCCGAATTGTCGATCACGGTTGTGGACACGGTATTTGGTCAAACGGTAATACTGGAAAACCTGACCGAAACGGATATACGACTGGATTCTCTGCCATCTCTTTTGAGTTCATCGCGCAAAGCGATTACTGACAAAAAGATGCTCCTGAGCGCAGGTAAGACCTTTGCGATAAATCTGGATGCAGATGGCAACGTTATTAGTCGGTCAGCTTGGCATACGTTGAATCAGGCCCGGAGAAAAAACGTGTCCTCTCCGAGGTTAGTCAGAGCTTCGATTCATGTCTATCCTAAAAATTTGACGACGGGTCGTGTGACCTCAAATTACACACTTCCGCTTGCTTAAGTCAAAACCATTCACCCACAGGAGATTAAAAATGATCAATCAGCGAAAACGAGATACATTAAAAACGCTTGCTACTGCAGGTGGTGCATTGGCGGCGGCTGCAGCCTCGCCGGCGTTCGCCGCCCGGATTGCTGAGGCAGAACACGTGAAATCGGGAATTACGGTCACGTATTATGACAACTTCAATGGTCAAACCGTATTGATACGAAACGCCACTGATAAGGATATTCTGCTAAAGAAACTTACGCGAGGTCGCGTGGATGTCGGACGAGGGTCATTGGATCTAAACAATGCGCTTGGACCAGATGGACTGATGTTGCAGGCCAATTCCACCCAGGCCGTTAGTGTCAATAAGATGGGCGAAGCCACGCGATATTCAAAATGGACCCACATTCGACCCGGAGGTGAAGTAGCTCACACAGGCGCGTCGGTTCAGACGGTCAAAATTGTGCCGTTATTTGAAAATTCGGCTCAATCGAGTTCTCTGGCCGAAATGATTGTCTAGGGAGCCTCTGAACAAGTCACAGACGCAGAGTTAAAGTTCGAATATCCCGAGTAAACATTCACAATAGAATAGTTATTCCGGGCGTTTCCCGCATCAGTCCTGAGACTTTTGACTCTTAGTTTGTGTCGCCCGGACTTACGCAGGGGGCCTTTGGGATGACGACTATCGACACCAGTTCGCGGATTTCGAACTGGTGTCGAACTATGGAGCAAAGCGCTTTTTCATGTGATAGAGCCGGGTGCCGGGAGGGCGATCCTCCAAAACGCCAAAGATCTCATAGCCGAGTTTTTGATAGAACGCAGTAGCCTCTGTTGTCTTCAGATAAGCGACAACAGCGTCATACTCAGCGGCAAAATTCTCCGCAGTTCGCACCAGTCGGGTGCCGATTCCCTGATTACGAAGTTCTTCGGTAACCCAAAGAATATCGATGGAGAGTCCCTGCCAGTACACATTTCCGCAGATCCCCGCCAGCAGCTGTCCATTCTGCTCAACAGAGAACAGAAAGGGCTTATCCTCAGATTCTGGTGCCAGCCCCGGCACCTGATTTCTTGAGAAGCGCTCAAACGCATTACTCAGCGGCTCAAGCTGAGATTGACTTGGTCCGAGAGTTTTTCTGATCGGGTACTGCAAGATTCTGTTGCCTGACGCGTCAATCCGTAAATCGTTCCAGAGAATAAGGCAGGAGTCGCCTCACCAGATGTCCATCCTGTAGCGATTGACAGACGAGATCAGCAAGCACCAGACACAGGGTTATGCCGCTGTGGGTGCAAACGGTAAATACCGAATCTGCGCCTGGCAGATAACCGACAAGGGTTCGATCGTCACTGGGTACCGCTCTGATACCGAGATCGGACCGACACTCGGAGTAATTTAACGATTCCGGGACATTTGGATAGTAGCGTTTGATCCGTCGCAGCAGCTCCTCGGACGCCCTGTCTATATTTGATTGGCACGGATCGTCGCAGACCCAGCCATCGATAACATCATCGCCAGCGATGATGCCGCCTGCAGCGGTAGGGCGGGCATGCAGGCCCTGTGGGCCGCCGGTGTAAACAATTCTGTCCAGTTGCGCGTAATCCTGCAGTGGCGGCGTCTGCAGCAAGATGCCTGCAGACCGGTTCATCGGGAATCGAGTCCGATAGGCATCGTACCCCGTTATATCAGCTAGTACTTCAGGCGTATTTTGACCGGCACAGGTGACCACAATGTCACTATGGAAATCTCCGTGTGAGGTTACCAGTCCGCAGGCCTGACCGGATTCGTCTGCAATCAGTTTTAGGGCTGTTGTTCGAGTGAAAACACGTCCACCCATAAGATTGATCTGATCGACGAGAAACTCGAGCAGTTTTGGAACGTCGATCCACGCATCCCGACCGGCCATCAATCCGATTGCGTTCTCATCAATTGCGGCGTAGGGCAGCGCTTCCTTCAATTCAGCTGCAGTCAGCAGAGACACGCCGTAGCCCGCGGCATTCAAGCTATCGAATCGCTGCTCCAGCTCACTCGCATACAGCTCGTGTGATTGACTGACCCATTCAATCATACCGCATGCATGAAGACCGGTATTGTCTTTACCGAATTCATCGGCCAGTCCGTGGTGTACGGCGCCAAACATCATGCCAAGTGGATCGAACAGAGCGTTGCCGATGGCGCTAGTGGCGCCGTTGCGGGTTCCGTGCACGGCCTTCAGACTTCCGCGAAAGGACGCGATATCGACG
>JBCCGE010000168.1:0-4065 GCA_039029455.1 Pseudomonadota bacterium | reverse complement strand
CCGCTATTGCTAAGATCAATCCGTTGGTTGATGTCGCGTTGCTGGAGGGATACAAAGCCATTGTTTGCGGTAATCCCACCGTCTCCGGGACCGAGCACATTGACATCTGTACTGATTAACGTGATGTCTCCATTGAAGCTGGTAATTCCGATAAAGGAATCCACTTCGCCGGCCACAATGTTTCCAAAAACTGAATCCACATCGGCAATCGTGATATCCCCTGTGCCGAAGGCGTCACCCGCCACAACGGCAAACTCATTATTGGGGTTGTCCAGATTGACATTACCGCTGGCGCTGAAGCCAAACTGGAATGGCACGTTGACCGATGCGCTTCCGCCATCAGAAATACTGCCGGATGACTCCACAACCAGTCGCCCGTTGACAAACGTAGACCCGGCGAACTCGGTATCACTTGCCTCCGCAATGGCCACGGTCAGACTGCCCGGATTCCCATTGTTCGCCTGAACCGTTAACGTGCCAAAATTATTGGTGCTATCGGCCATGGCGATGTTGCTGCCGGCATCCAGACTGGCGTTGTTTGTCACCGTGACCGTAGACGAATTGGAATTGATGCCGCCGCTGGTCGTCACGTCGAGCGTGGTGACGTTTATGGTTGCGCCCGTCGCGACGTTGAAGTCACTATTCGACGCAACCGTCAGGTTGTCACCCAGTATTTGCCCTGTGGCGTTGAGATTGGTATCCCCGCCGGACTGCAGATCAATGTCGCCGTTGGCACCCCCGTTCAGCGTATCGTTGACGTTGATCTGACCTGTCTGTGCCACCAGTGTTAGTGTAGAGGTTGAGGCCCAGTTCACCGCACCATCAACGGTAATGTTATCGGTCGCCGCGATATCCACATCGCCTCCCAACACCGCTGCAACCGCTGCACCGGTTATAGTGAAGGTGGCAGCACCGCCGTCTCCGGCAAGGATTTGCCCGTCCACGATCTCTGCCCCGTCGGTATTGTCGAAATCAGTGATAAACACGTTTTGAGGATCCAGCAACACTGAGCCACCTTCCCCTTGAGGAGCACTGACATCGACTGCGCCATCAAAGGCGAGATTCTGCTTGCCCGAAACCTCAACAAAGCCTCCGTCACCGCCTTCAGCACCGCCACGCGCCTCAATCGACCCGTAGTAGTGGGTGGAGTCATCGGCCCAGATAATGGTTCGGCCCGCATCGCCGTTGGTGACCGCGCTGGAATTGATCGTCACGTCGCCACCGATAAAGCTCGTTTGCGCATTGCGAACCTGATCATTGGCACCCTGATAGTCACCACCGATCAGAATATCGCCACCACCGGCGTCGCCTGATGAATCGATGGATGCGTTTTCAGTAAGGAACACCTCGTTACCAAGCAGCTGAATATCACCACCTGTAGCGCCCGCCACGTCATTGGACGAATCCAGAATGCCGCTTAATGTGCTCCGCGCATCTCCACCCGCATCGATCTCGATACGGCCGCCGCGCGACACCACCTCTGCGGTGATATCGATCCCGGTCAAGTCCGGATCCAGGGTCGGAACCGAGTCGACTGTGGATTCGATGATCTCCGTCGCCACGTTGTCCGCTACTTCGGCCACCACGTCGATTGGAATTGCATCGACAGGCGCGCTATCCACTGCCGGCGCTTCCGGCACCGCGATATCGACATCCAGATCAGGGGCGGCCTCTGTTGCGACCGCGTCGACCACGTCAGCCAATTCCGGTGCAGGTGCAACCTCGGGAGTGGTGCCCACTGCCGCGTCGGTGGAATCGGCAGCGTCGGCAACGGCTTCTTCTGCCTCTTGAGATACAGATTCCTCCTGGGCTGCCTGGGTGTCAGCGTTGCCGTCCTCTGCGGGCGACTCTTCGCTTGTTTCAGCCACCTCCGCCTGCTCTTCCGATTCTTCCTCTTCCTCCTCTTCAGGCGGACGGTAACCGGTTAAACCGGTGGACAGATTGCCGCCATTGGTTGCGATCGTGGCGTGTATGCCGATGTGAGTGCCTGCGCGTAACGTCACGTTCAACTTCCCGGACGTCGATGTAATGGGCGCATTCACTGAAATCTTGTTGTGAGCGATCAGCGCCAGTGCCGCATCAGGACCTTCAGTTTTGGTGATGGGGGCGTTGACGTAAATATTGCCCTCACCTGAACCGCCGTCACTGGTTTTAATGGTCACGCTGGCGCCGTTGTTCAGAGCGCTTGAAATCCCTGCTGCCTGTCCACTGCCAATGCGAATATCTTCCGGATCAAGTAGCCAGTCGCCGCCCTGTCCGGCGGGTGCGGTCACGTCGGCAGGCAGTTCAAAATGCAACAAACCCTTGGACGAAGTTTCAATAAAACCGCCGTCACCGCCGCTGGCGCCGCCACGGGCCGAGAGCCGGCCGGCAATCTGGGTTTCGATGTCGGACCAGATAATGATGCGGCCGCCATCGCCATTGTTCAGCGCGCTCGCGTCAATCGTCGACGCCGCATCGATAGTCGTAGTCGCTGCGGTTCGCACCCCTTCGCCGCCCTGCAGCTCACCGCCGATGATGACGTCACCGCCGCCGTCGGGTGCGGCAGTGGAAATGTTCGCGCTGGTAATATCGATGTTATCGCCGAGGATATCGATGTCACCCGCCGGTGCGACAACCTCACCACTCACCTCAACGGAATTTCCTTCGAGAAAAATGCGCCCGCCTTTTTGTACCACGCGCATTTCGCCACGGTTGGATACCGAATCCGCGAACACGCCCAGCGCACCGCGATCGGCAATCATCTGACCCAGGTTAACGGCACGATCGCCCGGCGCCTGCACGTTAAACGTAACGCCGTCGACGCCGGCGCTGCTGATCTCAATATCCCGACCGGCAGCGAGCAGAATTTCACCGCTTTCGGTTTTCAGAATGCCGCTGTTCTCGACATCCGGCGCGAGTAACGCAATGTCACCGTTGCCCTTAACGTGAATCAGTCCTCGGTTTTCGATGGCACCGCCATCGCCACGAAAACGCATAATGCCCTGAATGAAATCCTGATCGGACATATCCAGCGTACTGGCGACGAAACCGTTGGTGTCGATCACGGCCGATTCGCCAAAGACGATACCGTTCGGGTTAATCAGAAATACGCGGCCGTTACTTTGCAGATCGCCGAGAATGGTCGAGATGTCCGCGCCCGTGACCCGGTTCAGCACCGCCGACATATCGTTTTGCTGGATGAATCGCGTCAGCTCGCCTTTATCGATAGAAAAGCCCTGCCAGTTGATGATGGCACCAGGGCTGTTCATGATTTCCATCACGCTGCCGCTTTCCATAAAGGTGACATCGCCGTGGACCACGGTTGGGTTTACCGGATTCGAATGTGCCGTGGAGAATGTCAGCAGTGCCGACAGCGACAGCACGCTGAGCTGCTGCATTCTCAAATAGGGAGTGGAGTTTTTCTGGATCAATGACTTTATCCGGCTATACATCGGTTACCTCGCACTGAAGTGCATCCGAACTCTCATCCTGTAACACGTCAAGCGCGTCCAGGTTGGATTCGGGAATTTCGGAAAACTCCACGTGAGGGTCGTTTTCCAGAAACAGCGGGACTTTCGGCGTGATGCCAAAGGCTTTGGCACCGGCATATCCCGACTGGTTGATATCAAGTTCGATCTGGGGGCATCCGCTGGAGTCCGCTCCGGTTCCCGGAAGCGTGCCCGGCGGACACTGTTCGACATAGATGCGCCCCTCTTTCACCAGAAAGTAGAGTCCGAACGGAAGGTTGTTGTTAATTTCCGGCCCGAGTGTTGGACTGTTCACGTCAGCATAGTCCAGATCCACATATGTTTTTTCTTCTTCAAGGCAGTCGCCGCCGCAGAGTCGCGCAATAAAGTCGGTGCCGCGAATACCGATCGTTGCAACTTTAGTTTTTAGCTTGACCGCATCCGGTTTGTTTTTGCCAATCAGGCCCGTTACCGTTCGCAACCCGCCTTTCAGCAAACTCAGTTCGGCCGATTCGTTGTCCTTGTCGTCCTGGAACTCGGAAATCACCATGGATGATTCCGGCCGCAGCGTGATTTTGGTGTTGTCCTCCATCTTGATTACGATGAAGCTTTTTTG
>JBCCGE010000167.1:0-4069 GCA_039029455.1 Pseudomonadota bacterium | reverse complement strand
GTCGCGGCCTTGTAAGACTGGTAGCCCGGATCAGCGCCCCAGCGCGCCTCTGCCTTCTGTTCGAGCTTATTGACACCGCCTCTTCCGTCTCACTTCTTAGTCATCCCTTACGACGAAAACGGTAGACTTACTCTCGAGCCGATCTCAGAAATGCCCGATGCTATTTTTGGCGCGGGTCATAGCTGGATGGTTTCGGAGCGTTTCAAAAATATTCTGGAAATAACGGCACCGGGCGCCGCAAGGTTTGATCCGATTACATTAAAAGGCCCGAAAAATTCGGATTTGCCGGGGCATTGGTTTTTATTAGTTTTCCAACAATTTGCCAATATTATCGATGAAGAGCGATCAAACCTCCTCAGAATTTATGAACAAATGGCAAACTGGGATCGTCCTGGTTCGGAGCAGCCGACAGTGTTGTTTGCGGAGTCTTCAGCGCAAGCCAGATACGATTTTTGGTCGGGGATTGCGCCAGACGACACTAGTAGGACCAAGGCCGCGAATGCCAGCCTGACATATTGTTCTGATGCGGTTATGCAGGTCTTTAAAGAAAACCAAATCACCGGTTTTGGCCCGTGTTTTAAAATCGACCTGCTGAACGAAGACGATAATGCGCAAATGGCAATTGGGTCGCTGAAAGATGCAAAAGCCAAAGCGCAGATCGAAGCAGACACGCATCAGCTATTGAGCTGTGAAGTTATCCATTCTTTTGGCCCGACCCAGGCAAATCCCAAGCATCCCCCACATGACGGACAGAGCGATATTGAATTGCCAATTCCAGTCGATGAAGAATTTCCTGATCTTTGGAGGATTAACAACTATTTGGTCGTCTCTGAAACGGCTAAATCCTTGCTAGAAACGCTTATTCCTGATGATGTGCAATTTGCGAAAGTAATTCCCGAACCGTTGCAGAGCGGAGCAACGTATTCTGGACCGCAATTGTATCTGCTGACTCCGTTGAAGAAGTTTCAGCCATTCTCATCCGAATTATCAGAAAGCATGCGTCCTTCGGTGGCGGTTTCGGGCGCGATGATACTGAGTCTTGTTACTAATCCCGGTCTCGTGATTGATGCGACCGCGCTGGGAGAATGTAAGTTCTGGGATGGAATGCCACATTTGGCCGGCAACCATGCCTATTTCTGTGAGTCTGGTGTTTTTGAGACCATGATACAGGGTGGTCTAACAGGTTTTTGTAGCAGCGGGAGCTTTAGTTCCGCGCTGTGCGAATACTAGGAGCGTAGGGCCGATTCTGGAGTGGGCGGTTTTCTGAAAGAGCAATATGCTGCATAGGCAGCCATGGTAGGTTTGAGCTCGAAGCGAATTTTCGCCTTGAACAAAACGGATTCTGCAATGGGAAGGAAGCGGTCTTTCCTGCGGTTTTACTAAAAATAACTTCTCTATTGTGCGAACGTTCCGAAATTCCAATTATGCGGTCTGTTAGGCCAATCTCAGACTTGTTGAAATTCGGCCTGTGAAGCATTTTGAATGCGAATGATCTGGGGAAAATCAAGTGAGACAGTTTCGTGCTCGGAACAGCTGCATGGAGTCGGATCATTCAATCGAAGTAAGTTCCTTCGCTTAGTGCAAAATAAAGTGACTAACAGTGAAAAGTGATTGAAAGAAAATACGACAAGATGGGGGCTTTACTAATGAAACGTAAAATAGTTTTAATATTTTTCTATATGTTAGTATGAGTCCCTATTGAGCGCGATTTCGCATTTGCCTCATTTTCCTAGCACCAAGGAGCAGAGGTAATTGGTTAAGCGCGGTGTTGCATTCTTGCCGCGAATTTTTCTCGATTTAAAAAAATCTAAGGCGTCGACCGGCGAAGATGTTCGCGACAGAAAGTTCCCCCTGATACGGTGCTGAAACTTCCTTAAGTGGCAGTAACAAAAGAGGTGCGAAAGACACTTCGATCAGGGGGAAAAATGCGACAAGCTTTAACCGCGGGTTGCGCGATTACGCTTTATTACTATTGTTTCATTTTAACGATTTTTCTTTCATCTTTGCTGGCGACGCAAGGCCCTGCGCATGCGCAGGCGGGCCCACCCTTCACTTGTTCTGGCGATATCTATCAGGTGCAATCTGGTCAGCTTCGGATATTTGATCCGACAACATCCACTTACACAAACGTCGGCCCGAACAACGGCAGCTACAACGCCACCGGCTACAACATTCTCGACAACTACGCCTATGCTTCCCAGGGTGGAAACATCATTCGGATCAGCTCTAATGGCGTGATTGAGAATGTATTCAATATCGGCTTTGGAAGTTTTTCCGGCGATGTAGATTTTTCTAATAATTATTGGCTTCGCAGAAATAACAGTAGGTATGCTCGTATCAATCTGAGCACTGGAGCATTTACCAATGTTGATTTTTCTGGTCCCGGAGGTGGGCCGGCGGATGTGGCCTATGCCCAATCTGGTGGAACAGAGTACCTGATCGGATTTTCGGGATCTGGCGGCGGCACACTTTACAGATACAATCTGACGACCGCTACGAAAGAAAACATATCTTTACCCGGCTTGCCTGGCGGAGGGTTTGGTGCTGCTTGGACAGACAGCACCGGGCGCCTTTTTACCTTTAACAATGGAAACGGGCAGCTTTACGAAGTCTTTGATTACTTTACCGGTTCACCTTCTTTTACCCAAGTGGGCATTGGTGACCCTAGCGGGAATAACGACGGCTTTTCCTGCGCGCTCGCACCATTCCCGAATTTGGCTCCGCTGGCCTTTGATGACGAATTCACCGAAACGGTCAATAATTCAGTAGCCGGAAACGTTTTGCCCGATAACGGAAATGGTGCGGATAATGATCCGGAGGGATTGCCACTAACTGTCAACACAACGCCTATTACTGGCCCTGCGAATGGTTCAGTTGCGCTTTCTGCAGACGGCAGCTTTACTTACACGCCTAACCTGAATTTCGTGGGTGTCGATACTTTTGTGTATCAGATCATTGATGCCAGTGGCCTGACCGCGACAGCCACCGTGACGATCACGATAACCGGTACAATAGATTTCACGCTTACCAAAACGCAAATCTCCGGGCCAAATCCCGTGGCAGCTGCGGGTGACGTCATCGGCTATGAAATCGTATTAAACAACATCGGTGATATTCCTTTGAGTAATGTCGTAGTCACCGATGTGCTTCCCGATGGCTCCAGCGCAAGTCTTGGCTCTCGGGTTGAGTCTGGCGGGGTTGGGCCATTCGCTGCAGGGCGTCTCGATCTAGGCGAAACTTGGACTTACACTTTAAGCTATACGGTCACACAGGCAGATATCGACGGCGGCGGGCCGCTTGTAAATTCTGCTTCTGCTACAACCGACGAAACCGGTGCAACACCTCGATCTGACACGGCCAGCACCGCGGTTAGTTCAACCCCGTCCTTTACGGTAGATAAAGCGGCTTCAGCGGCCACTCTGTCTGCGCCGGGGACAGTAAGTTACACAATCACTGTAGCGAATACAGGGAATGTAACGCTGACGAATCCAGACTTTACGGATGATTTGACACAAGGCGCAGCAGCGCTTTCCTTATCGAGCGGACCAACGCTCTCCGGTGATACCGACGGAGACGGAGATTTGGATACGGGCGAGACGTGGGTTTACGCCGCAACATTTGATGTCACTCAGGCGATCATCGATGACGGCACCGACCTTATAAATACGGCGATATTTAACACGGACCAAACTGGGCCTTTGGTTGATACGGCGACGACAACCTTCACTCAAAATCCGGGTATCGAT
The DNA here is from genome assembly GCA_039029455.1 of Pseudomonadota bacterium. Classification (GTDB taxonomy): domain Bacteria; phylum Pseudomonadota; class Gammaproteobacteria; order Arenicellales; family Poriferihabitantaceae; genus JBCCGE01. The sequence continues at coordinate 323 of JBCCGE010000167.1, read as the reverse complement.
GTCAGTAAAACTGTCGATACAGGAACCATAGCTGCACCCGGAACGCTGACCTATGAAATAACAGCTGTGAACACCGGCAACGTTACTCTCACGGGCGTCGCGCTCACTGATACTTTGGCCCAAGGCGCTACTGGATTAACGCTTACCACGGGGCCATTGTTGAGCTCTGGAGACACGGACACCGATGGCAATATCGATGTCGGTGAAACATGGACTTATTCGGCAACCTTCGATGTTACCCAGGATGAGCTCGACGATGGCGCGGATATTGTGAATACGGCGTCTTTCACAACTGCGGAAGGTGCAACCGACAGCGATAGCGC
>JBCCGE010000166.1:0-4100 GCA_039029455.1 Pseudomonadota bacterium | reverse complement strand
CTACACATCAACCTGATCAGATCGTCCTGCGTATTCTGAAAGGCCGATTCCGGTCAGAACCAGCGCGAGAGCAAGCGCGTGATACAGGTGAAAGGATTCATTTAGAAACGCGATCGCAAACAGCGACGCAAATATCGGGATCAGATTTACAAACACACCGGCCCTGCCCGGACCGATCAGCCCGACTCCGCGAATAAAGCACAATTGTGCGAGCACCGAGGGAAATATCGTAATCGCCAGCGCAACCGTCCAGCCCTTGGTCGTTGGCCATGTAAAATTCGACTGCACCATCTCGTAAGCCGCCATTGGTGTGGCGACGATAAAGGCACATAGTGCCATTGCAAAAAACAGGGACTGCCCTGCAACGGGGGGTTTGTTGCGCAGTGCCACTGCATAGCTTGCATAAAACAGGCTCGCAATCAGCATGAACACATCACCTTTTTTAAACGCCAGTTGCAGCAGCTGATCGATGCTGCCACCCGATGCCACGATGACGACCCCAATCAGCGTAACGATTACACCCACGATCTGCAGCAGTCGTATTCGCGTTCGATAGGCTAAAAACACACCGAGTAATACCATCGCAGGCATGGCGCCCTGAATAATGCCTATATTTACAGCGGTGGTGGTGTGAGCGGCGACGTACATCAATGCATTAAAAATAGCGAATCCGCCCGCGCCCATAACAAAGACATAGCGCCGGTGTTTCCACAGCGTCGGGAAATCACGCCGGATCAATCGGTATCCCACCAGCCCCATGATCATAACGGCCCCCGCCCATCGCAACACGGTGAGTAATAGTGGCGATATTTCCCCAACCGCAACACGGCCAAAAACCGCGTTCGCACCCCAGCACATGGTTGTAAACACCAACAGTGCATACGCCAGCATTTTTGTATCGCTGTTCACCCCGGTTTTACTCAATTCATATCAGCTGTTGATGCAGGCTGTAAATCGATCGTGTCCTGCGTAGTCCTTGCCGGTGCACAAATATTCAAGCTCCGCCTGTTCAAAAAGTGTTTGCACAACGTCGGCTTGCTGAAATCCATGCTCGACAATCACCAGGCCGTTCTTCGCAAGATGAGAGCGGCAGGTGCCGGCGATCTGCTTCAGGTCGCGGTATCCACTATCCTCCGAATAGAGAGCAACTTCAGGTTCAAACCGCGCGACAGACTCCGCCAGACTGGAGTCGCCACGCGCGACATACGGTGGATTGGCGACAACGATGTCAAAGGTTCTGCCGCCAAGTTCATCGAACCAACAGCTTTGCAGAAACTCAACGTTTTGAATTCCTAAATTTTGCGCATTGGCATTGGCAACAGAAAGCGCTTTTGTGGAAATGTCTGTCAGAAGCAATCGCGCATCGGGCAGTTCCTTAGCCAGCGACAGTCCCAAAGCACCACTACCCGTGCCGAGATCCGCAATGTTGAGTGCGAGCCGCTTGTCTGCCTGCACACCTGCAATCACAAATTCAACGACGCACTCGGTTTCGGGTCGGGGCACAAGAACATCGGGCGTCACCTTAAACGGATCATTCCAGAACCACTGAGTGCCGGTTATATAGCCGATGGGTTCGCCATCGAAATATCGATCGCACCAGCCAGAAAAATCTTTGATTCGGCCATCGCTGAGCTCAACGTCACCATGGGTCAACACCCATGACAATGGCTTTTGAATCAATTCACCCAGCAAAAACTCAATATCGCGCCTGGCTCCCTCAGTATTTTTTCCGCGCTCAAGCTGAGTGGCAACGATCTGATCTATCGAGTTGAAGCCGTCATCCGGCATGGTTCAACTCGGCAAGCAAATCAGCCTGATGTTCAGCAATCAGCGGCTCGATCACCTGGTCTACATTGCCGGACAAGAACTCGTCGAGTTTGTATAAAGTCAGATTAATGCGGTGATCCGTCACTCGGCCCTGTGGAAAGTTATAGGTCCTGATGCGCTCTGAGCGGTCTCCGCTGCCTACCAAAAGTTTTCGCGTACTGGCCTGTTCCTGCTGCTGCTTCTGCTGTTCGGATTCGAGCAGACGTGATTTCAACACGGACATAGCGCGCGCCCGGTTCTTGTGCTGCGAGCGCTCATCCTGACATTCAACCACGACGCCCGTCGGTAAATGGGTAATACGGATTGCCGAATCCGTCTTGTTGACGTGTTGTCCACCAGCGCCCGATGCTCGGAACGTGTCGACACGCAGGTCGTTCGGGTTGATGTCGATTTCATCCATCTCGTCTGCCTCCGCCATAATCGCCACTGTGCAGGCTGAAGTATGAATGCGTCCCTGAGACTCAGTTTCAGGCACACGCTGCACTCGATGTGCGCCTGACTCAAATTTCAGTCTGGAATACACGCCCTGTCCCGAAATTCGACTGATGATCTCCTTAAACCCGCCGTGTTCACCCTCACTCCGACTCATCACCTCGACACGCCAACCCTGATTTTCAGCATAACTGCTGTACATCCTGAACAGGTCACCAGCAAAGATGGCGGCCTCATCACCACCGGTTCCAGCCCGAATTTCAAGGAATACGTTGCGAGTGTCGTTAGGGTCTTTAGGCAACAACAGGGTCTGAAGGTCAGCTTCGGCCTCTTCAATGCCACGCTCTATATCGGGTAATTCGTCCCTGGCCATTTGCTGAATATCCGAGTCATCATCCTCAAGCATCAGGCGGGTTTCGTCGAGCTGTGACTGCAGTGTATTCAACTGATCGAACACAGCCACCACAGGCTCCACATCCGAAAGTTCAATCGACAGCTTTCGAAACTCATCCTGCTGCGAGATCACCTCCGGATCCGACAAAAGCACATTAAGCTCTTCAAAACGATCGCGGATTTGCTGAAGTTTTTGCAGTGTAGCGGGAGTCATAGTCGTACGAATTTCACCGAAGCCAAAGGCTCCGGTGGCAGGCGTGAACCGCTAAAGTTTGAAAATTTTTCTGGCGGCCGAAACAAGATGGGTGTCCCCATCCATGTTGGCCTGCTTTATGGTAGCGCTCGGGGCATGCGCGAATTTGTTCGCCAGATCGTGAGCGAGTTGATTCAGTACTTGCTCAGGATCGGAACCGTTGCGCAGTCGCTGCAGGGACTTTTCAAGTTCGGCTTGCCTTACGTCTTCGACCGACTGACGAAACTGTCTGATCACCGGCTCCGAATGCAAGGACCGCATCCAGCGCATGAAACGGACAACCTGCAGATCGATAATGTCTTCCGCTGCCTCTGCCGCCTGATGTCGCATGGTGCGATTTTCTTCTACAACCCCGCGAAGATCGTCAACGGTATACAAATAGACATTTCGCAGGCCAGCAACAGCGACTTCTATATCACGGGGAACCGCCAGATCAAGCATAAACACAGGTTTTTGACGACGTGCCTTTAAGGCCGATTCAACTGCACCTTTGCCCAGAATGGGCAGCGTACTGGCCGTTGAGGAAACAACAATGTCGGCTTTTTGCAGATAGGCTGGAATGTCTGCGAGACCGATCGCCTCACACCCCATATCGGCCGCCAGTTTTTCGGCACGTTCAACCGAGCGATTCGCGATGATCATGTTTCGCACGCCCTGCTGCCGCAAGTGGCGGGCAACCAGTTCAATGGCCTCCCCGGCACCGATGAGCAGAGCGGTCTGTTCGGCAAGTGAGTCGAAGACTCGTCTGGCAAGATTGACCCCGGCATAAGCCACAGAGATCGGATTTTCGCCAATCGATGTATCGGTTCGAACTTTTTTCGCGACAGAAAAGGTTTGGTGAAACAGTTTGTTCAGCAACTTTCCAGTCACTCCGGTCTCAGAGGCAACGTTGAACGCCTGCTTCATCTGTCCGAGTATCTGAGGTTCGCCGATAACCATTGAGTCGAGGCCGGACGCCACCCTAAAAGCATGCTTGACCGCGGCTTCGTCAGGGTGACTGTAGACACTTTGGGAAATTTCCGGACGCGACACACCGGAGGCATTCGACAGCCAGTCGAGTAGCAGCGTGGGCTGGTCATCTTTCTGACTGCAATATATCTCAGTTCTGTTGCAGGTCGACAGAATTGCCGCTTCATGCACGGCGTGTTCAGAGGTAAGGTCGCGCAGAGCTTCGGGCATATTCGACGGAGCAAAT
>JBCCGE010000165.1:0-4223 GCA_039029455.1 Pseudomonadota bacterium | reverse complement strand
CCAGCACTCGAATCTGATTGGACGCTTCTGGTGCTCCATTCTGATTGGACGTTCGCAGCAACCGCTCGGATTTGATTGGACGCTGGTCTTCCCCGGTCATTAGGGATTGGACGGCCGTTCCAGGATGCCACCATGGCAAATTCCAGGTGGACGCCCGTTTTTGTACATCAATATCGATCGGGTTACCTCCATTGTGGCTCCAGCCCGTTGGACGCTCGGCTCCCACTCCCCAGCTGGAGGGCTCTGGTTGGTCCGGCTCGGCGATGACGATGATCTGCACCATGAGTCATCAGGGCAGTATAAATAGGACTGTTGCGTGTAGTTTGGGGTTGGTTTTTTTTGGTTAATCTGCCAGGCTGTTTGGTCAGTTCATGGTTGCTTGTGTACGGTTGCTATTTTCCAGTGCAAAATCCTAAATATTTCCGACCAACGGTCGCGGAAAATTCAAGATCTGACCCCTGACTGTGAATCGCTTCTTTTATCAGGCTCTGTTAGCCAAATTGAGGCAAAAATTTAAGGCAGCTTTACCCTTTTTCTCCCTACTACAAGTGGGGGCTCTCGCGAGTAATTTCAAGTCAAAAATCAAGATAATTTGACGTGAAAAAATTTCAGTAATGACTTTTTGCGCTGCACTCAGATGGATTTTATTCCTCAATTCAGAACCTTAGATTCGTTTCTTAAAAGTCAAGGGCAAACCGCTTCAGGAATCTCCATTTTTGTGGTCTTTTTTTTCCAAATGTCTGGCGGTATATTATTCAACCTCGCTAGCTGAAGCTGTATGAATATACAGTATTCTCCTCGGCAGGATGGATGCGCGTACAGCTTCGCTAGCCGAGACCAACCTTCCTCCATCCCTTTATTTATCTGGCCTTCAGGCCGGCAGTCTGAATTTTTTTGTACAACTTATGTACAAGCTATCGACAGCTTGTCCACAGATCCATGCACAAATTGCCGGCTTCTCTGCTCAGCCGATCTCGACCTGACTTAACACACGCTTCCAGTCAAAAGACGGGTCAGAAATCACGTAGAAAAACGGGTTCAGAATGTCTTCTTTCGCGTTGTAGCGAAGCGTGTTCAACGACACATCCACAACCTGACCCCCGGCGGCCTCGACGACTGCCTGGGCCGCCGCCGTGTCCCATTCCGAAGTCGGGGCGAGTCTTGGATATAGGTCTGCTTTTCCCTCTGCGACGAGACAAAGCTTAAGAGAACTTCCCATGTTCGTCGTATCGATCTCATCGAAGTGCTGCCTCAATACCTCAAGACACTTTTCCAATGCATCACCGCCATGACGACGGCTCGCCACTATCGTTAAACTTGAAGTGCTCTCCAGAACCCGTGCTTTGATCGGCTCTGATTGTCCATCGCGAGTCACCCGCGCGCCCGTTGAATTCAGCTGGTCACCTTCATAGAGAACGTCCTTTACGGGCACGTACACCACCCCCTGTACCGGTACACCAAATTCGATATAGGCGATATTGACGGTGAACTCTCCGTTTCGATTGATGAACTCTTTCGTGCCATCCAGGGGGTCCACCAGAAAATATTTTTCCCAGGTAGAACGTTCTTCATAAGTGACATCGGTTGATTCTTCAGACAGCACTGGAACATCTGATGCCCCTGCTTCAAGTGCCGCGAGAATGATTCTATGCGCAGCCAGATCTGCCCGCGTTAACGGAGAGTCATCGCCTTTTGTTTCCACACCAAAATCATCTTCGGCATAAACTTCTAGTATGGCAGCGCCGGCGCTTCTCGCGGCGGCCTCCATGAGCGGTAAATAATTGGTCATTGCTTGGTCTGCTGACTGAATGCTGGCAACAATAACGACTCACTCACACACAAGCCAGCCAGAAAAGCTTAGAATCCGTTTTATGAACTCGCTGCCATCACTCAACGATATCGATACCCTGTTGTTAGACATGGATGGCACGTTGTTAGATTTGAGGTACGACAATCACTTCTGGACGGAACATCTACCGCTTCGAATCAGCGAGATACATTCCGTGCCGCTGTCCGAAGCAACGGAGCACGTCCACGCCTCGTTGTCCGAGATCGAGGGCACGATGAATTGGTACGACGTTGACCACTGGGCCGCGCATTTTGAAGTCGATATTGTGGCATTGAAGAACGAAACAACAGATCTGATTCGTTTTCGCGAGGGCTCACTGGAATTTCTCGAAGCCATTCAATCTATAGCCCACCTGGATGTTTACATCGTCACCGACGCGCATCCGCATGTGCTGGATATCAAACATCAGCATCTGGATATTCTGAGTCACATTCCAAAAGCACACAGTTCCCACCGATACGGATACCCAAAAAGAGAAGCAGAATTTTGGAATCGATTCTCCGAGGACGTAAACCTCGACAGAACCAAAAGCTTGTTCATTGATGACAATATCCATGTACTTGCCCAGGCAGCATCGCATGGCATTGCACACCTCGCCTTGATCGAACAACCGGATTCGGGGCACGAACGAGAAATCAAGTGCGACTACGTGCAGATCAATCATTTGACCGCGCTGCTGGGTCAATCATGAGCGTAAGAATCGATAAGTGGTTGTGGGCTGCCCGTTTTTTTAAAACACGCGCCAAAGCCAAGGAAGCTATAGACGGCGGCAAGGTTCACCTGAACGGCAGTCGTACAAAACCCAGCAAAGAAGTCACCGTAGGTGACAGTTTGAAAATCACACAAGGCTGGGACGAAAAGGTCGTCGTCGTACAAGCGCTGTCAGAAAATCGTCGCAACGCCACGATTGCGCAAACACTCTACGAGGAAACTGCCGAGAGCATTGAGAAGCGCGAGCGACACGCTGAGCAACGAAAAGCCGCCGGCCAACACACCCGAACGGAAGGCCGCCCTTCCAAGAAAGATCGACGACAGATTCACCGGTTTAAACAAGACAATTCTTGACCGTTAATATCGGTGAAGACGCATTGTCCATTCTTTAAGGATTTCGCGTTTCGAACGGGTCCGGGTAACTTACCTCTGGGACCGCTATGAGTACTTTCCTGTAAGCTCGATACCAGCCATCCTTGGCTGACATCGCCCCAGAGGCAAGTTCCCCATACCAACGCTTCAGAGACTGAACAACATTCCTAAGACAAGTCACCTTGGTAGTGCTAACAAGCGACTAGCTCGCAGAATATGAAAGCCAAAAGAGAATGAACAGCATTCCCAGAGGGAATTAGCGGAAGGTAGCGCTGCCATAACGAGCAAGGCATAATCGCCGAAATCTCTATTTCACTGTCACCACCTTGGAACCCGAACGAAGTCACTCGGTCGAAATCGACACACAAGACCTGATCGAACTTGCGCTAGAAAAAGGTGAAGGAGAACTTGCCGCCAACGGTGCACTGGTTGTACACACAGGTTCACGAACCGCTCGACACCCTTTGGATCGCTACATTGTAGATGAACCCAGTTCCTCAGATTCAATCGATTGGGGCGAAATCAACCGCCCGTTTGACGATGACCGGTTCGACGTCTTATGGCGACGGGTGAAAACGTATATTGGCGAGCGCGAATCGTACAGTTCGGAACTCCACGTGGGCGCAGATTCTGAACACTATCTGCCAATCAGGCTCACTACCGAAACCGCATGGCACAGCCTCTTCGGACGATCACTGTTTATAACGCCGCCGGTGTTCAATCCGAAAAGCAAAAAAGTCTGGCGGATTCTGCATGCAGCGAAGTTTGTTTGTGATCCTGAGCGTGACGGCACCAACAGTGATGGCTGCGTTATCATCAATTTCGCGAAGCGTCGCGTGCTTATCGCAGGTATGCCCTACGCCGGCGAGCTCAAAAAAGCGATGTTCTCGGTACAGAACTTCCTGCTGCCAGAGAAAGACGTTCTGCCTATGCATTGTGCAGCCAATGCTGACGACGGCGACAATGTCAGCCTGTTCTTTGGTCTATCCGGGACGGGTAAGACAACACTTTCGGCAGATCCTAACCGCAAACTCATCGGTGATGACGAGCACGGCTGGGCAAAAGATGTCGTGTTCAACTTTGAGGGCGGGTGCTATGCAAAATGCATCAACCTGACACAAGAAAACGAACCTGTCATTTATGAGGCGATCAAGTCCGGAGCGATTATCGAAAACGTCGTGATCAACCCAGAGACACGTGAGCCGGATTACGCCGACACATCGCTGACCGAAAACACACGTGCCTGTTACCCCCGAACTCACATTGCCGAGCGAATTGACGACAATCTTGG
>JBCCGE010000164.1:0-4339 GCA_039029455.1 Pseudomonadota bacterium | reverse complement strand
AGTTCATCGTCGAATGAAAACTGCCGAAGACCACGGGACAGCCAGGGCGCACCAACTGTGCCAATGCGATACCAACCATGGCTTCGGCAAGTGTTTGTGCGGCGACTGCTGCCGGTGATAGTGGCCCCATAGCACCTGCAAAGATCGCCGGAGAAACGCACACACATTGGCCTGCCTGTGCATAAACCCGCAGCGCCCCAGACATGGTGTCATCATAGACGAGAGGCGAGTTGACGTTGATGTTGCCCTGGATGACGGCGTGTCTCTCCATGAAGTCTGCGCCAAATGTGAGCCGTGCCATGTGTATGCTGTCTTGCGCGCGTTGAGGCGACGTCACCCCACCCATAAACGGCTTGTCGGAAAGCGTCAGATGGGCCAGCACGATGTCCAGATGGCGCTTGTTCACCGGCACGTCCGTAGGCTCGCAAACGGTGCCGCCGGAATGGTGAAGAGACGGCAGCATGTAGGCGAGTTTTACAAAATTGCGGAAATCTTCGATCATGGCATAGCGTCTGCCCTTGTCGAGATCACGCACGAAAGGCGGTCCGTATACCGGCGCGAAAACCGTGTTTTTGCCGCCGATCCTGACGTTGCGAGATGGATTTCTCGCTTTCTGCTCAAATTCGGCAGGCGCGGAGTCCTGAATAATTTTGCGGCACATACCGCGCGGAAATCGCACTCTTTCGCCGTCTATGTCCGCACCGGCGTCCTTGAACATTTTCAACGCTGGCGGGTAACGGAAATCTATCCCCACTTCTTCGAGGATGGTGTCCGCGTTGTACTCAATGAGGCTTAATCCCTCTTCGTCGAGAAGCTCGTGCTCCGGAATCTGGCGCTTGATATAGGGAATGATTGAGGGCTGATCAGCAGTGCTCTCTGCACCTCGCGCCCGGCGTCCTCCACGTTTTCTTCTGGCTTCGCTCATCGCGTTTTCTTAAGTAAACAAGTTCATTTGCGAGTATGCGACCGAGGTGGACTCAGTGAAAGCCGATGCACGACCAATGCATAACCGATTGCGCCACTGAGATAGGTCAGTGATAATTGCGCGGTGGCACGGGAAAATGTGTCATTCAGGTGAATCTCGTATGACTACTTTATCCCCAACCAAACTGACCCGTTATGGATTCCTGCTGGTTCCGGAATATTCCATGATGGCGTTCACCGCGGCGGTAGACCAGATCCGGATGGCAAATCGTCTCGCCGGCAAGCAACTCTACGAATGGGTGATTCTGGGTGAGAGTGGAGAACCGGTTGAAGCCAGCAACAATCTGGTGCTAACCACCGCGGACTACAAAGGTAGCGGTCGCTTCGATGCTGTGTTCGTCTGTGGTGGCATCAATATAGAGTCAAAGGCCAGCAAATCCATCGTCGCCTGGCTGAAAGAGCAGGCCGCGCGAAAGATTCCGCTGGGCGCTATCTGCACCGGGTCCTATATATTGGCCGAGGCCGGCCTGCTTAAGGACTACCGCTGCACGATTCACTGGGAAAATATGATCGGTCTGCGTGAACGATTCCCCGAGTTGGTGATCAGCCCCGATCTGTTTGAAATAGATCGCGATCGGTTTACCTGTGCCGGTGGCAGCGCAGCGATGGATATGATGGTGTATCTGATAGCCGAAAAACACGGTTGGGATCTGGCCACCAGTGTTGCCGAGGAGTTTCTGGTAGAGCGAATTCGCGGGCGCAATGATCGGCAGCGGCTTCCATTGAGACTCCAGCTAGGTGCCAGCCAGCCTAAACTGGCGGAAGCTGTGGCCTACATGGAAGCCAATATTGAGGAATTGATCAGTCTGGACGAAATCGCATCTCACGTGGGCTTGTCACGCCGTCAGCTTGAACGGCTTTTTCAAAAGTATCTGCATTGCGTTCCGACCCGATACTATATGCGTCTGCGTTTAATGCATGCCCGACAGTTGCTGCTGCAAACAAGTATGCCAATTGTTGATATCGCGTTTGCGAGCGGGTTTGTCTCGACACCGCATTTCAGTAAATGCTACCGTGAATTCTTTGGCATTCCGCCAAGAGACGAGAGGCGGGCTCACAAGAACGTGACTGTCTCGGATTAGACTTTGTGCTTCAAAAACAACGCGTGTTGCCATGCGTCAGGAGACCTGACAGATTGATTGTTGGCGACAAGAAATGTCAGAGCTGTAATACCCGGTTAAGATTCACGCAGGTCCTCGGGGTGTCGATGGGCAGTGACGAAACCCAATGCCGACAGTGCAAAGAAGTGTTTCGTTTCGATGCCAAACGAAAGTGGTTCGCAATCGCTGCGGTTATTGGCATCATATTCGGACCGACTCTGGTTGGTGTCACGATTGATCCCCAGTCAGTGACTTTGATGACTGCCATATTCAAATATCTGTCGGCCGTTGGGGTCTTTTACATCATTAACGGACGGGCATAACGCGTCAGCCCACCAGATTTTGATCGCTGTAGTAATCCTGCGTGCGATCGATTTTCAGTGCGGCTCGAATCTTCCAAATCTCAGAAAGTGTATCGTCTGCCGAATTGTGTATGCGTCATACATAATCAGAGTGTGACCTTTGTCGACAATCAGAAAATCCCTCATCTCGCCAAGTTGCGTGCTATCGACAGACACCTTGCCATCGTCCGATCCGGATAAAAACGGAGAGAACCAGGGATCCGAACTTTTGTTGCCTGCTATTACACCGATGTCTGCGCCAATTGGTTTTAAGCGAACCGGCAGGCCGCTCGCATCAGTCCCCAGCTGCTGACCTGCGGGTCCGGTAAGTAATTTATAGAGCACGTTGTCTTTGAGTAAATCTGCAACTTCGCTGCCCTTGTTGGGCGGCGCCAGCATCACAACTCGACCCAGTTCGATCTCCGTCAACTCTCTTGCTCTCTGATCCTGAAAATAGTATCGCACCAGAATACCGCCCAGCGAATGGGTAACGAAATGAACGGTATAGCTTCTGCGACTGCGGCAAAAGTCGAGTCCGGGGAGAATGGCCATTGGAGCCAGGGTCTCGACCGCATGGTCCGTGGATGGATAGCTCTCATTGTAGACCCAATATCCTGTACGCCTGAGTGCGGTTTCAATTCTTGCCATTGATCGGGAAGTTCTTCCCATGCCGTGCAGCAGCACCACGCATTCGGATGCTTCGGTAGGACTGTGTCCTTCAGTCGAGTTGGCTTGTGGCCATGCTTTTCCGATCAAGGGACCCGCCAGCGCTAGTAAAGTACCCATGCCGATTATCTGAAAAAAATGTCGGTGCTTTAATTTCATTTAACGATGTAGCGGAAATCCGAATGGACCTTTGGTTTTATTTGCCGGATGTTGAGCAGAGTCTTTTGGGTGTCGGATAGAGTAAAATTTCAACTGTACCTCCCTACGCACAGATTTTTCTTGTCTGACCCCACTCCTACAACAGACGGTCCCACAAAAGACGGTCCCACAACAAACGGCGCCGCCGTAAGCGGTATGGCGCTGTACAAGCGACTGCTTACTCATGTCTGGCCCTATAAGACAATTTTTATTGTCGCTTTGCTGGGTATGCTCGTTGTCGCTATTGGCGATACAAGTTTCGCAGCTATGCTGAAACCGATCATGGACAAAGGGTTTGTGGAACAGGATAGCAGTTTTATAAAGTGGGTGCCGCTGATGCTTATTCTTGTTGCGTTCATGCGGGCATTTGGAGAATTTGTGGACAGCTACTGCATGAACTGGGTGGCGAGACGTGTGATCCAGGATCTGCGTCAAAAAATGTTTGATCAACTGATACAGGCACCGGCAACGTATTTCGACAGTCATTCCAGCGGCTCGCTGGTGTCGCGACTCACCTATGATGTCGAGCAGGTTGCTCGTGCCAGCAGCACTGCATTTCGAATTATGTTTCGGGACGTGTTGAAAGCAACATTTCTTCTGATCTGGATGTTCTATCTGAGCTGGCAGCTCTCTCTTATATTCCTGATTATTCTGCCTCTGGCCTTCTTGATCTTCAAATTATCGTCGCAACGTTTTCGTCTTATCGGCTCCCGCATTCAGGAAAGCGTGGGCGACATTACCCACATTGCCAAAGAGGCACTGCAGGGATACCGCGTGGTAAAAATATTTGGCGCCTACGACCATGAAAAGGCGTTGTTTCTTCGCGCCAACAATCGCAACCGACAGCAATCCATGAAGCGCGCCGGCATCCTTTCGGCCAGTGTGCCGCTGACTGTGTTTCTGGCGGGCGCAGGCGTTTCCGGTGTGATCTGGCTGGCGTTAAAGCAGCAGATATCTCCAGGGGTATTTTCGTCCTATTTGTTGTCGATGACGATGTTGATGCGTCCGATCAAGAACCTGTCTAAAGTAAATGAAGTGATCCAGACCGGT
>JBCCGE010000163.1:0-4341 GCA_039029455.1 Pseudomonadota bacterium | reverse complement strand
TTTGTATTTATTTATGCCCGCGTTCACACTTTGCATTCGATAGTAGAAGAACGCGAAGTCATGGCTAATTCATCTCGAGTCCGATTGGGTGCCGATATCGGAGGAACGTTTACCGACGTGGTGCTCGAAGTAGACGGAATCCTCCATTCAACCAAGGTGCTGACGACCTACTCAGCGCCAGAAAACGCAATCCTCGACGGCATGCGGAAAGTTTGCCAACAGTCCGGAACGAATCCATCAAGAATACAGCAGGTCATACACGGAACAACACTTGCGACTAACGCCCTTATAGAGCGGTCGGGCGCAAAGACGGCCCTGATTACAACTCAGGGATTTCGCGATGTTATTGAAATGAGAACAGAGTCCCGGTTTGAACAATACGATTTGAATCTGGAACTTCCGGATGCTCTGCTCGAAAGGCAGCATCGATACACTGTCAGAGAGCGTATTAGTGCACAGGGTGAAATTCTGATACCACTCAATGAAGATGACGTTGACCGGATCACGAATCAGATCATTTCTCGGAAATACGAAAGTGTGGCGATTGGCTTAATTCATTCCTATCTTTTCAAACACCATGAGGAACAAATCCGGGATTCTCTGCTGGCCAAAGCACCGCAGATGGTTGTGTCCATTTCCAGTGAGGTGTCACCACAGATGCGCGAATATGAGCGTTTCAACACCACGGTGGCCAATGCGTATATCAAGCCATTGATGAAATCCTATCTGGATCGCCTCGAAGATCGACTGGCTGAAGAGAGCGTAAATTGCCCGGTATTTTTGATGCACTCCGGTGGGGGAATCATTTCCCTCGACAGCGCGGCGGAGTTTCCGGTCCGACTGGTTGAGTCCGGCCCCGCCGGTGGAGCCGTGTTTGCTGCCCATATTGCCGAGCGCTATCAACTTGGCAAAGTACTCTCTTTTGACATGGGTGGCACCACGGCGAAAATTTGTCTGATCAAGCAACATACTCCTAAGACCAGTCGGGTGTTTGAAGTTGCGCGGACCTACCGATTTAAAAAGGGGTCGGGTATGCCAATTTCCATCCCGGTCATTGATATGGTTGAGATTGGTGCTGGTGGTGGTTCGCTGGCGCATGTGGATGCCCTGCAGCAAATTCGGGTGGGACCGGAGTCAGCGGGTTCTGAACCCGGGCCGGCGTGTTATAACCGCGGCGGTGAAAAACCTGCGGTCACTGATGCTGATCTGATTCTGGGCAAGCTTGATCCCGATAATTTTGCGGGTGGGTCAATTGTCCTGGATCCGAACCGATCAGCAGAAGCGATCGGCGACGCAATTGGTATCACGTTGGGTATGGACGTTGAAACTGCGGCATTCGGTTTGGCTGAAGTGGTCGATGAAAATATGGCGAATGCGGCGCGCGTCCACGCTGTTGAAAACGGAGAAGATCTCTCCGAATACACCATGATTGCGTTCGGTGGTGCAGCGCCGCTGCATGCTGGTCGTCTTTGTGAGAAGTTGGGAATCGATCGTCTGTTGGTGCCACCGGGTGCTGGCGTCGGCTCGGCGATTGGATTTTTGAAGGCGCCTTTCAGTTTCGAAGCGAATCGAAGCGTTTACATGCGATTGTCCGATTTCGATTCGGAAACTGTGAAGTCTCTGTTTGAAGAGTTGCGCTCCGAGGCCACCGAATTTGTTCAGTCCTGCGACGCAGAAGGCGCAATTTATGCCGAGTACAAAGTGTATATGCGATACGTTGGACAGGGCGAGGAAATACCTGTGGTTTTTGATGAGTCGGAAGCAAGCCAGCCGGATGCACATCGATTCAGGCAACGTTTTGAAGACACCTACCGCAATCTTTTTGCCCGCACTGTTGACGGAATGGACGTCGAAATCACGGTCTGGTCGGTAAATGCCGCCACAGAGACCGAACAGGTGGAGAGAGCAGATTTGCTGTCGCGACAGCATGACGCACAAACAGTGGGTGAAAGAATGATTTTTGATCCCGCCGCAGCTGCGAACCTCTCGGCCGAAATTGTCGCGCGGCAAAGTATGGTGGCGGGACAGGGTGTTTCGGGGCCCGCAGCAATAACGGAAGATGAGACCACCGTTATTGTCCCTGCAAGTCGGGAAGTCGTTCGACAAGTGGATGGCTGCCTGGATATGTACAAACGTTCGGAGGTGCGCTCATGAGCATAGACAGACTATCGGTCGCTAATCAGGTGATGTGGAATCGCCTGATTTCCGTTGTTGAGGAGCAGGCACAGGCGCTTATTCGCACAGCCTTTTCGACATCAGTTCGCGAAGCCGGAGACCTGTCCGCCGGAGTGTACAACCGTTCCGGTCAAATGCTCGCGCAGGCAGTGACCGGAACTCCGGGTCACGTCAATGCTATGGCTGACGCGGTGGCGCACTTCATACGCAGAATCGGTTACGACAATATGTTCGCGGGCGATGTCTACGTGACCAACAATCCCTGGGAAGGTACGGGCCATCTGCACGATATTACAGTCGTCACACCTTCGTTCTATAACGGTTCTCTCGTTGGTTTTCTGGCCTGTACTGCGCATATTGTCGATATCGGCGGGCGCGGGTTTGGCGCAGATGCCAATTCGATTTATGAGGAAGGGCTGCACATTCCGATCATGAAATTCGCGGAACGGGGCAAGTACGACAATACACTCGTCAGCCTGATTCGAACCAATGTGCGCGAACCTGATCAGGTTGTTGGCGATTTTTTTGCACTGGCAACCTGCAATGAAGTCGGTCACAGACGCCTTACCGATATGATGGATGAGTTTTCCCTGAAGGATCTCGAAACCGTATCCGAATTTATTTTGTCGCATTCACTGCGCGCTACGATTGATAAAATTACGGCTCTGGAAAATGGTGAAGCTGATGGCGAAATGACTATCGACGGTTACAGCAACCCCATTACTCTTGCGGTCAGGGTTTCGGTAGAAGACGAGCAGGTGAGATGCGATTTCACCGGCACATCCGGCGTCGACAGGAAAGGTATAAACGTACCCCTTGTCTATACGAAAGCGTACGCCTGCTATGCCCTCAAGTGCGCAATTGCGCCTGAGATACCCAACAATGCAGCTTCTCTTGAACCCTTCAAAATCACGGCTCCTGAAAACTCCATAGTCAATGCGCTGCCGCCTGCACCGGTGGCATTGCGTCACGTCATTGGACATATGATTCCGGACACTGTTTACAATGCACTGGACAAGCTGTTACCCGAAACAGTACCTGCAGAAGGAGCCGGAACGTTGTGTAATTTTCAGGCCTCCCTTCGTCCTCGGTCGGACCAAAAAGCGCCCGAGAATACGCGTCGCGCCGAGGTGTTGACATTCAACTCTGGTGGATCCGGCGCGCGTCCCGTTTCAGATGGGCTGAATGCGACTGCATTCCCCTCTGGCGTAATGACCATGCCGGTAGAAGCAACCGAACATACCGGTCCGATTGTGATCTGGCGTAAAGAGCTGCGCCCCGACAGCGGTGGTGCGGGCCAATACCGCGGCGGCCTGGGACAGTTCATGGAAGTCGGTGCGACCGAAGGCCATGAATTTGATTTCTCGGCGATGTTTGATCGGGTTCACCACCCTGCGCGCGGCCGGCAGGGCGGCAGAGATGGCGCCCCGACCGAGGTGTCACGTTCTGATGGCACGGCGATGAAAGGAAAAGGCAGGCAGTTCGTGCCCCACGGTCAGAGTGTTCGACTTTCATTTCCCGGAGGTGCCGGCTATGGTCACCCTGATCAGCGCGATCTGCAGCAGATTTCCCGGGATTTGCGAAGGGGCTACATCACCCCGGATCACGCCGAATCCGAATACGGATTGAGTGCCGCGCAGATAGAAAAACTGACCGACGATTTTCGGCAGGAGGACTAAACGATGAGTGCGACCGTGTGGCCGGTCAGACCGAACGAGAGTCGCTACGCGACACAAATGAAGCTGTTTCCAGCTACTGAACCGTTGAAGTTCGTCTCCATCTACATAATGGGCGAGCTGATTCGCACCACGCGCGGAAACCGCTACTTGTTGGTCATAACCGATAGGTTCACCAAACTAGTGCGGACTGTCCCGCTCAAGCGCATCACTGCCACCATCGTTGCTCACGCATTCGTGAAACACTGGGTATTCACGTATGGCTCCCCTAAGAGGATCTTGAGCGACAATGGCGAGTAGTTCATGTCTAGATTCTTCTAGTCAGTGTGCCAGGCATTTGGCTCTAAGAAGGTCTACACCACGACGTACAACCCGAAATGTAACGGGCAGGTTGAGTGATTCAATTGCACTTTGTTGGCAGGTATTCGCCATTATGTGAGTGATCACCCTCGAGAGTGGGATTTGTTCACGGACGTTCTGACTTTCGCGT
>JBCCGE010000162.1:0-4351 GCA_039029455.1 Pseudomonadota bacterium | reverse complement strand
TCGCGGGCGACGGCTGGATCGTCATCATGCCCGACTTCCCCGGCCTGGGCACCGAAGGGCCCGGGACCTGGATGCTCAGCACCGACGAGGGGCACGCGATCCTCGACGCCACCCGGGCGGCGCGCCGGTTGTTCGAGGACGGCACCCTGACCGATCTCAACGCGCTCATCGGGCAATCTAATGGTGGCCACGCCACCCTCTCGGCCCAGGCCATGCTCGACGACTACGGCGCCGAGGGTCAGGTGGTCGCCAACGTCCTCTACTCGCCCTACTGGCTGAGCAACGCCGCCTGGGGGGCGTTGGTGTCCCCCGTGGGCGATGCCCTGCTCAACGCGATGTGGTTGGCGACAGATTCATCTGAATGATAGGCGACCGTATCGTGACCCCCGATGACAACACCCGTAAGTCGGCTTTTTGCGACCGGTTCGTCGGCGATCAAGTGTGCCGGGAAAATCAGAAAGAATGCAACAACGGACGCCAGGATAGATTTTTGAGCATGCATGATTACAGTTTTAAAAGGTAATGTAGTTACTGGTGGTTATACAGGGGAGATTCCGACTCTTGTTTAATCGATATCATCTGTGTGCCATCGGTCGACAAACTCAGAATTGCTCTCTGTCTGTCTTCATGATTAGTCGAAAATTCGAAGCGAAAGTTTCGCGTGATCACAGGACCACGACGCTTTTTCCAGCAAAGAGCAAGTGATTTGAATGCCACAGTGCCGTCAAGAAACTGGACATCGCGTTCGATGCACAACTGTTTGGCCACCCGATTGGCCGATTCCTTATATCGCAAGCTGTCGGCGATAAAAAGTACGGCCATCACGACAGCCAAAATAAGACTAACTTCCACAGGATTGAGCATGACTTTGGGATTGTCGCAAATATCCCGTCAGATTGCGTAAAAACCTCCGTGTGGCGAGAGTTGTATGGCGCGCTGGTGCGCGCGCTGCGTCGCTCAGGCTACAGCAGACTTACCCACCAGCAAAGTCTGAAGTTTAGGCTGCTGATCTGAGTGTCTCGACAGCGCCGGTCCTCCTGTCATGTTTACCCGTATGCATCGACGTTTGTCGCCTTTGTACAGCGCCGACAGAAAGAACTCAGAATCCGAATTGTGATTAATCCAGCCGGAACTAAATGAGTAGTGATTTTGTGCCAGTGAGCGAGATGCCTTCTGTGCGCCGAACAATGTGCTGAAATAGCCGTTCAGTATGGTTGCAACCATCCCATCGGGTTGCTCCGGATCAAAATCCTGCTCTGGAAAGCAGGCGAGAACGCCCTGAATCTGAAAATCAGTTTGATCCGGCCAAAGTGAGCGACCGCAAGCGAGTGCCACCAGACACCGCTGCTTCTGCTGTCGGTTGGGTTTCTCACTGTAAAAACCGATCTCGGATTCAAACGTACTCTCCGGGTAGTAAGCGAACGTTATGAAATGACCGGGATTCATGTTTGGATCAAACTCGGCAAACGCAGTCTCCGATACATGCAGATCCGACGGTTTCACATCAAATTCTGAACTATTGATGTCTTTGCGAAAACCATTCGCACAGCGCATTTTGCACGACGAACGATTGTTGAACTCCATTGTAATCGAATCAAAGGTCGCACTCGCATAGCCACCTGCGTTGTCAATCAGTGTGACCAGTGCCACAGGTTCGTGCGCCAGCACCTCAGATTCGACAACAATCGCGTTTCTTACCCTTCCCCTACTGTCCATACATCACCTCACTTTTTGATGTTTCCGGTTTAACGATGCCGGTCAAGACGATTGCAAGTGGACTTATCTGGCCCCCATGCCGCTGTTTTCCCCGGGCGGTTTCTGAGAAAATTCTGATTCTGCAGATATCGCGTTCTGACATACGTATTTCCAGCGTTGAAATGAGCATAACAGAATTTGTCAGTTGAATTCTGACTTTACGCGGATAATTCTGAAGAAGTGTGATTATTACCGGTTATTTCGTGAATTCAATCACTTATAAACGGCGAAGTGATATACATGATTGACAATAAATGTCAGTTTTTTTAATTAATCGACTGCCAAATTCAATACACGGAGATTAAATTATGCAAGTTATGGTCGACGTATGTGTGATTCCAATTGGGGTTGGTGTCTCGGTGTCGAGACACGTTGCTGCGTGCCAACAAATATTCGACGATGCAGGACTCAATTATCAGATGCATGCATATGGCACGAATGTTGAAGGTTCGTGGGATGAAGTCATGAATGCGATCCGGCAATGTCATGAAATCGTCCATGAAATGGGCGCCCCAAGGATCAGCACGACGATCCGGCTTGGCACCCGTTCCGATCGTCACCAAACCATGCAGGACAAGTTGGATAGCGTGAACAGGCTATTGAAGTCTTAAAATTCGTGGGCGACAAAAAATCAGGCAGGGATTTCTGATTGACTGAAACTATCGTGACACCGCGGAGTCTCTATGTCGCTTTCAACACAGATCAAAAACCAAAAACTCCACGAGGATTAGTAAAGAATATGAACAACAGAACCATCGTTGCCGTCGTCAGCTGGGTCATTGTGCTCTGGACCTGTTACATCTTCCTGGGCTCGTTGCCCTACAAGTTTACCAATCACCCGGACACCCAGCACATCTTCGGCACCATCGGTGCCTGGCTCGGTGGTTTTCTCGGTGCGGGTGTTGGCGGTTTATTCTCTTCCCTCGGAGCGTATGTTGTCGGAGGATTCGAATTGTTAACGTCATTGATTCTGCTGTCCCCCGCTGTTATCTGGATTATTGGTAAGCTGGGTGGCGGCAGCACAGCAGAGCGATCGCGCGTTCACGCCTTTGGCGGTTTGATGGCGGCAACAGTGATGGCTGGAGCCGTGTTTTTTCACCTTTTTACACCGCTTGGAATCGAGGTATTGCATCAGGGTAAAAGTGATGGCGGCTCACTTTTTTACGCTGCCGTGTCCATATTGGTACTTGGCCTTGTGCTCTACTTTCTGAACTCTCGCCTGCATCGACCCTAGGGTCTGTGTCTGCAGTTTCCGACAGGTATGAGTCGAATCTTTACTCCTTGACGGGAAACAAAAACGTTGTCTAAAGATGTCTTCAACAGACTCTTGATCAGAGTGCTGTCGGTTAGCGCCTACATCCTTTACTGCGTTTTCTATCGGACAAAACCATGCAAGTATTTTCAGCTGAACGTTGGATACTTTGATAACACGCAGGGCATCTTTTCAAAGATGAAGATTGATGAACTGATTCCGAAGAAGTGGCGATTGTCGCAACGTTTTGACGACGGTGAATTTGAACCCGAGTCTTTCCCGGTATTTGTTAAGCCTGAATGGGGTCAGAATGCGGCTGGAATTGTGCGCGCGGACTCAATGCCAGAACTGGTCGATATCCGAGAGCAGAACAAAGGCTCCGAGATACGCTATATGATTCAACAGGCCGCAGTTGAGAAGAGGGAATTTGAGATTTTTGCAATCGCGTCAAAACAATCGAGTCCGGACGCACTGACCGTAACGGAAGCCTGCAATGAAACGGGTTCCTATCCGATTAACAGCATCTACAATTCTGCGACGACATACCGGGAACTCACGGAAGAATTAAGTGACTTACAGAAACAAAATCTCTGGTCACATCTGTCAGAGCTCGGCTTTTTTCGAATTGCCAGAATGAGTGCCAGAGCAGACTCTCTTCAGGATTTGTGTGAGGGCAGATTCCATATTATTGAGATTAACTTATTTGTTCCATTGCCGATTGATTTGCTGGACCCGCGGTATGGCAGCGCGGAGATAGTGCGCCGGGTGCTGCGGTACATGCGAAGTCTTGCAGTGGCAACTCGAAATCGGGACACATCGCAAAAAACACGACCGGTTTTTACAAAAATCATGACCTATAACCGCAAGAGCCCTCTAATCAATCGTTTTCGCGCGTCCATATGAAAAAGCTGAAAAAACTGTTGTATGCATGGATCAGTGACAGATACATGCACGGTTGCAGTAACTACAACTCACTTGAAGTCCGACGCGGATGCAGATCCAAGCAACAGGGCAGGGCGGTGTTCGCAGCCAATGATGTGCCGCACGCTCGCGGCATGGTGTTCTTTTCACCTTTCAAGGCGCACCACTTTGCTAAAAAACATGGTTTCCCGGTAGTTGTGAAGCCGAATGTCAGCGGGTACAGCCGCGGCAGTTATTTCCCGATCAACAACTACTTCGAGCTCTGGAAATGTATTTTATTGGCGAAAATATGGTGGCCGACCACCATCATTGAACAGTATCTAAAAGGCGCAAATTACCGAGTTTTGTGCACCGAGAACAATCTGATTTCGGTGATTCGACGCTATCCGCCATTTGTTATCGGCGATGGGGCCAGCACAATCG
>JBCCGE010000161.1:0-4390 GCA_039029455.1 Pseudomonadota bacterium | reverse complement strand
CATATTTTACATATTGTTCATTTTAAAAGAATCTTAATAATACAGTCATCTTTATTTCAAACCACATTCAGGAGAAAGACTATGGCTAAAACAATTCTTATCACCGGTTCGAACAGTGGATTCGGTCTGCTCGCAGTGCAATCTCTGCTGGACGACTGTCACACAGTAATTGGCAGCATGCGCGATATCGATGGTCGAAATCACTCGTCGGCTGAATCTCTTCGGGCACTCGGCGGTCATGTCGTCGAAATTGATGTCACCAGCAACGACAGTGTCGAACAGGGATGTCAGGAGGCTCTCGAGATTAATGGCGGTATCGACGTGCTGGTAAATAACGCTGGCGTCGGTGTTCACGGGATTCAGGAAATGTTCACTCCCGAGGACATGCAGCACATTTTTGATATCAACGTCTTTGGAGTGCAGCGTATGACGCGAGCGATGCTGCCCCATTTTCACCAGCGTGGTGACGGATTAATTGTGATGATTTCGAGTCTTCTCGGACGAGTTACCATGCCTTTTTACGGTCCATACAACGCATCGAAATGGGCACTGGAAGCCCTTTCAGAGAACTATCGCACCGAGCTTTCTCAGTTTGGCATAGATGTTTCTATTGTCGAACCGGGCGGTTTTCCAACCAACTTTATGGAACGACTGGTGCACCCGGGCGACCAGTCCCGACGTGACGCTTACGGCGCATTTGCGGATCAACCGGAAGCTTCGTTCAAAGGATTTCAGGAGCTGTTGGCCAACACCCCGGAACAAAATCCACAACTGGTTGCCGATGCAATAGTGAATGTCATCAACGGTGAAGCTGGAAAACGTCCGTTTCGAACGCCTGTCGACCGCATTGGAATGGGTGATGCGGTTGCCGGATACAACGATCATCTACATCAGGTCACTGCCGGCATTTACGGATCGATGGGCATAGAGGGCTTGCTGCAACTGTCGCGCGGATAAGGCATCGTCTGCACGCATGGATGAGTGGCGAGTTACCCTATTTTGGGAAATTCTGAACTCGTCCGTGTCGTGTTTCATAAGCCAGCAACAGCTGTGGACAAAAGTCTTTGGTCACCGTCAGAGACCAGCTTTTGACACCTTGGATGAGCAATGCAGAGTTTTTATGCCCTGTTGTGAAATATTATCTTAGTTTTTATCTGCCGTGTTGAACACCATAAAAGTGGTCTTGTGGAATTTCAACGAGCTTTTTTCATGTTTACAAATGGCAATGATTATCATTTATACTATTTCACAGTCGATCAACTACAGTCGTTGCGCTTTCAGCCGTGAGTTACGGTGTCGCTACGATAAAATCAGACAAGACGTTTCCAACCGACGGGGTTCATTAACTTGGGCGCGAAATCGAATCGTGCAATTGTTAAGGTAAAAGCACCCTTTGCAATCTAATCAGGATCGCGATCCATTAAGACAGCAGTCATATGGGGATCGACAGCTAAAACATGGTCAGTAACAAACTATTTCTATCCCGCAAAAAGACTAAAAGATGAAAAAGATTTTGGGAACACTTGGGATACTTGTTTTGTCCCTCGTTCTTGCAGCACCATTCCAATTGACTGCCGCTCAGGCGGATAAAATAGCGCTTGAAGTAAACAAAGTGGAGCAGAGAGAGAGCGGCTGTTTATTTTATCTGGTTGTCGCTAATAATCAGCCGACCGATTTTCAGGTTCTAAAGCTGGACCTTGTACTGTTCGATTTAGACGACATCATTATCCGACGAATTGTCGCTAACCTTGCGCCTCTTCCCGAAAACAAGACCAGTGTCAAACTTTTCGAAATACCGAATGCTCAATGCAGTCAGGTTGGCAAAATACTGATTAACGAAGCACTGGAGTGTTCAAGCACAAATGGCGAAGAAGCCAATTGCCTGTCTGCAATCAGTCCCAGCTCCAAAACTGGCATCGAACTTTTCTTTTAATCTTAGACGGTCACAATTTTTCTTCCATGACATTCGTTAGATCTGATTGGAGCCATCTCTCTAAACAGTCAACTGGCGGGACCAACGCGCAGGAGCTGGATACGACATCTGGCAATCCGCAAGGCGATGGCGTCGCCGCTATCAGCGAACAAACACTCGACCATACGAATAGTCAAAATGTCATGGGGCTGGTCGAGTGGGTGATCCAGAGTGGCGGTCCGGTGGCGGTTTTGCTGATACTAATATCGGTGTTTGCGCTATCCATCATTCTGTTCAAGTTCTGGCACCTGAAGGGCGTAGGCAAGGGAAGCAGAAAACAGGTGGAAGCCGCACTTACTAAATGGCGGAAAAAGGATTACGACGCGGCTGTTTCGCTTTTATCCCGAGATAAGTCAGCGGTTGCTCAAATTACAGAGCTTGCCATGCGCGGCGTAGCCAGTTCGGGAACCAGACCAGAATTGCTGAAAGAAGAACTTACCCGCGTGGCCACGGCTCACATGGAAGATCTGAGAAGCCACATCAGGACACTGGAAATCATAGGTACGCTAAGTCCGCTACTGGGTCTGCTAGGTACCGTGCTGGGCATGATTCAGGCATTTCAACAACTGCAGATTTCCGGCAAACAGGTTGACCCCGCCGTGCTGTCCGGTGGAATCTGGCAGGCTCTGCTGACAACTGCTCTTGGATTGATGGTGGCTATTCCCGTGGTCGCCGCCTCTACATGGCTGGAGCGGAAAATAGAACGACAGGGACACTACATAAATGACGTCGTAACCCGAGTCTTCACACGCTCGCCCTAGCAGGAAACCGGAGCAACGAGCAGTGGACCTCACCCCGCCCAGATCTCAGCCAAAAAAGTTAATTACATTAACGCCGCTGATTGATGTGGTGTTCATACTGCTTTTGTTTTTTATGCTGAGTTCGAGCTTCGTGACCTGGCGCAGTCTTGAGTTCGCGACTGCATCGCCGGGCGGTCAGGTCACATCGGAGACGAAATCTGTATTGCTCAGAGCAATCGGAACGGACGAGTTTGCGCTCGCGGGCAGCAGATATTCGCGCGCAGAATTACCGGATGCCCTGCAGACAGTGAAAGCGAAGGGCGTAGACAATGTGCTTGTTGAGGTCAGCGAAGACCTTGAACTACAGGTGCTTGTTGATGTTCTGGATCTGCTGGCGGATTCGGAAATACCAAATTTTGGGTTGTCGACGCAGTGATTCTAAAAACGAACCGGCTGAGTACTTCCACCCCCGGACTATTAATCACGGGTCACGGGAAAAGAGGAATTCGGAAATCTCTGGACGACAATCTGATTTCGTTTATCAATGTCATCTTCCTTATTTTGATTTTCTTTATGATCGCTGGACGCATAGAAGAAGGAATGGTATTTCAGGTCGACCCTCCGATCTCCCAGTCCAGTGGTTCACGAACTGAATACACACTGATCATTGCAATTAGCGAAGACGGCAGAATCGCCGTCAACAACGAAATAGTTGACGAAAACAGTGTCGTGGGAGTCGTCACCCGACTGGTAAGCAGCAGCGACATTACTCGGGTGGAATTGCGTGCTGATGAAAACGTTTCGATGGAAAAGTTTAAGAAGCTCTTGGTCAAACTCAATAATAGCGGTATTGCACGATTGAACCTTCTGGCTACTGAAAACTAACCAGCCTATGATCGCCGCTTCTACCCGAGGATATCAATGGGGATTAGCCATCCTGTTGTCGTTGCTATTCCATGGAGGCGTCGCCTGGTATTGGTACCATTTCCCGCCAAAGGAAACAGACCAGGGCCTGGGTGGCATTTCGGTTCAAATCTACTCCCCTGCCGTCAGCGCGCTCGAGGCGATCGATCTTCCACCTGAAGAAGTAGTCGATGTCTTCGATACCGAAGAAGTCAACTCGGTGGAACCCGATGTAGCCGAACTCGATACTGTAGATGTCACCAATCAGGATTTTGAGGTCGAACCTGAGCCTGCACAGGTGCTCGAGGTCGAAGCAGAGCAGGTTGTCGTCGTTGATGAGCTGCCTCGGGTGATCGAGCAGGCAGTTGAAATTCCAGTCGTAGAAGATCTGATTGAAGAACCGGAGATCATGGAAGCGGTCAGCGAGCCTGAAGTTATCGAGGAAACGTTAGTGGAACAGCAGGAAGCTGAGGTTAGAACCGAACCTGAAGTTATTGAAGAGATAGTGCAGCCACAGCAGGAGGTTGAAACCGTAGCCGAACCGAATATTGTTGAAGAGGCTTTTGTTGACAATCCCACTCCGTTCTTAGAACCACAGGTCACAACAGCAATAGCCCGCGCACCCGAACCCGCGGTCATGCCCACACCGGCACCAACATTGATTCAGGACGACACCGAATCCAGCCGGGCGGCTGATATCCGTCAAGCTTATTTCTCCAACGTCATCCGGATACTGGAAAAGCAAAAACGCTACCCCAAACGTGCCCGTCGTCGT
>JBCCGE010000160.1:0-4393 GCA_039029455.1 Pseudomonadota bacterium | reverse complement strand
TGTTCAATCACCAGTGCGCCGTCCGCGTCGAACGCAGCCAGTTGTTCACGCAGCGAATCCGTTACTGAGAATCTTTTAAGTGGATGGGTATCGGAATTAGACATGTGTGTATCGTAAAGCAAGTCAATCGCGAATAAAAAGAATAACGACTATGAACAACGCAGACAATTTTCACACTTCATTAATGAGATGGACCTTTGGATGATGTCTTTCTGCAAAGACTGTCGGTGTTCGCAGCGGTCTGTTTGATGAGTATGGTCAGCGTAACAACAGAAGTACAACAAACACATCACTACCATCCGGCCGCAGATGAACCGGGCAATGGTCCATTGGACCAGAATCTGGGTGTCACCAGAGACATTTCCACTATTTGAAGCAGTACTTTGTCATCACTTTCCAGTGAAGCGGCTTCAAGCCACATGATTAGTTTGCCCGCCTTGGTCTGCATCCAAAACCAGTCGCCCAGTAATTCAATGTCATCAATGCGGTCGCGATGGGTTCGGGTTTCTGAGTAATAGGCCTGAAGATCTTCAATGACAAGTTTGAGTCCAGGAATCGGAGACATACCTTTTCGCGGACTTTTGGGTCGACCGCCTTTTACGAATTCCGCGATGTGTGGTGCCAGTTTTTTTATTTCAAGTTCACTCGCGCCTACGGTAGTTCGACCTCTCGCAGACACTGCTGCGTTGTAGGCCGGGCGTAGTTCCTCAACTTCTGACTGGACATCAGCCAATAGTGAATCTACATCGCCAATATCGGCAGCGGTAAACACATAATCCGGTGGAATTGCATATCCCATGCGCCCATCTTTTACCGGAATCACATCCGGAAAGTCTTCAATTACAGGTCCTTTGCGTCGATCAAGTAATTCAAAAGCAGCACGTATAACCTTTTTCTGATAGTTCGGATCATTCGGCTTTCCCATCGGGCGCCCCATAGGGAAGTTAAGCCAAAGAGCTCGGGGTGGTTTGTAGGCCTGAATGTGTTCACGCACGAAACCAACCAGAACCGTCGAAAAACCCTCCTCTTCAAAAAACCTTGCAAGCCCGCTCACGGCGCGCGTACAAAATGGTCAAACCGGAATCAGGAATACTGTATTGACGTTATCCTGTCGCATCCGCTCGGCAGTTTCGCGAGCGGATTTTTCCATATCTATGGGGTCGGCAGCTCCCATAAAAGTGAAGTGCTCATCAGCCACCGAGCCAATTTCACCCTCTGCTGCCATCTCTTCCAGTCGGTCGAACGGAATGATGGTGTTGAGGTCCTGCTGCCATGCCGTGCGATCGTATTCAACCGCAACATGGGTCATCACGAGGTCACGTTCGTGCTTATTGATCGACCTGCAGTCGCGCGCCAGCCAGGAAAATGCTCTGTCGCCACGTTTGGATACGGCGGCACTCGACACAACGGAAATTCTACGTTCGTTAGCGGGCACTGGCGGTGTCCAGTACGTTTTCTCTATCGGGGGTATTGTCAGATTCGAGATAAACCCGCGCCCGACTGCCGGCATCTCCGGGATCATAACCATGGTTATTTTCTCCTGATGATAATTTGTACTGGAATTTAAGCACATATCGATGTATTCGAACCAGTTTAAAGACCGAGGTCATGCCACGTGAATGTTATTTGTTTCCTTAACATGTGATCGGGATACGATCAGAACCGCGCAGAAACATAGATTCGGCGTCTGTGGACAATTCGTTACGGTGCCCATATTGAGTGTTTTCGGGTCGACCGTTACAATTTTCGTTTGTTCGGTCCGTGTGATTCGAAATGTCCATTATCGATACCCCCTCCAGTCTGCCCGCAGTTGATCGGTTTTTAGATGATCCCGCTGCGGCAGCGCTGTCTAACGAGTACGGCGTGCCGCTGGTTACTCGCTGTGCTCGTAATGTTCTGGCTGTGGCCCGACAACAACTGCTAGCCGGCAAATCGATTGAATATATCGATCTGGTAAATAGTCTTCGTGAATATGTTGCCCAGTCGGTATGCCCCTCGCTGCGCCGCGTTATCAATCTGACGGGCACCGTGTTGCATACCAATCTCGGCCGAGCCGTATTACCCGAAACCGCTATCGAATCGATGGCAGAGATTGCGCGCTGCCCCAGTAATCTGGAGTTTGACCTCAGCTCAGGCAAGCGGGGAGATCGCCACCGGCATTGTGAAAACCTGCTATGCGAATTCACAGGCGCTGAACGGGCTTTGGTGGTCAACAATAACGCTGCAGCCGTATTGTTGGTGCTCAACAGTTTGGCGTTGCGAAAGGAAGTCCCGGTTTCCCGAGGGGAACTGATTGAGATCGGTGGCTCTTTTCGCATGCCGGACATTATGGCCAGGGCCGGTTGTAAACTGGTCGAGGTTGGCACGACCAATCGCACACATACCGCAGACTACAGTGGCGCAATAGGCAGGAGAACGGCGCTGTTGATGAAAGTCCATACCAGCAACTATGCGATTCAGGGGTTCGCCAAAAGCGTGAAAGATTCGCAGCTCGCTGAGATCGCCCATGCCAGTGGATTGCCGCTGGTGACGGATCTTGGTAGCGGTACGTTAATCGATCTCGAAGACTACGGACTGCCCCACGAAATCACGGTGCGGGATGCACTGGATGCCGGTGCCGATATCGTCACGTTCAGCGGAGACAAACTGATGGGTGGGCCACAGGCTGGCATCATCGCAGGCGACCGGGACCTGGTCGAAAAAATCAGACGAAATCCCATGGCGCGCGCCCTGCGCCCGGACAAGCTGACTGTCGCAGCACTGCAGGCTGTGTTGCGACTGTACACAGATCCGAATCGTCTGGTTGAAATGTTGCCTACACTGCGTTTTCTGTATCGTGATCTCTCAGACATAGAGGCACAGGCGCAACGGCTGCTCCCCGCGGTAGCCAAACAATGTCAGTCATTCAACGTCACAGTCGAATCTGTGTTCAGTCAGGTGGGTAGCGGAGCACTGCCTGTGGCGCAATTGAAAAGTGCGGCGTTAAAACTTTTTCGGCCCGATGTGAAACGTTCCGGAGGCGCGCTCAAAGTCATCGCCAAGGAATTTCGCGAACTGCCCACACCGGTGATTGGCCGCATATCGAAAGATGCCTTTCTGCTTGATCTGCGATGCCTGGATGACGAAGACGCGTTCCTCGCCAACCTTAAACATCTGAATCACCGGTGATTGTTGCCACAGCAGGACATGTCGATCACGGCAAGACGTCATTGTTAAAGGCGCTTACCGGAACAGAGACTGATCGTCTTCCGGAGGAAAAATCAAGGGGAATGTCTATCGATCTTGGTTTTGCCTATAAGACCTTTGCGGGCGATACAGTGGTGGGATTTGTCGATGTGCCGGGGCATGAAAGATTCATTCGAAACATGTTGGCAGGTGTCGGTGGGATTGATCTGGGCCTGCTCGTTGTAGCCGCTGACGACGGTGTGATGCCGCAAACCCAGGAGCACTTCGCCATTCTGGACTTGCTGGGGGTTAAGCGGTTTCTGATCGCCATCACCAAGATCGACCGGGTAGACGACGCGCGGGTAGAGCAGGTCAGGGGAGACATGCACTCGCTCCTGGCCTCAGCCGGTCATTCGGCCGTCGAGAGCTATCCGGTATGCTCGCCCGGAGGGGATGGAATCGACGCTTTGGCGCGTGGATTAATCAAAAGCGCACAAAGGATCCCGGCGCGGTCTTTAGACGGGTTTTTCAGGATGGCGATCGATCGCGCTTTTACGCTGAAGGGGGTCGGACTTGTCGTGACTGGAATGATTCGCTCGGGAACGTTGGATATTGAGGACAAACTGGTGTTGTCGGCCGGTGGAGTTGGGGTTCGTGCCAGGGGAATAAGAGCGCACAACAGTGTTAGTGAGCGCGCTGTTGCCGGTCAGCGATGTGCCATCAATATAGTTGGTCGTGGTGTTGGAGAAGATTCGGTCGGCCGCGGAGACTGGTTGATGCATTCGGAGCTGCACGTGCCGACCCGTAGACTTGACGTTGAATTGCGAGTCCTTGAATCTGAAGTGCGTTCACTGAAACACTGGACGCCAACTCACTTGCATATTGGTGCAGATCATAAAACATCACGAGTTGCAGTGCTTGAGGGCGGAAATATCGCTCCGGGCAACAGCGGCTTGGCACAGTTGGTTCTGGACCAAGATACTTTTGCAGTATACGGAGACCGCTTCATACTTCGAGACCAGTCTGCCCAGCGCACTATAGCAGGCGGACATGTGATCGATCCTTATTCACCAAAGCGAGGGCGGGCGAGGTCCGCTCGTATAAATACGCTCAAGGCAATGAATCATGTTGAAGATAAAAAAACGTTGTCTTGTTTAACTCAGACCGCTAGTCAAGGCGTATCTTTGAAGAAATTTTCTCTTATGCGAAACCTAACGCAGGTGCAGAC
>JBCCGE010000159.1:0-4400 GCA_039029455.1 Pseudomonadota bacterium | reverse complement strand
CCTGGTGACGGCCGACGGTGAGCCCCGCCTGCTCGACTTCGGGATCGCCAAGCTGCTAAAGAAACTCGTCCTCTAAACCGGTAAATAGAGATAGACCAAAATGGCAAAAGAACCTAGAAGAGATGTAAACAGCCTCGGCAAGAGCTTTATGTTCCCGCCGAGTGTTATGGATGATATTCACATTAAGTCCGAACTCGGGCGTTACAGAATGCGCGGATTTTCGCTTTTCAAGAAAATTCCGACCTGGGACGATCTGACGTTTATGCCCGGCACGCTGACGCGATTTGTAATCGAGGGTTATCGTGAAAAATGTCTGACCAAGACTGTCCTCGGACCAAAGGCCAAGCGTCCGTTGGAACTCGATATTCCGGTGTACATCACAGGCATGAGTTTTGGTGCGCTGTCATATGAGGCCAAAACTGCTTTGGCAAGAGGTGCGACCATGGCCGGTACAGCGACCTGTTCCGGAGAAGGCGGCATGATTCCGGATGAGCGACGATACTCTTCAAAATGGATGTATCAGTGTATTCAGTCCCGGTACGGCTTTAACCCTAATCATTTGAGACTCGCGGACTGCGTTGAGTTTTTCATCGGACAGGGTTGCAAGGTTGGGCTAGGCGGTCACCTGATGGGGCAAAAAGTTACCGATCAGGTGGCGGAAATGCGTTCACTGCCTGCAGGTATTGATCAGCGTTCTCCAGCACGCCACCCCGACTGGCTGGGTCCCGATGATCTTGCGCTGAAAATCAGTGAAATTCGCGAGGCCACAAATGGTGAAATCCCGATTCAGCTCAAACTCGGTGCTGCACGTGTGTACGACGATGTCCGTATGGCGGCGAAAACCGGACCCGATTCGATTTATATCGACGGTATGGAGGGCGGTACGGGTGCGGGTCCTCATCTGGCAACCGAAGAAACCGGCGTTCCGGGCATCGCCGCGATTCGACAGGCGCGCCGCGCTATTGAAGATGTCGGCAAGTCCGGTGAAATTACGCTGGTCTACGCCGGTGGCGTGCGAAATGGTGGTGATCTGGCCAAAGCACTCGCTCTGGGTGCAGATGCGGTTGCGATTGGTCATTCGGCATTGATGGCGCTGAACTGCAACAAGGCGATTCCTGAGTCTGATTTCGAAAATGAAATGGGCGTCGAAGCCGGTTATTGCTACCACTGCCATACAGGCCGTTGCCCTGTTGGCGTCGCAACGCAGGATCCAATATTGCGAAAACGGCTGAATCCTGATGAAGCCGCAGAGCGCGTGTATAACTTTCTGCATACATTAACAATCGAGGCTCAGCTTCTGGCTCGTGCATGTGGAAAAACCAATATTCATTCACTTGAACCTGAAGATCTTGCCGCTCTGACAATGGAGGCATCTGCACTGGCTCAGGTACCACTCGCCGGCTCCCAGCACACTGTTGGTCGTCCGGATATGACTCGATTCTAGGAGGTAGCTAATGTCTGAAAATGATATCGACAAGTTTATCGAAGGCGATGGCCTGGACACCTCGCGAGAGCAGGAAATCGGGCAGCATATCGGTTACCGGTACGATGTAAATCTGGTGCCGGACATGGATCGCTGTCCGCCTTTCCTGAAAAAATATATGGAGATAATGGGCTGGGATGACCTCAACTGGCTTGAGGATGTGCATATGGGTTATGAGGAAGGTAAGCCCGCGGTGTTTGACCGCAACATCAATGGCTGGGTGCAGGTTCCGGAAGATATACAGTTGCCGGATAATCAGCAGGATAGGGATATGATCGCGCGTGAACTGCTGATCAAGTTTCAGATGGCAAAAAGTCATCCCATGGTCGACCTGATGAATGCATACCGAAAATTTTAAACTCCAGTAGTAAATCTGCTAATTTAGGTTGGCAGCGGGGCGCTTGTTTCATGTGAAATTCGCGCCCCTTCTTTTTTAATCGCACAGTTACAAGATTTATCTATTGTCATGATCGAAATATCCCCTGAAGAGCTAAGAAAGCAGTTTCTCGGATGGCAATGCAGAGTTCGACAGCACGTCGTTAGAAAGGAAGAAGGCCGCCCGTCTCCGGGTATGCAGCCTTCAATTATTATCGATGGAAAAAACGCGGGTTCGCTTGTTGTACTGATAACGAAAGACCAGCCGGCAGAAGTCACTCAGGAATTTCGACACATTGTGCTGAAAACACAGGACCCCGAAGCCCGTTACAAGAGCGCAATTAAGCTCTTATCCGAGTACTACTACCAATATCCTGCTGAATTTTCGGATGAGATGACGGCAATATTCAGCGTTGAAGATGAAACCGCTGACAAGCTTGTTGAGAAAGGCGAAGTCAATCTCTCATTTAATCAGGCCGGGATGTTTTATGACTTGCCGTGTACGGTCGAAAAACTGGATGAGCAATCAGAGCGTTATCAGGCAACGTACTGGCACAACTATTTGTTTAATCCCCGAATGCCCGGTCGTGTCAGCATGGTGTGTTTTCGCCCCGACTGGAGCCGCGCGGAGCAGTCTCAGGGAAAGCGCTAAATAGCGAAATCGGGTTAGACCCTGTTCCCCCGAGATTTGCAGGGCAGCGCAAGAACAAACTGCACTAACAATTTGTCTGGCGATTTAATTAAGACAGTGTCATAGTGCTGTTGTCCGAAAAAACGGTGGCAGCAATGACCCGACTCTCTGTTAACCTGAACAAGATTGCCCTGCTCAGAAATTCCCGTGGCAGGGACTATCCAAATGTTGTTGAGTTCGCGAAGCGTTTCATCGATCTTGGAGTTCAGGGCATCACCGTACATCCGAGGCAGGATGAGCGGCATATCAAGCGTCAGGATGCTTATGATCTGGCCGCTTTTCTGAAAGACTTTCCAGACGTTGAGTATAATGTTGAGGGGTATCCATCGGATGACTTCATCCAGTTGATTGAAGACACCAAACCTGACCAGTGCACGCTGGTACCGGACAGTGACACACAATTGACATCAGATCACGGCTGGCAGGTTATGGCGAATCGCTCGTTGCTTGACGATGTTCTGGTAGCGCTGAAACGAGCTAATGTTCGATCTGCTTTGTTTCTGGATCCCGATCCGCGTTTGGTAGACGATACAGTGGATGCCGGTTACGACAGGATTGAACTCCATACAGAAGCCTACGCCAACGCTCACTCCAAAGGAGAGGGTGAGACCGCGATAATTCCCTATCAGGACGCATGCAACCGGGCTGTTCAACTCAATATTGGTGTCAATGCCGGTCATGACCTCGATCTGAGTAACCTCGGTGATTTTCTTGCAATAGGAAATGTGCTCGAAGTGTCGATTGGACACGCACTCACGGTGGAATGTATTTTGAACGGCATTGAACCTGTGACGAAACAGTATCTCCAAATCTGTCACCGATAAAGCGGCTGGCACTGTCTTGTTGGATTGCAGCTGATTTCCGAGATTGCCGCGCCTTCGGCTCGCAATCACGAGAGTTTTCTAGCGTCTCACCGTCAAACCCGTCATCACGAGGAGCGACGCGACGCGGCAATCTCGAGACGGGCTGTATTTCGCAAAAGGTATTCGCAAATAGTTAGGACACTATCCCGCCTAAATCAGGCCATTCCGAGCGCTTTCTTTCTTTGATTGGCCCACGTTCGAATCACCTGATCAGCCGCAAGTCCGATAAAGGCGACACATATACCCAGGATAATTCCGTTGCCGATACCTTTTCGGTCGGACAGCGCCCCCAGAATCAATTGTCCAAGATCATCGGTTCCGATCATCGATCCGATAATGACCATCGCCAGCGCAAACACCACAGTCTGGTTAATACCCAGAGCAATGTGTGGAAAGGACATAGGCAATTCGATAAACAGGTAACGCTGGATTCGACTGACGCCGGACATGGAACCTGCATCCTGCAAGGAGGGAGGCACACTCAATAGTCCCTCAACAGTGTAACGAGTCGCAGGCACTGATGCGTATACAACAATAGCGATTAATACTGATGTGTCGGTGACGCCAAACAGCATCATCACCGGAATCAGATAGATGAAAGAGGGAAAAGTCTGAAAGGTGTCGCATACTGCAAGTATAAATGCCGTACTTTTGGGGTGTTGCGCGCAAATGGTTCCGACAACAATGCCGATGAAGCCGGAAATGATAACGCTCAGGGTCACGATATAAGACGTGATCAGGGCTCGATCCCACCATTCAGTCAGGGCAATAAATAGCAGGAGTCCGCCAATCACCAGTGCGGATCGAATGCCGCCAATGATGTAGCCGATTCCCATAGTCAATACGAAGGTCGCTACCACTGGCATCGCCAGGAAGGCTCTTTTTGTGGGTATCAGCACGGAGGTGATAAACCACTCGTTAAAACCTTTTAGCGTATAGAAGAATGTGTCCCAGACCCAGTCTACTCCGGCTTGCCAGAAAGCAGCGG
>JBCCGE010000158.1:0-4479 GCA_039029455.1 Pseudomonadota bacterium | reverse complement strand
TTTTACTAAATATCTGTTTTTCCGAGTGTTTTTGTCAAGGGTTGGTGACAAAGTGGGAACGGATTTTGAAGAAAGTGGGCGTGTTTTTCTAACTATTGATAATAGTTTCAATAGAAATTCAGAGCATTGGATTTCTTGGAGAAAGCGGCGTGTAACGGCCAATGCAGATTCTTTGGTTTCTACAGGTTTACTCAGGGCTTTTTCCGCTGGCACCGCCGCCTGGCGTTCGGAGGACGAACACATCCCCTGACTTCAGTTCGATCTGATCGGTTCCTTTTAACTGAGTGACTGAACCGTCGGCGTGTTCGACTCGATTTTCACCGAGGCCTCCGCCGCCACCACCGTCGATACCGTATGGCGGTACGACGCGATGTCCGGACAGGACATTGACCATGGCGTCCATCATAAACTCGACCCGACGTTCGACGCCTTCGCCGCCACGATACTTCCCCTTCCCTGCAGAGTCGTTTCGGATGCTGAACGACTGCAGCAATACCGGGAAACGAAATTCGAGGATTTCAGGATCGGTCAGTCTCGAATTGGTCATGTGCGAATGCACGGCGTCGGTACCCGGTTGGTTTTTAGTAGCGCCGGTGCCGCCGCAAATGGTTTCGTAATTCTGGTATTCGTCGTTGCCCCAGATAAAATTATTCATGGTGCCCTGCGACGCCGCCACAACATTGAGTGCGCCAAACAGGGTATCGACCAGCAGTTGGGATATCTCGACATTTCCAGCGATGACAGCAGCCGGATAGTTGGGGTTGATCATTGATCCACTGGGCACGATGATGTCCATGGGTTTGAGGCAGCCTTCATTCAGCGGAATGTTGTCATCGACCAGACACCGAAACACATACAGCACGGCGGCGCGGACCACTGCGGTTGGAGCATTGAAGTTGCCCGGATGCTGATCACTGGTGCCGGTGAAGTCGATGACCGCCTTGCGGTTTTCCTTATCGACGGTGATCTTGACGGAGACCTGATAGCCGTCGTCCATCGCATAAGTGAATTCACCGTCGTCCAGCACACCAAGAACCCGACGTACAGACTCCTCGGCATTGTCCTGCACGTGACGCATATAGGCGTGCACCGTGTCGACGCCGTAGTGCGCGATCAGTTTAACCAGTTCCTGCGCGCCTTTTTCACACGCGGCGAGCTGGGATTTAAAGTCAGTGATATTCAATTCGGGGTTTCGCGCCGGGTATTGACCGCTGAGCAGCACTTCGCGAATTTCCTCTTCGAGAAATTTGTTGTCCCTGACCAGCTGAAAATTATCGATCACCACACCTTCTTCCTCGATGGTTGTGGAATCCGCTGGAGCTGAACCCGGCGTTTTGCCGCCAATGTCGGCGTGGTGCCCACGCGAGGCGACATAGAACAAAATCTCCCCGGCCTCGGTGAACACCGGCTTGATAATCGTGACATCCGGTAGATGCGTGCCGCCGTTATAAGGAGCATTCAAAATATAGGCATCACCCGGAGAGAGATCACCGGCGCGTTCCCGAATCACGGTCTTGATGCTTTCGCCCATAGATCCCAGATGCACCGGAATGTGTGGCGCATTGGCCACCAGTGCTCCGGTCGGGTCGAAAATCGCGCAGGAGAAATCCAGCCGCTCCTTGATATTTACCGATGACGCCGTGTTTTGAAGTACTGAACCCATCTGTTCAGCGATGGACATAAACAGGTTACTAAAGATTTCAAGCATCACCGGATCGACTTCCGTGCCGATTGCCCGTGTGGCTTCGCGCTCAATATAACGTTCCAGAATTAAATTGTTGTCCGCCGTCAGCCTGCCACGCCAGCCCGGCTCAATGAGAACCGTGCCGGTTGGATCCAATACCACCGCCGGGCCGTTGATATCGCGCTCTACCGGCAATTCCTCGCGATTGAGAAACGGGGTGTCCTGCCATTCACCATCAAGGAAGCAGGTAAAACGTGCCGCGTCGTTGATATCGGTGTTGTCGCTCATGACGTGTCGCACTGAAGCCGTTTTCGCAGTCGAGATCACTTCGACCTGGATCGACTCGATAATCAACGGTTTTTCCTGCGAGATGAACCCGAACCGCTGTCGGTGATGCGCCTCGAACTCAGCCACAATGTCGTCGAATGCGCCGCAGGTTACGACCAGTGATGTGTCGGATCCCTGATAGCGAATATGCAGCAGTCTCCGCGCGTGCATACTGTCCGATGTCTCGCCCTGATCGATAAGCTCACTGCGACCGTCGGCTTCCAGAGCATCAAGTTTCTCATTGACCGACTCCAGCACATCTGACGCCAGAGTAATTTCAGTGGATTGCTGTCGATCGACTACGGTATCGGCAAGACCCATTCCATATGCGGACAACACGCCAGCATACGGGTGCACCAGAATGCGCGTCATGCCAAGAGCGTCGGCCACCGCACAGGCGGTCTGACCGCCGGCGCCTCCAAAACAGCACAATGTGTAGTCGGAGACATCGTAGCCACGCTGCACGGAGATTTTCTTAATGGCGTTCGCCATGTTTTCCACTGCGATTTCGAGAAAACCCTGCGCCACTTCTTCAGGAGTTCGCCGATCACCAGTGGCCTGCTCGATCTTCGCAGCAAACGCAGTGAACTTCTCCCGCACCAGCGCCTGATCCAGCGGCTGATCCGCATTCGGTCCAAAAACCGCGGGAAACATTTCCGGCTGCAGATTGCCGAGCATCACGTTACAGTCGGTAATCGCCAGCGGTCCGCCGTTGCGATAACAGGCCGGTCCGGGATATGCCCCGGCCGAGTCCGGACCGACGCGGTAACGCGCACCGTCAAAATGCAGAATGGATCCGCCACCGGCGGCAACGGTATGAATCAACATCATCGGCGCACGCAGACGCACGCCGGCAACATGGGTCTCGAACGCTTTTTCGAATTCACCGTTATAGTGACTGACGTCGGTCGACGTACCGCCCATGTCGAAACCAATAATCTTGTCGTAGCCCGCCGCTTCACAAACCCGCGCCATGCCAACCACACCCCCGGCAGGCCCTGAGAGAATTGCGTCCTTGCCCTGAAAAAAGCCGGCGTCGGTGAGCCCGCCATTGGACTGCATGAATTTCAGGCGACCACCGTGGCGGTCCATGCCTTCCAGTTGGCTCGAAACCTGATTGACGTATCGACGCAGAATCGGTGAGAGGTAGGCGTCAACCACTGTCGTGTCTCCCCGCGAGACCATTTTCATCAGTGGGCTGACCTGATGACTGACGGAGATTTGAGGAAAGCCAATCTCCTGCGCAATCTCAGCGACCAATTGTTCGTGGTCATGATACCGATAGGCGTGCATAAACACGATCGCCACGCTGCGAATGCCCGCATCAAAATGCGCCTGCAGCCCCGCTCGCACCGCGTCCGCATCGGGGCTTCGCAATACAACGCCGTCGGCCCTGATGCGTTCGTCCACCTCAAGCACGTTGCAGTACAACATCTCAGGCAGCTTGACATGCAGTGCAAACAGATCGGGGCGCGCCTGATAGCCTATTCGCAGCTGATCGCGAAAACCCAGGGTGGTTACCAGCAGCGTGTCCTCACCCTCCCGCTCCAGCAAAGCATTGGTTGCCACCGTTGTGCCCATTTTGACTGAGGCGATTTTCTCGCTCGGCAAAGAGTCACCGTCTCCCAGACCCAGCATATCGCGAATGCCCTGAATCGCTGCATCCTTGTACTGCTCCGGATTTTCGGACAACAGTTTATGAGTGGACACACTGCCGTCGGGTTTACGCGCGACGATGTCGGTGAATGTGCCGCCGCGATCTATCCAGAATTCCCAGCGGTCCTGTTGCGGATGATCGGGGTTTTGAACCGTAGTCATGCTTTCAGACGAATGTAATCTATCGACCGGAGTCTAACCGCAGACCCACGTCCACACTAGGCAAAAACCGTGCTTTATGTCTGCTGCAATGGCAGTGCGTGAAGCAGATAGTCTTTTACCGCAGCAGCAGCGTCGGAGGGATAGGGGTCGCGCTGCAAAAGCTGCAGATGCACGCAACCGAAGTCCAGCTCGGGAGCCACCTCAACGAGCCTTCCGGCATCGATGTGGTGCTCAACGCACTGGCGAATCACCAGCGCCATGCCGTGTCCCTGTAATGCCATTTCACTGCCAAATGACGCGTTGTTGATTTCGACGTCTGCGTTCACGTTCAGGCGGATGGGTCGCTTCGCATCCGGCGACTCAGCCAGCAACACCCGATTGGTGACACGAAAAGTGTAGCCGAGATAAGGCAACGCTTCGATTCGTTCCTCAGCCGGCATTGACAGGTCGAGGGGAAGGTCCGGTGCGCACACCAGAGTCAGCGGCAGGCGCAGAAACTGATTTTCCGGGGGTGTCTGCCTCGACAATTGAAAGCGGGCGCGTACAGCCAGATCACAACGGGCTTTTTGCAGATTTTCGTTTTTGTCGGACGCAAGAACCTTGATGCGGATGTGGGGGTGTCGGCAGCGGAAACCCCTTAAAACTCCGGG
>JBCCGE010000157.1:0-4490 GCA_039029455.1 Pseudomonadota bacterium | reverse complement strand
TTCAGTTGTTTAGATTTACAATGTATGCACTTTGCCAGGCCCGAGGATATTGTCGCTTACAAACAGCACGCCGGACGGTAGACCAGACTCCCTGTCAGGTTATTGTTGCATCGCTCGCGGGCGTTTGCTGGCAAAGTACTTCCAGTTTCGCGTTGTCAAAATTCTCTTTGTCCACCTTCAGATAGACCACAGACTCTTCGGGAATCCAGACCGTTTCCGCAACGCCGGGGACAGATCGTATTCTATCAACCAATTCGCGCTTCTGCGAATCACTGCCTCTCAATTCGACGATTTTTGAATCAAACGCTTTGAAAGCAGCGCTTTGCAGTTCAACAAACAGCCAGACCGTCATTACCGCGCAACAAAACAAGAACACCCAGGCGGGGCTTGTATAGGTTAGTAGCACCCCCCCAATCCCGCCACCGAGGAAGATACCCGCGAACTGCGCAGTACTGTAAATACCGGACGCCGAGCCTTTACCGTCGGCGGGCGCGGCCTGCGACAGCAGCGCAGGTAGCATGGACTCCAGAGCATTGAAACCGGTGAAAAATAGAAACAGACAGATTGAGAGAGTTACTAACCCGGCATCTGCCGTTATCACCAGACCCAGCAGCGCAAGAACACAGACGGCGATCCCAAGTTTGAACGCCCGATGCTGACCGGCAGAACCAGATGCCATCCTAACCAGTGGAATCATGCCAACAGCGGAACCGACAAGGGTGGGGACATAAATCTGCCAGTGGCGGGTTGCTTCCAGACCGCTGGAGCTCGTGAGCAACCCGGGAAGCACCAGAAACAGAGCCGTCAGTACAAGATGCAGAGTCAGTATACCGAAGTCCAGACGCAGCAGCTCCGGCATCCGGAGCATCCCTAGGAGTTGGCTAAGCTCCACCCGTCGACTTTGTCCAGGCGAACCACGCACAGGTGCAGGCACCCACCAGGTTACGACACCCATTGCCATAACGGCAAAGATCGCAATCAGCCAAAACAGACCGCTCAAGCCAATAAGCCCGGCTAACGGTGGTGAGACGACCATTGACAGCAGAAAGCTCGCACCAATAGTGACACCGACTATCGCCATAGCTTTAGTCCGCTGCTCGACTCGTGTGACATCG
Source organism: Pseudomonadota bacterium (assembly GCA_039029455.1). GTDB lineage: Bacteria > Pseudomonadota > Gammaproteobacteria > Arenicellales > Poriferihabitantaceae > JBCCGE01. The sequence goes on along the minus strand of JBCCGE010000157.1, from coordinate 3,375 downwards.
GCCACCAAAGCAATAACAACCGATGAGACCGCGCCTGCCCCCTGGACCGCCCTGCCAATAACGAGGCCAGCAATGCTGGTTGATACAGCTGCAATTACGCTGCCAGCGGCAAAGATCAGCAGCCCGCAGATGATCATTGGCTTACGACCCCAGCGATCGGACAGGATACCAAACGGGATCTGCAGGCAGGCCTGCGTCAATCCATAGATTCCAATAGCCACTCCGATTGTCAGGGAAGTGCTGCCTTCATAATTTTCAGCGTAGATTGCCATTACCGGCAACAGCAGGAACAATCCAAACATGCGGAGGGATGACACCCCGGCCAGCGAGAACACGGCCCGGCGTTCAACAGCGGTCATTGCTTCCGTTGTGCGGCCTTCTGGATGTCTGCTGCGGAATAAAAAACGCAATGGAATGCCTGTTTGAGATTGTGTCGATCTTGGGGCGGCGCGTATAGTATCAGGTTTACTTTTTTTCGGGCGCTGAAGCCCGATCGATCTGTTTTGAGCCTGGACACCATCCAAATTCGGGGTGCGCGCACCCACAATCTGAAGAATATCGACCTTGATTTACCCCGTGACAAGCTTATTGTCATTACCGGGTTATCGGGGTCGGGAAAATCATCCCTTGCATTCGACACGATTTATGCTGAGGGTCAGCGTCGATATGTAGAGTCGCTGTCTGCCTATGCCCGTCAGTTTTTGTCGATGATGGAGAAACCCGATGTCGACCTGATTGAAGGACTCTCACCTGCCATCAGCATTGAGCAGAAGTCTTCATCGCACAACCCGCGCTCAACGGTAGGCACGGTAACTGAAATTTATGACTATCTGAGGCTCTTGTTTGCTCGTATTGGAGAGCCTCGGTGCCCGGACCACGATATTCCGCTGCAGGCACAGACTGTCAGTCAGATGGTGGATCTGGTTCTTGAGAAACCCGAAGGAACACGGTTAATGCTGCTTGCACCGGTCGTCAACGACCGCAAGGGAGAATTTCAGCAACTGCTCGGCGAACTGCATTCACAGGGATTTGTTCGAGCCGTAATCGATGGAGATACCGCAGAACTCGACAATCCACCTCGTCTGGACAAACGCTATAAGCATAGCATCGACGTCATCGTTGATCGTGTTGTCGCCCGCGCGGACAATCAGCAAAGACTGGCAGAGTCTTTCGAGACTGCGCTGGCGCTGACCGACGGAACGGCAAAGGTGGCGGTGCTCGACGAAGACAGAAACATCGTTGAAACGGTACTGTTTTCCAGCAGATTTGCCTGCAAGTTCTGTGGGTACAGTCTGAATGAGCTTGAGCCGCGGCTGTTTTCATTCAACAATCCCGCAGGCGCATGCGAAACCTGCGATGGTCTGGGTGTTCGTCAGTTTTTCGATCCCGATCGAATCGTTCAGGATCCTGAAAGTTCACTCAGTGCCGGCGCCATCCGCGGCTGGGATCGACGCAGCGCATACTACTTCTCTCAACTCACCTGCCTGGCTGACCACTTCGGTTTCAGTGTTGAGACGCCGTTCAGGAAGTTGAGTAAAAAACATCAGAACACCGTACTTCACGGCAGTGGAAACGTCTCCATAGACTTCGTTTATGTGAGGCCGGGTCGTCGTTTCCAGAAACGACACCCTTTTGAAGGCGTCATACCGAATTATGAACGCCGCTACCGGGAAACCGAATCAAGCGCCGCTCGTGAAGAAATCGCAAAGTGTCTGTCAACAATGCCATGCGACAGTTGTGACGGAACCCGGTTAAGAACGGCAGCCCGTCACGTCTTTATTCAAAAACAGACCATTCAGGGTGTCTCAAAGTTGCCCATTGATCAGGCACTGGAGTTTTTCGAGACGCTCAAACTTAAGGGCTGGCGCGCGGAAATCGCCAGCAAAATCGTTCAGGAGATCAACTCAAGACTCGGGTTTCTGGTCAATGTGGGATTGAACTACCTGTCGTTGTCACGCGCGGCCGAAACTCTGTCCGGCGGAGAGGCACAGCGGATTCGTCTCGCATCCCAGATTGGCTCGGGTCTGGTCGGTGTGATGTACGTACTCGATGAACCATCGATTGGGCTCCACCAGCGAGACAACGATCGACTGCTCAAAACCCTGTTTCATCTGCGCGATCTTGGGAACACTGTCATCGTGGTTGAGCACGATGAGGATGCAATTCGCAACGCCGACTATGTCGTTGATATCGGCCCCGGCGCCGGCAAACACGGCGGCAACATTGTCGTCAATGGCGCGCCAAAGAAAATTATGGCGAATAAAAATTCTCTGACCGGCCTGTTTCTGTCCGGCAAGGAATCCATTCCTGTCCCTAAAGTGACGACAACATTTGATCCGAACCGGGTCTTATCCGTGAAAGGCGCATCGGGAAATAATCTGAAGTCTGTCGATGTTGATGTACCCGTGGGTTTGTTGACCTGCGTAACCGGCGTTTCCGGATCAGGGAAATCCACTTTGGTAAACGGCACACTCTATCCCGCAGTCGCACAGAAGCTGAATTTGATGCGGGCAAATCCCCAACCGTATGTTTCGATTGAAGGACTCGATCACTTCGACAAAATAATTGCCATCGATCAGAGCCCGATCGGCAGAACACCGCGTTCGAACCCGGCAACATACACTGGATTGTTTACACATATTCGAGAGATGTTCACACAAACACCGGAAGCTCGAGCGCGTGGATACAAGCCCGGTCGATTTTCCTTCAATGTCAAAGGAGGACGATGCGAAGCCTGCGAGGGAGATGGCATGATCCGTGTTGAAATGCATTTTCTACCGGATGTCTATGTACCCTGCGATGTCTGCAAAGGGGATCGGTACAACCGGGAGACTCTGGATATACGCTACAAAGGCAAGAACATCAGCGAATGTCTTGCCATGACCATTGAAGAAGCGGCTGACTTTTTCAGCGCCATACCGCAAATTCGGCGCAAGCTGGAAACTTTGCTTGATGTGGGCCTTGGATATATCACGCTTGGCCAAAGCGCTATTACTCTGTCGGGTGGAGAGGCTCAGCGGGTCAAGCTGTCGCGAGAGTTATCCAAACGGGACACAGGTCGCACCATGTACGTTCTGGACGAACCCACTACCGGACTCCACTTTTATGACATTCGTCAGTTGCTCTCTGTACTCCACCGCCTGCGGGATGCGGGCAATACGGTCATTGTGATTGAACACAATCTTGACGTGATCAAAACCTCAGACTGGGTGATTGATCTGGGTCCTGAAGGTGGAGAAGGCGGCGGTCATGTGGTCACCTGTGGAACACCGTCGAGCGTGTCTCGCTCGAAAAAATCCCACACTGGGGCCTACCTGAAATCGCTGCTGCCGTCATAACGTCCGAACGCTCTGAGGATTCTGTATAACAACAATA
>JBCCGE010000156.1:0-4564 GCA_039029455.1 Pseudomonadota bacterium | reverse complement strand
GGCAAAACTGAAATCTACCTCGATCTCGCCCGCAGAACTCTGGATGACGGCAGGCAGGTTTTGTTTCTGATTCCTGAAATTTCACTGACACCTCAGTTCGTTCAGCGCGTCAGAGATGGTCTGAACTATCCGGTTGCCGTGCAGCACTCAGGCCTGAGCGACCGCGACAGATTCAGACACTGGTGGCGGGCCCGCAGTTCTGAACCGGTATTTGTGCTCGGCACCCGCTCTGCTGTGTTTGCACCGTGCCCCAATCTCGGGTTGATTATTGTCGACGAAGAACACGATCTGTCGTACAAGCAGGCGGACGGGTTTCGTTATCATGCTCGCAACCTGGCGATTAAGCGCGCCGAGCTGACGCAGGCGACCGTGGTGCTTGGATCGGCCACTCCCTCGCTGGAATCCTATGCCCGAGCCAAAGACCAGAACAAGCAGTCTCACTGGCATTTGCATCGACTCAAGCAGAGATACGGTTCGTCAACGTTGCCCGACGTGCATCTGGTCGATCTCAATCTGCATCCATCAAAGGACGGGCTCACCGAACCACTGCTGGCGAATCTTAGACAAACGCTGAATGATGGGCAGCAGGCTCTTGTTTTCGTCAACAGACGCGGATTCGCCCCGGTACTGCACTGCGTGAGCTGCGGCTGGCAATCCAAGTGCAGCCGATGCGACGCCCGGATGACACTGCACCAGTCACGTCAGCAGTTGCGTTGTCATCATTGCGGCCGGCACATTCAATCCATAGAACACTGCCCGGACTGCAACACCCGGTTGCTGCCGATCGGCGCGGGTACCCAGCGCGCTGTGCAGGGACTGCAGTCCGCATTCCCGGAGGCCCGAATTATTCGGCTCGACCGGGATAACATAACGTCACAGGACGATCTGAATCTGGCGATGGGTGATATTCGTGAACGACGGGTCGATATGATTGTCGGCACTCAACTTATTAGTAAAGGACACGACTTCCCCAATGTAACTCTGGTGGCTGCGCTCAACGCCGATCAGGGTCTGTTTGGTGTTGACTTTCGCAGTTCCGAGCAGCTGTTTCAGCAACTGGTTCAGGTCGCAGGCAGAGCCGGACGCCGGGAAGTCCGGGGGCGGGTTCTAATCCAATCGCACTACCCTCAAAACGCTTTGTTTGAGCATATACGCCAGCAAGACTATACGGCGTTTGCAGCCAGCGCTCTCGAAGAGAGACAGGTGCTCATGTTTCCGCCCTACAGTCATATGGCGATCTGGCGAGCCGAGTCCACTGACGCGGAGGCTGCGCGTGTTTTTCTGTTAAAGGTCTCTGAACTCGGACAATCGCTGGCCGACGAGAATAATTTTGAGGCCTGCGAATTGTTCGACGTGCTGCCGTCGCCACTGGAGAGACTGGCCGGCAGATATCGGTTTCAGCTGCCGGTTAAATCCCGGCACAGAGGTAATCTGCACCGATGGCTGCAGCAGTGGACCCGATTTGTCGAGGGTATAAAAGAGGGTCGCCGGACACGCTGGTCACTTGATATAGACCCAATGGACATGTACTGAACCCGGCGTCGGGTTGGGTATTTCTCCACCTTACCGTGAGAGAACAATATAATCGGCCCATGTCCGACACTCTCACAATTACGCGACCGGATGACTGGCACTTGCATGTACGGGACGGCGCCATGCTGCACACAGTTGTACCCTTCACAGCGAGACAGTTTGGTCGCGCACTGATCATGCCCAACCTGACGCCGCCAGTGACTACCAGCACAATGGCAATGGCGTATCGTGAGCGAATCCTTCAGGCCGTGCCGAAGACCCATTCTTTTAACCCTGTGATGTCGCTCTATCTGACGGACAACACATCTGTTGAAGAGGTTGACGCAGCAGCGGATAACCCCGCAGTTGTCGGTTTCAAACTCTATCCGGCGGGCGCAACTACAAACTCGCAAAGCGGGGTCACCAGCATCTCAAACGTGATGTCCGTGCTGGAACGGATGGCGGAAAAAGGCGTTATTTTGCAAATCCACGGGGAAGTTACCGATCCACAAATCGACATTTTTGACCGTGAAGCCGTGTTTATCGAACAGATTTTGCATCCATTGCGGCGCGAAATTCCCGCACTGAGAATTATCCTCGAGCACATTACTACAACAGACGCGGTGGAATACGTCAAAGACGGCAGTGTTGAGACGCTCGCCGCAACGATTACTCCGCAGCACCTGATGTACTCCCGCAATGCGATATTCCAGGGCGGTATCCGTCCGCACTACTATTGCCTGCCGATATTGAAACGTTCCACTCACCAGGCGGCGCTGCAAGCCGCCGCCACGTCGGGCGATGCCCGATTTTTCCTCGGAACCGACAGCGCGCCGCATCGCAGGCATGACAAGGAATCGGAATGCGGTTGTGCCGGCTGTTTTACGGCTATGAACGCAATCGAGCTTTATGCGGAAGTATTCGATTCTCTCGACCAGCTTCACAGACTTGAAGCCTTTTCGAGTTTCCACGGCGCGGATTTTTATGGTTTGCCAAGGAATGATTCAAAGATCACTCTCGATCGCGTTGAGTGGGTGACGCCGGATTCAATCCCCGTTGACGGTGAAGCGCACAGCCTGCAGCCGTTTGACGCCGGCGTGGTCAGACGCTGGAAGCAGCGACATTAACCGTCCTGCAAAGGAGAAGGATTAAGACTTTACGGAGACTTTACGCCCGCTGCCAAAGAGTATGTTGGAGGATACAGAGGCAGCCTTAATATCCCTGAACGATCTCGTCGCTGCTGAGCAGTTCCTCATCAATGTTGACGTCCGCCAGTTCTCGTAACAGGCCTGCAAAGCTGTCATAAGTCATATTTCCCTCACGCTCTGACAGCTGGGTTTCTACTCGAGTGCGAACATTTGAGTCAACACTGCTCGGACTGGCGAATTCGATATCTTTGAGGAGATACAGCGCAAAGTCTCCGTTCGCGAGTGGAACCCCGCCATACTGTGTCTGCCCTGCCTCCAGATTCTGTGCCGCAAACACCGCATCTCCAAGACCTCGAAGATTGCCGCTGATCTCAACTCGTTTTTCCGGAAGAGCTTCAAAGACGAGATCTGTATGCCCCAGACTTTCCAGTGACTGCCCCTGTTGGAGACCTGCGATAAGCGATTCACCCAGCTCCATCACCTTGTCGACTGAAGCCTGTCGTTCAAGATCAGAACGTATTTCTGCTTCGACATCAGAAAATTCCAGACGGGCTACAGACTCGTAGTTATTTTTTCTCAGCGCAATCATGCGATCAAATCCTATCTCGATGGTCTCGCTGTTCAGGTCTGCTTCAAGCACATCCTGAGAAAACGCAGCTCGCCTGACCTGCCCCTCTGACGCAATTCCGTCGCCGCTGTTTTCGGTGAACCACTCTGAAGTTTGCAGTTCCAGACCCAGTTCATCAGCCGTAGCCTGCAATGAATCTTCTTCCTCGTACACAAGATTTTGAAACGCTTCGCCCAGTTCAGCAAACAGATTTTCCGCCTGCACACTCCGAACTTCGTCCACAATCTCATCACGCACGTCTTCCAGCAGTTGCTGTTGTTCCTGAATCAGTTCCGTAAGTTTGATGATGTGGAAGCCAAAACGCGATTCAACCAATCCGCGGATTTCATCCTGCTGCATCGAGAACACCGCGTCTTCAAATGGTTTCACCATCTGCCCGATTGCGACCACGCCCAGGTCGCCACCGTTGGCCGCTGAACCCGGGTCTTCGGAATATTCACCCGCAAGCGCGGCGAAATCCTCTCCGTCCTGTGCGCGCAGCAACACGTCCTCGGCTGTCGCTCGAATGTCTGCCTTGTCTTCATCGCTGGCGGAACGTTTCACACTAAACAAAATGTGACTAGCACGCCTCGATTCAGCCGTTTTAAAGCGACCACTGACCTGCGCCCACATCTGTTCGATTTCGGCGTCACTCGGTTCCACACCTTTTGCCAGCTCCTCTACGCTCAGTTCGAGATAGTCGACCTTTATTCGTGCAGGAGACTGGTAGCCATCCGGATTATTGTCGTATTCAATGCGAACCTGATCGTCGGTCACCTCGACCTCATTGCTAAATCGATCAGCCGAAATTACGACGTAGTCCGCCTGGCGCGTCTGCTCCTGAAAAGCCAGAAGTGAGTCGAGTTCATTCTGGGTCACAAACGATGTGTCCTGCAGCGCTAACCGCAGCTGTCGATTCACGTTGGCCTGGCGCTCAGCGGCTTCGTAGCCCTGAGTGGTATAACCTGCCCTGGCAATGGCCTGTCGGTAGGCGTCAGGATCAAATCGACCATTGGACTGAAAAGCGGGTGTCTGCTGGATCGCGCGACTGAGCTGCGTATCCGATACCCGAAAGTTTCGTTTTTCCATATATTGACTGAGAACCTGATTGCCAATAAGACCGTTGATTACCTGGTCCCGAATACCAAGAGACTCGAGCAGCGCAGGATCAAAACCGGAACCAAGCTGAGAGACCAGTGCCTGGCGCTGGCGAGCGAGCGCATTTTGATAGTCGTATGCAGATATTTCAGTACCATTGACGGTCGCCACGGGCAGCTGATTGCCGCCCTCAAGATAG
>JBCCGE010000155.1:0-4704 GCA_039029455.1 Pseudomonadota bacterium | reverse complement strand
GTCTGCACCTGGTTCGAATCGTGTCTGCGCGGATCATCGAAATTAAATTTCAACCCTGCCGACCGCTATTTGACCGGAACACCCAGAGCCCTGATCGTTTCCAGATTTATAAACTGATCTTTCGGCAATCCCTGGTCGGTCTGAAACTGATTGAGCGCGCTGCGCGTATTTTGTCCGAAACGACCATCAACCGATTGAATCGAATAACCTCGGGCTGATAGTGCAGACTGAATCCGCTGAATCATATCAGGGGTTCGGTCCGCCTCGCACAATATTCCCCGCCATTCCATCCGCCCGGCTTCAACTACTCGGAGAGAAGTAACCGTCTGGTATTGTGCAGGTACTGTTGTCCTTTCGATTCGTTGCGGCGCGATTTCTTTTTTCACCAGAACGGTTTTGAATTTAGGCGGAATGCGAACCTCTCGGGTCGAAGCCGGCTGTACGAGCCTGCTTTTGGCAACAGTTCGATATTCAGGTGGTGTGTAGTTGTAGCAGAGTTTTCGACCCGTTCGAGTCCGTTTGGGTTCAATGCCACCATCGATGACATGCCACGCGTATCGCGGATCGCCAACCTGACGCTGCTTGGTGACCACAGCGTATTGAGCCGGCTCCGTTACCTTGACCTCTCGGGCTTCCTCAATCACACCGCGAACCTTCACTGTTTCGTATCGAGCGGGAATGGTTTCAATACGCGTGGTTGCGGGCTTGTCGATCACTTGTTGTGTAATAGTCTTGTATTTCGCGGGAATTTCGACAAAACACATCACCTGGCCCACAGTTTGTCCCGGATCTCCGCCACACTGCTGCCATTCGTTGCGAGCCGGTTCCTCTTCAATCGTTTTAATGACCGATTTATACACTGCGGGAACGGCGATCTCGATGTCGCGTTCAGGCTCCACCAGAATCTGCTTGTCGATCTCGCCGTATTTGGCCGGAATTATTTCAATCCGCTCCACCGCCTCCTTTACCAGTACCTGTTCCGAGTACGTCTGATAGGTCGCAGGATAGTAGTGTTCGTGATAACACATGCCGTCAACTGCGGCGCCTTCCAGATCAAACCCCGTCGTACGGGCTTCCGCAATCAGAGACGGCGAGGCATCCGGTGCATCGGCCTCAAGACCGATGGTCCAGCGTCGACGTTCCTCTGTAACCAGCACCTGTTCACTTACAGTTTCAAAAATGGCCGGCACCGGTTCCTGACGCACCACTTCATCCTGCACCAGCACACTCTCCGACACTGTCTGGAACTGTGCCGGGATAACGTTGACGATTTCCTCTTCATCGCGGACTTTCACCGTCGTGACGTCAGTCTGCAAAATGGGATCGCGCCAGACGTGGGCATAACACTGACCAGGTTCCGGGTTGGAAGGCAACTCGCTAACACCTGGAATAATTGGTGTTGTGGTAACGCCGGACCCTGTTGCAACCACACTCGATCCAGTCGCAATGTTAGTCGCCGCTGCTGGCTCCGTGGACGATTCATCCGCAGACTGCAGAGCAGAGACGGTGACACCCTCGTCAACCGACTCGGATGAGGCCTCAGCATTGGCTCCTCCGAGAATCACCTGCTGTTGGGCGAGAATGCGATCTGTCTTTTTCTCCAACTCCTCAACAATTTTCGCGAGTTCCTTTTCATTGCTGCTTTTCCCGGACTGTGCCCCGGTCAGAGCGACAAGCGTCTTACAACCGGAAAGCGACAACAACAGCAGTCCGCCAAGAATGTATCTGGAACACCGAGGGATCATAGCTTGTTCTGTGTTTTGGTGAATTACGTTATACTTTGGGACGGAGGCTAAAACTACTCACCGGGTCCGCGCCAATTATATAACAGGCGAACACGGTGAACAGGTCTGACTGCAGGAATTGATCGAATATTCAATCGGTTTCTGACCGACCTATACAGCGGTCGCTTATTGCGAGCGCTCACTTGGCGCTGAAATTAACCCGATGCCGTCAAAAACCTTAATAATCATGGGATCGGTCTTCATCGTCGTGCGTACAAATTATATGGCAACTGAGGCGTCTTCGAGGTAAGTTTGAGCCTCTACTCGCCACGGTAGGTATGCAATGAGAGCGAGAACCCACGACATGGCATACAGAGCATTAACTTACACTGTAACGGGCAGTCCCGGCTCGACCAGGGACGCTGGCCGTGGTGAATGGATTCAGCAATGAGAAGCAATCGTTTTTTTACTTTTCCAGGAAAACACGGGCTGGTAGCTCCGGCCCTGCTGACAGTTGGCATGGCAATGTTCAACGTCTCTGCCGCGCAGCAAACCACGGACGAAGCTGACGATTCCGCGCGCCAAAGTTCAACCTCCATAAAAACCAACAGCCTGCTGGCAACCGATGAAGCAAGAAATTCGCCGGCCAAGAAGAAACCCCGCGCTGAACATGGACTGCGCGCCCGCGCCAGGGCCAGCTCCAAAAACAACAAGCTGACGCTAACAGGAGGAGTCACAACTGGTTCCGGCGACTCAAACGGTTCCCAGAGGGATCCAAATCAGGGGCTTGTGACAACCGGTCTTCTGTCGCAAAAACCCACACTGCGGATCATCGAACAGGAAAATATTTTCAAGGCGCAAACCGGTGAAATCGGCGAATACAGTCCGGATGAGAGGGAGCACTCGACATCTGAACCCAGAAGTCACTCTATCGCTGAAATTGCGAAGAGCGAGTCTGCTTCGGCTGCCGTTGCAGATACTCCTGCAGAAGCCGACGCAGTGCCTGAGCCTGAGCCTGAGCCTGAGCCTGAGGCAATGGACTCGGTCGTCGAATTGCCAAACTCGCTATCGAGCGAAGACGGCTCCGATGATGTTTCTTTACAGACCGAATCCACTCTGGCACCGGCTTCCGATAGTTCGGTAGATAGCGATCATACTTCAAGAACATCATCGGCCAGTATCGCGTCAACTTTCGACAGTGCAGACGCTCTGGAAGAGACTGAAAAATCCGATCAGGCTATCACCGAAGAAACAGAGTCGCACCAGATCGAGGATGGCGAAGCAGCTGCAGAGCCCATCGACTCTGCGACCAGTCAGTTGGCAAACACGCCCTTGCCAGAAAATGATTCCACAGGCTCTGAGGTGGAATCAGCAGATTCGTCAGAAACCGCAGCATCCGTCTCCACTGAGACAGTCAAAATTACAGACGATACTGAAACTGACAATGATGCCGTTCCCGCATCTGAGGATGATACTCTGAGCACCACATCCACAGAGCCTGTCAGCGAAGAGAATTCAACACCTCCGGAACCGACGATTGTTGATGACACGGGTGAAGAGTCTTCAAAGACTGAGGTGGCTGAGACCGTCGAAGAAGTTGTTGACAACCCGGCACAGACGGAGTCGCTGCCGGACTCTGATCAGCTCGCGAGTGCCAGAGACAGTCTGTTGCCGCCAACACTCCCGGATCTTGAGGAGCGCTATCCTATCTCTGGAGTTTCAGCAGATGCTGACGCGACCGAGCGAATTCTGCGGCTGATTGAAGACTGGCTTGGCGCCTGGCTGAATGGTGACTACTCCGCCTACGCGTCACTTCATCTGGACAATTTTCAGAACGAAGACGGCATGCAGGGCAGTTCATGGAGAATTGCAACACGGCAATCATTTGGCGATACCCCCGGCAGAAACGTTCAGCTGGACAACATTACGATTCGTTTGATGGACGCCAGCAATGCGAGAATCCGCTTTAACCGATCCCGCAGTGATCGATCCGGCCCTGAAGATATAGAAATGCATGTCCATCGCAATTCAGTTGCCAGTGACTGGAAGTTTGCCTGGGCATACCGGCATTAAAAACGAAATCAGGCTTTCCGTATGGGTCGAGCCTGGTGTACAACCCGTTAAAGATAATGATGTGTTTTGGTGCCCCGGGTATTCGCCGTTCACTCACTGGCTTTTTATGCTTTTTACCCGCATGGTGCGGCGCTTCGAGTCATGCGGTGGTTTTAATCACATCCCCGTAAAACTGCGCCTTGCTGCGTGCGCGGTTATGACGACCCTAACTCGCAACGAGCATATCCATGTCTCTAATTAAAAAGCTAAAAGGCGACGGTGCTGCATTGCCACCGAAACCTGCCACAAGATCAATTTTATTCGCCTGGATCGGCGGCTTTCTGGCGATTTCAGCGGTAGCGCTGTTGGATGATGCTCTGTCATCAGTGCTGGTCCTGGGGTCATTTGGCGCCTCGTGTGTACTCGTCTTTGGCTTTCCTCATCTGCCGTTCTCCCAGCCGAGAAATGTTGTTTGCGGCCATGTATTGAGTTCCTTAATCGGACTCGCCTGCCTGACGTTGCTCGGTTCTCAATGGTGGGCAATGGCGATTGCCGTCGGCACAGCAATCGCCTTCATGATGCTGACGCGAACGGTGCATCCCCCCGCAGGATCGAATCCGGTGATTGTATTTTTAACCGCACCTACCTGGGAATTTCTGGTCTTCCCTACTCTCGCAGGCGCTTTGATCATCGTGCTGATTGCACTGATTTACAATAATATGGCCCACGACGATCGGTATCCCAAATACTGGTAGCGCTCCTATTTTATTTAAAGCCGTTGCGAACTCCATGAATTCCTGACGTTCACTCAGGAACCTGTTTCTCAATGCATTCAGGGTATTTTCACCCAATTTCAGATCAAACCAGTTGATTTCCTGGAAGATCTATGCCGCTCCGCTACAGGAATGTTTGAGGTGGATCAGCGGCT
>JBCCGE010000154.1:0-4873 GCA_039029455.1 Pseudomonadota bacterium | reverse complement strand
CATGGCAATCCCTTCAAGCACTGACTACCTCATTATAGGCGCCGGAATACACGGTCTGAGTACAGCATACCATCTGGCACTGCGACTGAAAGCGCAGGGCAAAGGCGACGGCAGTAACATTCTGGTGGTCGACAAGTCTGCGATCGGTGCGGGTGCGTCAGGAATCGCCTGCGGCGTTGTTCGAAACAACTACTTCCAGCCGGCAATGCGCGAGCTGATGGCGCAATGTGTTGATGTCTGGGAGTCGGATACGGAGGCCTACAGCTATCACCCCGTGGGTTACATGCAGATCAGCCCGGACAGCATGTTTGAAGACGTCGCATCGATAGCGGGCCAGCAGAAAGACATCGGCTACGAGTCCGTCTTCATCGATGGCGAACAGGCTTCACTGGATTATATGAAAGGTATTTTCCACGACTGGCAGGCCAAGGGCATTACCTCGGTTCTGCATGAAAAGAAAGGCGGCTACGCCAACAACACCAAAGCACTCTATGGTCTGGCAGGCAAGGCTGAATCCGAAGGTGTTCGACTTATGACCGGAATTGAAGTAACGGCTATTAACAGTGACTCCGGCGGGCAGTCCGTAACTTCGGTGGATACCAACAAAGGTCGAATTGAGTGCGGCCAGCTTGTGGTCGCACCTGGCCCGTGGGCCAAGCACCTGTGGGACATGATGGAATTACCCACTACAGTGGATATCAAAGGTGCTGATGGAAATGTGCACAAAGACATTCCGATGTGGATATACTGGTCACTTCAGGAAGGTACTCTGGGTGTGGATCCGGAGCTGCAAAAGACCAATGACGGCGCATTGCCGCCGGTGGTTCATGTCGATTCCGATGCACCTCTGTTCTCGGATGTCGACGGATCACTAATTACCGATCAGATGTGGGGAATTTACTACAAACCTGATTTTCACTTTAACGGTGTGCAGGGTGGGGCGGCACCATTCAAAGTGCCGACGAATCCGAACGATGTCAACGTAGACCCTTATGGCGTCGATTCACCCGAGTTTATCGTCGGCGATGATTTTGCGCACATGTGGACATCGGCACTGGCGCACTGTCAGAAGCGTTTTGAAGGTCAGATCGTCAAGTACAACAAGGAACCGTCAGGAGGTATTGGCGCATTTACGCCGGACAGTTTCCCGGTATTTGATCATTTTCGTGACAACTGCTACTTCATAGCGGACTCCAATCACGGATACAAAATGATTGGCGTTGGCAAACTGGTAGCCGAGGAACTGACCGGCGACCCAAGCAGCCTATTGCGACCGTTTCGATTTGGCCGCTATGCCGATGGCGAGTTGCATCCGGTATCCAACAGTCCATTCCCCTGGAGCTAGTTTATTAGTAAAGAATCACAACAGAAATTTTCAGTCAGCTTATACATACCCAAAATACCTGCTGAATATTTTTTTCAATAACACCATTCAATATCTACTGGAGGATAAAGATGGCTAAAAAAAAGAAACCCGCAAAAAAGACGACCGCTAAACGCAGCACGTCGCGGGCCCAAACGTCTACCGACCTGGAACGTCATGTCAATGCAAGGGGTCGAGCCGCGATGGTTAAACAGGTTCGCGAAAAAATTAATAAACTGGGGATTACCTACCTTTATTTCCAGTTTGTGTCGGTTACCGGTCGCATCGTCGGTAAAGGCATTCCGGCAGATCACTGGGAGCGAACCGCTGAGAAAGGATTTCAGCTGGTATATGGTTCTACAGCCAATCTGTTTATAGATCGACACGGAGATTACATTGGCTACGGTCCCGAAGCATCAGAACTGGTCGGAATTCCCGATCCGGAAACCTTTGTACAACTGCCCTGGGACAAACGTATCGCCCGCGTATTCTGTACGTGCTTCCGAAACCGGGAGGAGCGCGTCAATCCGGGCGGACATCTGACCTCAGACTGCCGAGGTAACCTGCGCGAAATTCATACTGAATTTGAGAAAAAACACAAAATGCACATGCGTGCCGGTACTGAACCGGAAATGATGTGGCTGAAACTGGATGAAAACCGAGAGCTCAAAGGCGGCGTAACGAAGCCCAATTGCTACCACATCGATCAGTTTGAAGAACTGCGACCGGCATTCATGCAGGTAGTTGAGTATTCGCAGCAAATGGGACTGGACATGATTCAGGGTGACCACGAAGATGCGCCGGGTCAGCTGGAACTGAACTGGATGTTCGATGATGTACTTCGAAACAGTGATCGACTGACTACCTATCGGCAAATCTGTGCACAGGTCGCCCGCGAAAAAGGGCTGCACGCCTGCTTTATGTCGAAGCCGTTTATGAACGTGTCTGCCTCAGGCTGCCACCACAACGTCTCATTGTGGTCAGGCGGGACCGACAAAGTGAACAAGTTGCACAATAAAGTGATTCCCGGGATGGACGATGTCTTTGCCTATCGACAAGGTGGCAAAAACCACTTCATGCCCGACCCGAAAATTGACAAGGTCAAGCCAGGACCTGTAGGTCTGAAATCAATTGGGGGTGTGATCGAACATCTGGGTGCACTGACGTCAATCGGTTCATCAACCGTCAACTCATATCGACGGCTTTGGGATACGGGTTTCTGGGCACCGGTCTTTGCCGACTGGGGTTTTCAGAACCGAACCTGTGCACTGCGCGTCTCCGCTCCAGGTCGATTTGAGTATCGATCGGTGGATTCGATGGTAAATCCTTATCTGATGGGTGCCGGCTTGCTGAAAGCCTTTGATGACGGCATCGCCAGAAATCTTGATCCGGGCGAGCCTGAAGAACGCAATATTTATCAGGCAATGGAGGCCGGTAAGCAGGTCAAGAAGCTGCCAATGACGTTGGGCGATGCGCTGAAGGAACTCGAGGAAGACGACGTGATCCGTTCCGCGATGCCTGACGAAATGTACAAGGTGTATCACCACTATAAGAACGATGAGTGGGAGCGCTTCAACCACTCAGTGTCAGACTGGGATCTGGAAAACTATCTGGACTGTCTGCCATAGATCGAAGCTGTCGGTGGGCATCCACACACCCGAAAGCGTGGATGCCTGCTGAACTTTATAACCCGAATTACTTAACACAAGAGGATCAGTAATATGTGCGGTATCGCTGGACTTATCCATCGGGGCAAATCATCTGATGTCGGATCCGAGATGACTGCAATGCTTCAGTCTTTGAAGCATCGAGGTCCGGATTCGACAGGATTTGCACTCTACGGTAAACCCACTGACGGTCATTACGTCATGCGCTTCAAGGTTGCAGAACAGGAAGACATGAGGAAAGGCTACGACATTCATCAACAAGTACTCGATCGGCTAAACATCGTCGATGAACGCCTGGAGGAGCTCGGTGTTACTGTTGCGAAAAAGGATGCATCAACGGAATATTCGCATCGCTACACGTTTGCATATGACGGTGATATGCGAAAGATGGCGGATTATGTAGAGGACGTGGAGGGCGCTGAAATTCTTTCCATTGGACAGGGGCTTGAGCTGATTAAGGATCTTGGTGATGCCACCGTCGTGTCTGAACAATACGGACTGTCCGGTTTTCAGGGCACACATGCCATCGGCCATACCCGAATGGCAACTGAATCGGATGTTGATATTCGCTCAGCTCACCCGTACTGGGCATACCCTTTTAACGACGTTTCAGTGGTGCACAACGGTCAGCTTACTAACTACTGGACGTTTCGACGCGAAATGGAGCGACGGGGTCACCGCTTTATGTCCAACTGCGACTCGGAACTGATCGCGGTTTATATTGCGGACCGAATTGAAAAAGGTGACGACCTTGAATCGGCCATGAGGCGGTCTGTTGATGAGCTCGATGGCGTATTCACCTATCTGGTAGCCACCAGCGACAAACTCGGTATGGCGAAAGACGTCATGGCCGCGAAGCCGATGGTGCTTTATGAGAGTGACGATTTTGTTGGACTGGCGTCAGAAGAAGTTGCGATTCGCAGCGTGTTCCCCAACGAGATCTACACCTGGGATCCTTACGAGGGCGAGGTAAGAGTATGGCAGGCGTAAAGAGTAAGTCCCATGATATGGGGCTGCACGAAGAGCAGCTCACGGGGCGAACCCAACAACGGTTTTTCAGTGCATCCGAGGAGGAAAACTATACCTACCCATGGTCTCATGAAGTCGATTTCGATAAATCTGCCGAATTTGATGCAATGGAAATGGAGTCCACCGATATCAATCTGAAGATTCGTGAATTGATTGAATCCGGTGTTGGCACCATTACCGTTAAGAATCCTCGTGCGCGCCACGGCGTTGGTGTTGGCATTCTGAACAGAATCCGACTTAATTACGAGGGCAGTCTTGGATACTTTGGATGCGGACTTATCGACGGTCCGAACATTCGTATATCCGGACGCGTGGGCTGGTCGTGTGCAGAAAACATGATGGCCGGAACGGTGGTTATTGAAGGCAATGGAGGCTCAACCTTTGGTGCAGCCATGCGTGGCGGAGACCTTGTCTGCAAAGGCGACGTCGGATCCCGAACAGGCATTGACCAGAAGGGCGGAACGATCATAGTCGGCGGGCGCACAGGTGCCTTTTCGGGTTTCATGATGCAGCGTGGTCGAATGGTGATCTGCGGCGACGCCGGCATGAACCTCGGTGATTCAATGTATGACGGCACCATCTACGTTGGTGGCGAAGTTGATGGTCTGGGCGTGGATTGCGTTCCAGGAGAAATGAGTGAGACTGACCTTAAATGGCTGACTCATAAACTTTCCATGTATGACATCCAACCTGCGTGCGGTGTCGAAAATATGAAGAAATTTGTCTCTGGCAAGCAGCTGTGGAACTACGACAACCTGGAGCCTTCAGAAAAGAAACTCGTCCTCTAAACCGGTAAATAGAGATAGACCAAAAT
>JBCCGE010000153.1:0-5039 GCA_039029455.1 Pseudomonadota bacterium | reverse complement strand
CGCTGTACCCACGACGCCTGAGCGAATCGAGACGTCACCTTCGCGCACTGTGAGCCAACCCTCGTCGTAACCCGCTGGCCACTCGAGCTCCACGCCTGTGTCGCCAACGTCCGCATGTGTCGTTTTTGCGGGGATTATACGGTGTTCGCCCGACATCACAAGCGTCCAGCGAAGCCTGTGCGCCAGGAAATTTTCGACGGGCAATCATTAGCGTGTCGATCGCCTGTTCATTTGGCAGCGGCGGCTTTTTTAGCCGGGCCAGTTCGGCGTTTATGAAACCAATGTCAAACGATGCGTTGTGGATGACCAACTTGGCATCACCGACAAATCCGAGAAAATCATCTGCGATCTGGGCAAACACAGGTTTGTGCCTGAGGAAATCGTCACCCAAGCCATGCACTTCAAATGCCTCACGCGGCATCGATCGCTGTGGATTGATGTACTGGTGATAGGTCCGGCCGGTCGGAATATGATTTTCAAGTTCAACGCCGCCAATTTCAACTATTCGATCGCCACTCAACGGTTCGAGACCTGTAGTCTCGGTGTCCATTACGATTTCACGCATCATTGGCTCCGATCAGATCTGCAATAATTTCGGATACGCGATCTCTGGCGTTGTCCATCCCCAAGCTGGTGTCGATCAGATAGTCAGCCTTTTGCCGCTTTATCTCGTCCGGAACCTGTTTCGACAGTATCGTTTCAAAGGCTTCGATCGTCATGCCAGGGCGTTCCAGAACACGTGCTCGCTGAATGTCTGCTGGCGCCGTAACTACGACAATCTTGTCAACGTGGGCCTCGCCGCCACCTTCGAAAAGCAATGGAATATCAACAACAACTAGTGCCTCGCCCTGCGTGCGAGCATCAGAGAGAAAAGCTGCACGATCCTTCCCGACCAATGGGTGAATGACACCCTCAACCTTCTTCAGTAAGCTGGGGTCATCCATGATTGACTGGCGCAGGCTGTCACGGTTTACCCCGTTTGCATCAACCGCTTCAGGCACAATTCCGGCGATCGCCTTCGATCCCTCACCGCCTTCACCGTACAGTTTGTGCACCGTCGCATCAGCGTCCCAAACGGGTATACCAGCATCGGCGAACATTGTTGCTGTCGTAGACTTTCCCATCCCGATCGAACCGGTCAGTGCCAGAATGATCATATGTGATCCCCCGTTGATCAGACCCAAAGGCGCGGATCATCCGGCCACGGCGTTCAGTGTCTCGTTCCGCAATTCCTGCGTTACCTGGGCATCGCGGCCAAACCAGCGTTGAAAGCCAGGGCGCGCCTGATGCAACAACATCCCCAAACCATCAACGCAGTGATTGCCACCTAACCTGGCCCGCGCAAGAAGTTCTGTTTCCAAGGGGTTGTAGACCATGTCTGTCACGACTGCATCTGGGTCGGCATCCTCCAAGACAATTTCCAGAGGTGGCTTTCCGATCATCCCCAGACTGGTGGTGTTTGCGATCAGCGTCGCTCCGGCCAGCGCCGCAGAGCGATCGGTCCAGTCGACCACCTCTATGTGCGCCCCGAAGCGCCCAGCAAGTTCGTCCGCCTTGCCGCGCGTGCGGTTGGCAATCAGAATTTTCGGCACGCCAGCATCAAGTAGAATGTGCAATGCCGCCCGAGCAGCGCCGCCCGCACCCAGGATGACGGCCGGACCCGATGCAGGTGACCAATTCGGCGCTCCTACAAGCAGGTTTTGCAGAAACCCATACCCGTCCGTGTTATCGGCGTGAATGGTGCCATCCGATGTGAAAGTCAGGGTGTTCGCAGCGCCAATCGCCATTGCCGCAGAACTTGTATCATCCGCGATTGCCAGCGCAGCGGCCTTGTGCGGAGTGGTCACATTCAAACCGCGAAAGCCTGCCTTCGGTAGCCTGGGAACCAGGTTCTCGAAATCGGCCGGATCTATCAAAAGTGGTACATAATGACCGCCAATGCCATATGCCGTGAACCAGTGGCGGAACAATGCTGGTGACCGGGTCTGAGATATTGGCGAGCCGCAGACACCTGCCAGCAGGGGTCGATTGTCGTCCGGATCGATCATGTTTCGATTACTCCCTCGCGCCTCAGATACCGCAGGACAGGAAGGAGCGGAAGTCCCAGCACGGTGAAGTAATCTCCATTAACTTCTTCAAAGAGCTGTACGCCGATGTCTTCGAGGTAGTAGCAACCAACCGAGTCCAGAAGGGCACTGCCGGCTGCGTCTAGATAGCGATCCAGGAACGCCTCGGTAAACTCCCGCATCGACAGATCTGCATGCATAGAACATCGCCAAAGCACATTGCCTGATCGCACAAAAGCAGCACATGAAATCAATCGGTGAGTCGAACCTGATAGCAGCCGGAGTTTACGTCGCGCCTCTTGCCGGTTTTTTGCTTTCGACATGATCTGGCCGTCGTGCACCAATATCTGATCCGCGCCCAGAACAAGCGCTGATCCCACTTCGTTCGAAACCGTCATAGCTTTAGCAATCGCGAGATCTTCGGCAATTTCAGCAGGTGAGGCGCCGGCAGTAAGAAGTTCTTTTTTGATCGATGCTTCATCCACCTGCGCCGGGCGCGAAATGACTGATATTCCTGCATTTTCCAGCATTGATCGCCGGCTGCTGCTTTGGCTGGCGAGAACCAAAGACGTCATCCTGTTGCAATGCCGTGTTCGCGCAGGATTGCGAGTATCTCGGCCGCCGTTTCCTCGATCGACCGCCGGGTGACGTCTATTACCGGAATGCCATGTCCATCAAAGAATAGCCTCGCATCCGAAACCTCACCGCGAATTTGGTCGACCTCTGCATAGTCTGATGTGTTTGACGAACCCAGCGCTTGAAGCCGCTGCTGACGGATCTGGCTGAGCCGCGAAGGGCTGGCGGTTAGTCCGATTACGGGAACACCACGATCCAGTGCCGCAAAGAATGCCGGATCTGGCTGTTGGTTTGGAACAAGAGGCACATTCGCTGCTTTGATGCCGCGATACGCGAGATATATGCAGGTCGGCGTTTTCGAGGTTCGCGACACTCCTGTCAGTATAACATCTGCTTGCTCCAGGCGCGCATCCAGAGCGCCATCATCGTGTGCTATCGCGAAGTCAAGGGCGGTGATCCGATCAAAATATTCGTTGTTGATCTTGTGCTGCATACCAGGTCTTTCTGCCGGCGGAGCACCGATGAAAACTGAGAGTGCGTCTATCAACGGGTCAAGTGCGGGAACCGTTATGATCCCGATCTGCGAACACGCATCCAGAAGTTGCGTTCGTAGGTTTGCATCAGCAAGCGTGTAAAGAACCAGTCCATGTGCATCTCGGACTTTGACAATAGCCTCTTCAAGATCTTGCACACTGCGTACAAACACAGAGACCACGAGTGCTGGCTGAAAATCTGGAAATCGGGCCAGTGCTGCTCGGATCATCGCATGAAGCGTTTCACCAGTGGAGTCCGAGATCAGGTGCAGGGTTTGCGCGTCGTTCGTCATGGTGAGACCCTTGAGGTGAGTTCACAGCTTCTAGAGATGCTAACATTCTTCGGAACACGGGAAGACATTGTTCTGGCCACGGTGACGAGATCAAGGTTAACGGGAAAAACGGGGACAATTCCTTGAAAGTTGTGAAGGTTGTGAATTTCAGTCACTTGACCCACATGTGCAAGGTATTAACGGCTGCGCTGAAGCTCGTGTGGATAAAATTTTACCGCAGGTATCGGTAGCAGTGTTAACTTCACGTAAACTAAGATTGATACTTCGTTAACACTCGTAAGATATTGAAAATCCAGAAATTATTTTATCTAAAAATGGCTGCGCTTCAAACCTTCATAGGTAACTATTGCTTACTGCCTCGGTAGGCATCGGGATAACACTGTGCATAGATTCCTGTTTGCGTTAATCCACACTTCTCACAGGACCTACAAACAACAACAAAAAATTATAACTCTTTAACTGAAGCGCTGAGCGGTGGGATTGATCGATGAAAGCAAAGAAACTCGTTCGTGTTTTGAACGGTGTGCCAGAGGAAACTCCTCCCATCTGGTTGATGCGTCAGGCTGGCAGATATTTGCCGGAATACAAAGCAACCAGAGCCAAAGCAGGAAGCTTTCTCGAACTTTGCTACAATCCTGAACTGGCTGAAGAAGTCACGTTGCAGCCACTGAGGCGTTACGATTTTGACGCCGCTATTCTATTTGCTGATATCCTTCTAGTCCCGCAAGCAATGGGTGCGAAACTGTGGTTTGTTGAAGGAGAGGGACCGCGGCTTAGCACCGTTGAATCACAGGATGCGTTGGGCGCACTGACTGCCGATGACGACGTCCATGAAGTGTTGTCCCCGATATATGAAACGGTCAGAAGACTTTCGAAATCATTGCCAGCTGAAACAACCCTGATTGGGTTTGCAGGGGCGCCCTGGACAGTTGCCACCTATATGGTTGCAGGAAGGGGAACGCCGGATCAGGCACCTGCCAGAAGATGGGCATATCGAGATCCCGTCGGTTTTGGACTGCTGATCGACATGATTACGGAAGCAACCATTCGCTATCTGAGCAGCCAAATTGATTCTGGTGCCGAAGTGGTAAAGCTGTTTGATAGTTGGGCAGGTAGTCTTTCAGCATTTGAGTTTCATAAATGGTCGGTTTCTCCGGCCAAGAGGATCGTTTCGGAACTGAAATCACGATATCCAGAAGTACCAGTGATAGGGTTTCCTCGCGGCGCTGGCCTGAATGGTCCCGGTTATGCAGAGGAGACTGGGATTGATTGCCTGGCGGTTGAGCAGAACACGTCAATGGCTGACTTGCGCCAGCAGGTACCCGAAAAGCTGGCTCTACAAGGGAACCTTGATCCGTTGTTGCTGCGTCTGAGTGGTAGTGCCATGACCGAAACAGCCGTCAAAATCTGTGATGAGATGCGAGGGACACCGTTTGTTTTCAATCTGGGGCATGGGATCACGCCGGATGTAGATCCAGATTCTGTCAGTAAACTGATAGATTCTATCAGAGGCATTAGATGATGTCTGAATTTTTAATCTATATTTATCCTTGGACGTAAGCATTTCATAT
>JBCCGE010000152.1:0-5232 GCA_039029455.1 Pseudomonadota bacterium | reverse complement strand
GTTGGTCGAGTCTGAACACTGACGCCTATTTCTCACATTATTCCAGAGACTTTATTCCGACTGATCGATCTCTTGCTGAATGGATTGATCACAAAATTGCGGTTATTGGTAAAGCGGAATACATCAATATCTCGCTTGAAGATGTGGCATTCGAGCAGAAATCTGATGAGGAAGTGACGATAACCTTTACCCAGGATTACAAATCCGATTCCTATAACGGCTCCTCCTACAAAGAACTTGATCTTAAGCTGTTTGAGGGTGAGTGGTTTATCACCAGTGAGCGCTAAACCTGACTTTGCAGGCGCATCCATGACGTGTTTGTGCGTGATTCAGGAAGGTACGACCTCGCATCCGCACAGATCGTGGAAGCGACTGTATTTCTGATACGCGTTTCGCCCTAAATTCAGACCGGATAGTCTGGCTGATATTGGGTGACTGGATCGCAAATCCCAATTTGAACAGAAAAAACGGTACACTCCGCTTACTTACCAGATTCGCACACTGACGTGCGAACGAACATCAAACAACATGCGCCCTTTCGTAGGGGGCGCCACTGAACTTCAAAATGCCTGAAATCACACTGCCTGACGGGTCCGTCAAATCTTTCGATAATCCTGTGTCTATTGCTGAGATCGCGTCCGATATCGGTCCGGGCCTTGCGAAAGCAACCATTGCCGGTGCGGTCAACGGGATTCCTGCAGATGCGTCCGACGTTGTGTCAGAAGACAGCTCGGTTGTGTTGTATACCAGCAAGGATCCTGAAGGCCTCGATATTATTCGTCATTCCTGCGCCCATCTGCTGGGACACGCCATCAAACAGCTGTGGCCGGATAGCAAAATGGCCATTGGGCCGGTGATCGAAAACGGCTTTTACTATGACGTGGATCTCGATCACCGGATTACAGACGACGACATCGCAGCCCTTGAGAAACGGATGATGGAGCTTGCAAAAACCAACTATCCGGTGATCAAGAAGGCGGTCTCATGGGAAGAGGCGTATGACACGTTCCGTCAGAGAGGTGAGCCGTACAAGCTTGAAATTCTTGATGACGACATCGAAAAAACCGACCGTCCGGGTTTGTATCATCATGAAGAATACATCGACATGTGTCGGGGACCACATGTTCCCCATATGGGGTTTTGTCACTATTTTAAATTGATGCGTGTTTCCGGTGCCTATTGGCGCGGTGACAACAATAACCAGATGCTGCAGCGGATTTACGGAACAGCGTGGCCTGACAAAAAGCAGCTGAAAGCGTATCTTCGGCTGCTCGAAGAAGCCGAAAAGCGGGATCATAGAAAGCTCGGCAAGCAGCTCAATCTCTTTCACATGCAGGAGGAGGCACCCGGAATGGTGTTCTGGCATCCAAAAGGCTGGACGCTTTATCAGATTCTGGAACAGTACATGCGCAAGGAGCAACAGATCAGGGGTTACCGGGAACTCAAAACACCACAGGTCGTGGACTTTACGTTGTGGGAAAAATCGGGACATGCAGACAAGTTCGGCGATGATATGTTTGCGGTTCAGTCCGAGGGTCGTGATTTCGCTCTTAAACCGATGAACTGTCCCTGCCATGTGCAGGTATTCAATCAGGGTCTTAAGAGCTACCGTGACCTTCCTTTGCGTTACAGTGAATTCGGCTCCTGCCACAGAAACGAAATGTCAGGCGCTCTGCACGGCCTGATGCGGGTTCGCGGATTTGTTCAGGACGACGGACACATCTTTTGCACAGAAGATCAGATTCAGGACGAGGTCGCGGACTTCATCGATTTTCTGCACGATGTTTATAACGATCTGGGATTTACCGAAGTGGTCTACCGCCTTTCCACTCGCCCTGAGAATCGCGTCGGCAGTGATGATGACTGGGATCGGGCAGAAGCTGCGCTGGCGAAAGCGCTGGATGATAAGGGTCTGCCCTGGAAAGAGTTGCCGGGTGAGGGTGCTTTTTACGGCCCGAAGATTGAATTTTCACTGAAGGACAGTCTGGGGCGGATCTGGCAGTGTGGAACGGCACAGGTGGATTTTTCGATGCCCGGTCGGCTCGACGCCGCCTACGTCACCGAGGACGGCAGCAAGCGTGTGCCGGTAATGATCCACCGCGCCCTGTTGGGCTCGTTTGAACGTTTTGTCGGCATTTTGATCGAGCATCATGAAGGCCGTTTCCCGGTCTGGTTGTCGCCGATTCAGGCCGTGGTGATGAACATTACCGATAAACAGGAAAAATATGCCGCCGATGTTGAAAAAACACTGAAAAAACAAGGTTTCAGAGTGGAATCTGACTTGAGAAACGAAAAAATCGGCTTTAAAATCCGCGAGCACACGCTGCAGAAGATTCCGTACCTGCTTGTTGTGGGTGATCGGGAGGTTGAGACCAGCACTGTGGCCGTGCGCGCGAGGGGTGGCGAAGACCTTGGGGCAATCTCCATGACTGAATTGGAGACACTTCTGTCCGATCGGTCCCCAAACAGTCAGACTTCTTGAAGTACTTTTTAGAAGTTCTTTCGCGCGATGTAGTGATCTCATTGGGTCGCTGCCCGGTGGCCGGCTATTCGGTCGTCGATTGTGGAGAATACAGTCTGCCGACATGCTGTTTTTATATCAGCGGGTCGGCAGTTTTTGTTTAACTTGACGAGGTATTGGGTTATAGCTAAAGAAAAACAGCAGCGGATGAATGAGCAGATCAAGAGTGATCCCATCCGCGTTATTGGTAACGATGGAGACCAGCTTGGAATTCTGTCCTTAAATGAAGCGCTTTCAGCTGCAGAAGAAGCCGGTCTTGATCTGGTAGAGATTTCTCCGAACGCTGATCCGCCGGTCTGTCGCGTAATGGATTACGGTAAGTTTCTCTACAACGCCAGCAAGAAACGGCAGGAGGCAAAAAAGAAGCAAAAGCAAATCACCGTTAAAGAGGTAAAGTTCCGTCCCGGAACAGATATCGGCGATTATGATGTAAAGCTTCGAAATTTGACCCGGTTTTTGTCTGCAGGAAACAAGGCAAAAGTCACAATGCGGTTCAGAGGTCGCGAAATGGCGCACCGCGAACTGGGTTTGCAAATGTTGCAGCGGGTGGAAGAAGATTTGTCGGAAATCGCGATCGTCGAACAGGCGGCTACGATGGAAGGCCGGCAAATGGTGATGGTGATGGCGCCCAGGCGCGCTTAGCCATCAGAACAGGTTTAGCGACATCTTTGCAAGGTGTTGCCAAAACGGGTGTGAATCTGAAGCAACAGGTTTCGCCGAAACAGTAGCGAGAAGTAGTCCAAATCCAGAACTACCATCGCCTTTTGAAAACGAAATGTCGCGAAGTGCACACTTCAAAGCGATATTAAATACTGGAAAAAAACATGCCAAAGTTGAAAACCAACCGGGGTGCTGCGAA
Source organism: Pseudomonadota bacterium (assembly GCA_039029455.1). Lineage (GTDB taxonomy): Bacteria > Pseudomonadota > Gammaproteobacteria > Arenicellales > Poriferihabitantaceae > JBCCGE01. The sequence goes on along the minus strand of JBCCGE010000152.1, from coordinate 1,852 downwards.
GCGCTTCAAGCGGACTGCGAGCGGAAAATTCAAACGTTCACAGTCTCATCTTCGTCATATCCTGACGAAAAAGTCCACAAAGCGTAAGCGACAGCTTCGCTCGGCCGCAATGATCCACTCATCGGATCAGGCTTCTGTCAAACAAATGCTGCCGTACAGCTAACCCGGGAGAGAACTACCATGCCACGAGTTAAGAGAGGCGTAGTCGCTAAGGCGCGTCACAAAAAAGTTCTGAAGCAGGCCAAAGGCTACAGCGGTGCTCGCAGTAAAACCTTCAAGGTTGCCAAACAGGCTGTCGATAAGGCGGGGCAATACGCGTACCGTGACAGGCGTCAGCGAAAACGCCAGTTCCGATCGCTTTGGATCGTTCGTATCAACGCAGAGGCGCGAGTCAATGGACTGAGCTACAGCCGAATGATTGACGGTTTAAACAAAGCAGAGGTCAGTCTGGACCGTAAAGTTCTTGCTGAGCTGGCTGTTAACGACAAAGCTGCGTTTGCAGCTCTCGCGGAACAGGCAAAAACTGCCCTTGCGGCCTGACTCGTTATTTTACGAGCGATCCGGTTTTATCGATAACAGATAAAACTGAAAAAGGGGGAGGGTGACCTTTCCCTTTTTTTTTCCGCAAGCGAAATATTCAGATGACAGCAACAATTTTCGACTAGAGATTGGCTCGATGGAGCCAATTCGAAAAAACAGACCAGATGCAATCACTTGATCAATTGAAACAGACGGCGGAGACGTCAATTGCTGATACCTCTTCAGTCGAGCAGCTTGAAGAGCTTAGAGTGCTTTACCTTGGTAAAAAAGGTGCCATCACTGAGCAACTGAAGTCGATCGGCGCACTCCCCCCTGAACAGCGCAAGTCTTTCGGTCAGGACGTCAATGTGCTCAAAAATGCGATTCAGGAGCTCATCGAGACTCGTTATCAGGTGCTTAAAATTGAAGCTGTTGAGGAGCGCTTGCTAAAGGAAAAGATCGATGTAACCCAACCCGGTCGCGCGCAGTCTGTTGGTGGCCTGCACCCGATCACTCAGACGATGGATCGGATGATTGCGATTTTCGATCGGCTTGGATTTGATGTGGCAACCGGCCCTGAAATTGAGCACGATTACTACAATTTTGAGGCTCTGAACATTCCGGCCAATCATCCGGCACGCGCGATGCACGACACGTTTTACGTTGACAGTAACACTGTCCTGCGCACACACACCTCTCCAATGCAGATTCGATATATGCATGCGAACGATCCACCGATCCGGGTTATTGCGCCTGGCAGGGTCTATCGATGCGACTCCGACGTCACCCACACACCGATGTTTCATCAGCTCGAGGGTTTGGCCATCGATACGGACATTACGTTTGCGGACCTCAAAGGCATTCTGACTTTTTTTCTGCAGGAGTTTTTTGAGTCCGACCTCGGAGTCCGATTCAGGCCTTCATATTTCCCGTTTACCGAGCCTTCTGCGGAAGTGGATATTGCCTGCGTGTTTTGTGAAGGCGGCGGTTGCCGAATTTGCAAACAGACCGGCTGGCTCGAAGTTCTCGGTTCTGGAATGGTGCATCCGGAAGTATTTCGTCATGGTGAAATCGACTCGACCGTATATTCCGGATATGCGTTTGGTCTGGGTGTAGAACGACTCTCAATGTTGCGGTATGGGGTCAATGACCTACGGCTGTATTTTGAGAACGATCTCGGCTTTCTTCGTCAGTTTCAGTGAATAAATTCATAAAATACAATAGGTTATGTTAATCAGCGAAAACTGGCTGCGAGAATTTGTCAATCCATCACTGACTACCCGTGAGCTCGCCGACAAGTTGACACTGGCTGGACTTGAGGTCGAATCCATTG
>JBCCGE010000151.1:0-5442 GCA_039029455.1 Pseudomonadota bacterium | reverse complement strand
GTAATGAACCCCGGCAAATTGCTCTAAGGGTGTACAGTATCGACACCGGTCGCGCGACCTACCAGCAATATGTTAGCGGGACGTGCCGCAAACAATCCGTTGGTGACCACGCCCGTTATTCCATTGATCGTTGCTTCCAAAGACTTAGGGTCGACTATTTCAAGCCCATGAACGTCCAGGATGTCATTGCCATTGTCAGTGACGAAGCCTTGACGCCAGACGGGTTGTCCACCCAGACCAACCAATTTTGTAGCGACAAACGATCGAGCCATGGGTATGACTTCTACCGGAAGTGGATAGCTACCCAGTACGTCCACCAACTTTGACTCGTCTACGATACAAACAAACTCCTTGGCTACTGCCGCGACTATTTTCTCGCGAGTGAGTGCGCCGCCTCCGCCCTTGATCAATTCAAGATCGTCGTTCGTTTCGTCTGCGCCGTCGACATAGACCGCGAGCTCATCGATTTCGTTGAGCGAATATACTGTGATTCCATGCGATTTCAGCCTGTCTGCGGTGGCCTCGGAGCTGGCGATGGCGCCTTCGAACTTGTGCTTTTGTTTTGCCAGAGAATCAATAAAACAGTTTGCTGTCGAACCGGTACCGACACCAACAATCGCGTCAGGCGTCAACAGGTGATCGATGTGATCTGCAGCTGCTTGACCGACCAGCGCTTTCAATTCGTCTTGATTCATGGATCTCCCTTAGTGCCTGCGAAACAACTTTCGAAAAAACATCTGAACGCGCATCACCAAAAAAATCAACGGCATAAGCCGGGTATAGACTTTGGCATTGGCATGGCGAGCGACTTTATCCATTTTCGGTACTGTCGTATCGAACAGTTCGTCACGACCCTGGGCTCCGTCATCGATTGTGCCGATGATCACAATGAATTTCATAAAGGTAAAAAACAGAGCGTCACGATATTGGCGTTTCATTTTATTGAGCGAATAATCCACACCCTGCTCTGCTAATGCTTCTCCATAAATCTCTAGGAACTCATCTTGGCGTTCCCGGTGCAATTCAGGATCAGACGATGACACCAAAAGATTCGCTACATCCATCAGCGGTGTACCTTTAGAGACCAGTTGCCAATCAAAAATCGAGACTTCGTTCGGCGTGCAGTGAATGTTGTTGGCGTGGTAGTCGCCGTGCACCAAGGTTACTGGATTCGGAAGCGGCACCTCCTTTGGCGAATTCATGACGTTCGCTTTGATACGTTCCACACAATCGATCGCGTACTCGTGATCACCGTCGTAGTTTCGCAGGACCTGCAGTGCGCGCTCGAAGGCGAGCAAGTTACTCTGTCTGGATTCGTCGGTTCCGTCCAACGGGTTTTGTAACCACGCCTGGTGAATTTCAGGCTGATTCCAGAACCGCGCATGCAGTTTCGCGACCTCGGTGATGGACATTTCCAACTCGTCCCGAGTCATATCCATCAACTCTGGCCGTTTGATATCACCCAGATCTTCCATGATGATTTCGAAATCATCATCAGCTGCACGAACGAACAAGGGTTTCGGAGTGCGTACGTTAAGCTGAGGTTCGATCTCTTGATAGAACAGTGCTTCTCTCAGCAGCATGCCTTGAACACGCATGGCTTCGAGCGTTTCGGCGTTGCCGATAGGCAGCTTCACAATCACGGAACGAGGCGCGTTGGTTTCCTCGTCATAACTTAATTGCAGCCTGAGAACATTTCCGCCAAATCCGGTGCCTGCGCCAACATCCTCTACATCGAATGAAGTGATGTGAGTTTTACCGAGAGTGTGGCTTAGTGCCTGGTTGAGCCAATCTACCGTGATCGAATCGCGCTGCATAGTTATTGCTCAGGCGTAGAGTGAAACGTTAGATACTCATCTTCGAATGCAAACTTCGATTTCTCCTCGATGCGATCGACGTAAAGAATACCGTCTAAATGGTCGAATTCGTGTTGGAATACGGTCGCGAGGAATCCATGCGCTTCCTTGCTCTTTTCATCTCCATGTCTATCTGTGTAGTCGATTCTGATGTGCTGGGGGCGAGTAACGTAGCCCATCATGCCGGGGACAGAAAGACAGCCTTCCCAGTAACCGGCGGATTCACCCTCCAAGTTTGAGATGGTGGGATTGATGTACACATCAAATGGCGTGTGTTCCACCTCGCCGTAACGGGTTTTTGTGTTCTCTATCTCGATAATCGCGATTCGATAGCCCACATCGATTTGTGGCGCTGCTAATCCAATGCCGCCGTAGGCATGTAGTGTTTCTCGCATGTCCTCGATCAGGGTATTGAACTCACTGGAACCGATTAATTCAGCAGGATAATCCTTTGCGGGCACTCGAAGATTGGGGTGGCCCATTCTAATAACTTGCCTGACAGCCATCTGTTGTTGCTTTGCCCCACCCGTCGAGTCGCCTCATCATACCTTTCGGTCCATCAGAGTGCACTTAAGCGGGGTCAGGCTTGATTATTCGTGGAATCCCAGATATCTTTCTCGCCCCCTGGAATTCTTGTTAGATCGGTTGAGGTAGTGAGTAAGAAGCCTGATCTTATGGTAGTTATGTTAGTGCTGTTCGGACTGGGCGTGGTTGTAAGCGCCGGAGCCGCACTGATTTAATTCTGCCAGATCGTCTGTTCGGTTATGACCGCATCGAGCGGCACGTCATGCGCGCGTGCGTCAAATGTTACCTGCTGACACTCAAATGCTAGTCCGACCAGAAATGCACCTCTAACTGCTTGTTTTCCTGAGCTTTTTTCAAAAGTCCGGTCGTAGTAGCCCCCACCCATCCCGATCCGATGGCACGCTCTATTGAATCCGACCAACGGTACACACACGAGTTCCATCTCTAGCCCCTGCAGGCACTCGTGTATTTCGCAATCGGGTTCAGGAATGCCGAAGTGATTAGGTTTCATGACGGTCGTCTCATCCTCGTATCGGGCGAACAAGAGTGCGCTCTGACTTGGGTTTTCGGTATTGATGACCGGCAGATAGAGTTCCTTGCCTTGTTCCAAAGCCATATGGATAGCGGGAACGGTATCCACCTCCTCCGAGGTAGAGACATAGAGCGCCACGCGATTTGCTTGCTGGAACGGTGAAAATTGACTGAGTAGTTGGGTAATCTGCTGAGAAAAATCAGCTCTATCAGAGACCGAGACACCGCGCCTGCGAGCGCGAAGTTCAGTTCTAAGGGTTTGGATAGGATCAGGCATGAGAAATTTGTTCCCCAAATTGCCGCTGTACGGATAGGCCCTTGAACCCAGCGGTTCAAGGCGGTGGTCTCCATACGGCCTTAGGCGTTCCGCTGAACGGACATGCACACAGCCGTGAAAAAAGACCTCCTGGGTGTCGCATAAAGGGTCAGGGACATATCGACTGGCTAACAACCCAGGGAACGGGGGGATTATAGCTTTTCTGTGGACCTCTGCTAAAGGCTTTCTAGCTTATTCTCCTTGGACAGCTTTTTTGTGTTGTTCCATTCTGGAAGGGCTCTGTTTTGGAGCGCTACTTCGGATGACCTACCTTGGGGCGATGTCAGCCGGCGCCTGCGGCGTTTGGTAAACAGTTCCTGTTTACTGTAGATGGGCTGACCTCGAGCGTACATGGATGTATTCACAGCGATCCCAAGGTGGGTTAGCCGAGCGCGCTCAGAAACAAAGCATTTTCAGGATGATCTTAGTAAAAGCTCTAGTTAAGACGGGACTTAATGCGTGTTAAAGCGGAATCGACTTTGTTGCTGAGGGATTCGATTTCTGATTGCTGGGCGTCCAGCTTGCCGACGATGACATTCTGCTCGTTGTTAAGGCGTGAGGACTTGTCCGCCTCTGAAAGCAGATCGTTGGTCAGGTTGAGGGCGGCCATAACGGCCAGGCGGTCCAGCCCGAATACGTTGGACTGGTCCTTAATTTCCCGCATTTTTTGATCGAGGAAATTGGCCGATCGCTGCAGAGCCGCCACTTCCTCGGCGGAGCAGTTCACCTGATAATCGACGTCCAGGATTTTGACAGTTACGGTCTTTGAATCGCTCACGTTACTCCTGCTCTAGTGACTTCAATCGCATAATCATCGCTTCGATCTTAGCCTTTGCCATTTCATTCTTTTCGAGCAGGCGATTACGTTCCGTCTGCCACTCGACTTTGTCAGCTTCCATGACCGATTGCTTGCGTTCAAGCTCGTCGCACAATGCGATTAGCTCATCAATGCGTTGTTCCAGCGTTTGGATATCCACCTGGGTTCCACGTTGATTACCAGATGAGCACTATAAAGCCCAACAATCCTGTTGTTCAAGCCGACTTCGAGTAAAATCAGGTATCGTTATAGAGTGTGCCGATGGCTAGTTTTAAAGATTATCTGGATGAGTTTGCTCGTGAGGGTATCGATATTCATCCGTCCGAAATACATGGTCTGTTGATAGGGCACTTGTGTGCCTTGAAAGCTGATTCGAGTGCGTCAAAGCGTGCGACCTTATATGAAGCCTGGCTGGAGTGGTCGCCACAGGAATCCACGGTCAAGTTACTTGAGGAAGACTTTAAGTTAGCGAAGGAAGCGCTGGAAGAGTACTCAGACTTCGACTTCCGATTGCTCATCCCATCAGATGAGAACCCGATCAGCGAGCGAGCAGAAGCCATAGCAACGTGGTGCTCCGGGTTTCTCTCCGGGTTTGGTGAAGCGGGGCGTTTCGACAACTCTGATACCGACAGTGCCAAGAATGTGCGCGAAGCACTACAGGATTTAGGTCAAGTGGCTTCCATGACCGATGATGTGCCGGAAGGAGAAGAAAACGAAGCCGACCTCTACGAAATCGAAGAGTTCGTCAGGGTTAGCACACTCCTGGTTTTTGCAGAGTCTGATGTGAGAGCGACTCATTAGTGCCTAAGAGAAAGTCTGTTAAAAAGATTGGATTTCCTGAGTATCAGCGCCGCCGCAAAGAACTGATGGCGCTGATGGAAAACAACAGCATCGCCATTGTTCCAGGTGCAGGCATTCAATTTCGAAATGCTGATGTCGAACATCGATTTCGTCAAGACAGTGACTTTCACTATTTAACCGGGTTTGATGAACCGGATTCTGTATTTGTGCTGGTTCCTGGTCGTGAACATGGCGAGGCGATTCTGTTTTGCCGTGAGCGAGACGAGCAACATGAGCGATGGCATGGTGATATCACTGGACCAGAACGAGCCATGCAACTTTATGGTATTGACGATGCGTTTCCGATTGCTGACATCGATGACATATTACCTGGATTGATCGAAGGTCGATCTAAGCTTTACTACGCGATGGGTACCGACCCAGATTTTGACAGCCAGGTGATTAGCTGGGTCAATCGCGATTACCATGACCTGTACCTGAAGACCGGTAAGCTTTGTCCTTTTGTTTTCGTTGATGGTTTGATGTGTGTTTTTCGTTAATGGTTTTTTCGTTGAGGCAGTGTGTTTTTCGTCGATGGTTTGATGTGTGGTTTTTGT
>JBCCGE010000150.1:0-5468 GCA_039029455.1 Pseudomonadota bacterium | reverse complement strand
CGACAAACTCACCGGGCCCCGAAAGCTGCCTGCCCTCAGAAAACAACCATCGAATCGCGTTTTCTTTATCCCACATAGTTTCAATTACCGCATCAGTCCGCGATCAAGTCATGCATACAATCACCGAGCTCGACTCGCGATTCACGAGGATTCCAAAATCCGAACTACATGCGCACTAGCGGTGAAACTCCACATAAAAAAGAACTGCGCCGAGTGGTTTGATGTGGTGTCGAATTTCAGGCTCAACGACACCATGCCGTTGTGGCGTCAGTACCAAAACTTCAACATCCGGCTCCTGGATTGTGTATTCCAGTTCACCTTCAAGAATCACAATCTTGCCCCACACACCTTCAGCCGTGTTGTGGTCGTTCAACAGCCCTTTTGGCACAGATTCATCGGTGAAATCGGGTGTGCGACGATAGGCGGTAACATAATCGGGAAGGTGTTTCATGCAATCTGCAATAGAAGTGTTTCGATCAGACTTCAATTTCATCCGAACAACACGCCGGAAGGATCAGAATTTTAGCTGCGCATTCGGTGAATAATGCGGGACGAATAGTCGAACGATGACTCAATCTCGGGATAGATCGCGCCGGCATTGGTTTGAGCGCCTGTTGAATACGACTCCGCTCGATGCAAACAAGCGTCCATGTGTGCATCGACGCAATTGCGCCACTCCCGCAGACCGGGCGCGTCAGACTTAGGCAATAAACTGCCGCGATAAATCGATTGCGCATCAGTCCATCGTCTGGCTGTGAGTTGCTTCCAGATATCAACAAAATCCGCCCAGACGCCAACAGTAAGACGATACGGTCTCGATCCGATTTCACCACCCAGACGTCGGCGCAGATTCGAAACGTCGGATTTCAGTGTCGACATTGAGTGTCGGCTGTCGCTGTACAGCTGCAGATACAGATTCTCGAGGTCAATGCCATCGGGATTCAGCGCAAGAAGACACAGAATTTCAAGCTGACGCAGTGGTAACCTGATATCGTTTCCTCGAAACACGATGCGCGGTTGCCCAAGGGCATACACCTCCAATTCTGCACGAGGCCCAAAAACGGGCAAACCCTCGGCAATAGAATTGGCAATCTGGGTGGTCGCAGACTCACCCAGTGGCGTGTGCTTTTCCCACGTCGTTGAAATATCAAGAACGCCGACGCACTCCCCGGTCTGTGATTGCATAATGGGCGCGGCATAACACACCCAATCCTGGACAAACGGCGAATAATGCTCACTTGAAAACACAGTTACCGGGCGTCTAAGTTTTACCGAGAGTCCAACCGCGTTTGTGCCCACCGAACGCTCGTCCCAATGACCGCCCTGGATGAAATTCAGGTTTTCGGCTCGCGATCTCATATATGTGCTTGATCGGGTCCACAACAATCGCCCACTGCAGTCCGAAATTGCGGCAACATAGTGCCCTTCATTGACCAGCTGGGTCAGATTATCCAACTCGCCTCTCGATGCCAGTGACAACGGCGACTGTTGCCAGATCGATCGAACCTCGTATTCTTCGTCTCTTGGTGCACATTGAAACTGCGGATTCACCGCAGCTGCACTACGTCTCCACGAGTTTAGAATATCCGCAGACACCACACGGTTTCGATCGGACACTGATCGTCCGTCAAAACGGGCACGCAGATTTTCGATGGCACTCCGTCGCTGGGCCAGAGAACTTGTTTTCACATCAATGCCCCCACTAGTACTTGCACAGATTGACGTATGTCCACAAACAAGTAGACACACCCACAGCGTGAACCATCGGCTCTCGCAAAATACTCCAGAGGGTGAGCGCGAAAGCCGTCTCAACAGTAAAACCGGACAGAGTACTCTAACACTGTTTTACTTGTGCTGTGGTCTGAAGGATCTATACCGTGGCATTGCGCGGGTCTTATTGCGCATGATCCCATGCAAAATTATGCAGGTTTAACTCGAATCGTCAGCCAGCTGCCTTCAGATAAGTCGCTTCGTAGCGGCTCAAAGCATCGCGAATCCTGTGTTCCGGAATAATCGGAGAGAGTGCGCGGGCCAGAACATTGCAATTCCACAAACCTATAGTGGGTTGATTGTCGTACTGATAACGCTCTCGCATTCGCAATTCTATGCGGGACGACCGCTCCCGATCGTCTGAAAGAAAACGGGATTCACTTAAATCCAGGGTAATGCCAACTATTGACATATTGTCCGTATTCATCATGCCGTGTACAAAATCGGACGACATCCACGCCGCAATCAATTCGGCCGTGCGTGTGATCACCTTGTCGAGAAACAGGTAGTAACGATTGTCGTCATCTGGTTCTGCATCAAGTTCCGGAAAACAACGAGCGATTACAAAGTCAGCCAGAGTTTTAAGATCGGCCGTATTGCGACGAAAAAAACACAACTCAAATGTGCCAAAACGAACATGTGTAGGTGCAAGTCGGGTCAACACAGCGGAACGCTGGAAACCACTTCGGTAAACCTGATCGTCACCACTGAGAAGGCAGAGGCATTTTGAAACCGGGACATTCAGCGCGCTCAGCTTTTCGCAGAGGTCAAACTCGTGCCCCCCTTCTTCCACACCCAGCCGGCCGTCCGAACGAAAACCATACGGCGTTTTACCGCTGCCCTTGAATTGCACTTCCATAGTTTGATTGTCGAACTGAATATCGCCAATAGTTGCTGTTCTGCCATCACCCAGAAAGGGGTTAAAGTTTCCGAACTGATGTCCGGCGTAGGCCTGCGCAAAGGCATTTGTATTTGCGTCTCGGTCGTTGCCGCTGAAGATACGTTTGAAATCATCCTCCGGCAGCTCGGCTGATGACAATCTCAGCGTCTCGACCAGTGCGCGATTAATTCGCTCAATTTGCGGATTGACCAGGGACGCCACCACCGTGGCCGAAGCAAACTCTTCGCCAAGTGCCCTGAATGCGCCTGCTGAAAATGGTGGGGTATGCAATAAATCGAATCAGCGGGACGGTTGGTTCCCGTCCCGCTACTTCGCTAACGGATCAGAAGAATCCGAGCGGACTGGTATCGTAGCTAACCAGCAGGTTCTTAGTCTGCTGATAGTTTTCCAGCGCCACCTTATGGGTGTAACGCCCGATACCGGATTTTTTATATCCGCCGAATGCGGCATGTGCCGGGTAGAGGTGATAACAGTTGGTCCAGACTCTACCGGCCTGAATACCGCGTCCCATTCTATACGCTCTGTTCATGTCTCGGGTCCAGACGCCAGCCCCGAGGCCGTAGTCCGTATCGTTGGCAATGGAGAGGGCCTCGGCTTCATCTTTAAATGTAGTCACTGACACAACCGGACCGAATATCTCTTCCTGAAAGACCCGCATATTGTTACTGCCTTTAAGCAGTGTAGGTTCAATATAGTAACCACCGTCATACCCCGCAACGCTCGCCACCTTTCCGCCGGTAATAACCTCGGCTCCTTCTTCCATACCGATGTTAATGTAGTTCAGGATGCGATCGAACTGCTCTTCTGACACCTGAGCTCCGACCATAACGTCGGTATCGAGCGGATTGCCGCGGCTGATTTTGCCCGCGCGTTCCAGCACCATCTTCATAAACGGTTCGTACATGGATTCCTCGACCAAGAGTCGCGATGGACAGGTGCAGACTTCACCCTGATTGAAAAACGCGAGCACGGTACCTTCAACGCACTTACTCACATAATCATCTTCATGATCCATTACATCGGAGAAGTAAATGTTAGGTGATTTACCACCCAGCTCAACGCCTGCCGGAATCAGGTTGTCGGCTGCGCATTTGAGGATGTGCTCGCCGACCGGTGTGGAGCCCGTGAAAGCCACCTTGGCAATGCGGGTATTGGACGCCAGCGCGTGCCCGGCCTCCTCGCCATATCCATTGACCACATTCAGTACACCGGGCGGTAAAAGATCACCGACCATTTCCATCAGCATCAAAATAGTCGCAGGGGTCTGCTCCGCAGGTTTCAGCACGACACAGTTACCTGCAACGATAGCCGGCGCAAAATTCCATACCGCCATCAGCAAAGGAAAGTTCCACGGGATAATCTGTCCAACAACCCCATAAGGTTCATGGAAATGGTAGGCGATGGTATTGCCGTCTATTTCACTGATTTTGCCTTCCTGACCACGGATACATCCTGCGTAGTAGCGTAGATGATCAACACACAGCGGCAGATCCGCATTGAGTGTTTCCCGAATGGCTTTGCCGTTGTCCCAGGTTTCAGCAACCGCCAGCGCCTCAAGGTTTTCCTCCATTTTGTCCGCGACTTTGAGGATGATATTGGAGCGTTCGGTGATGGATTTGCCGCCCCATTCGTCCTTGGCGGCGTGCGCCGCATCAAGAGCCAGCTCAATGTCGGCCGCTTTGGAGCGGGGAATGCGGCAAAACGGCTGACCGTTTACGGGCGAGATATTGTCGAAGTATTCACCGTCAACGGGCGCTACCCATTTGCCGCCGATGTAATTTTCGTACTGATCCTTGAACGATACGACTGAGCCGTCTGTGTTGGGATTAGCGTACTGCATAAGATTCTCCTCCATATCAGATATGGTGTGTTTGTGCGGAATGCCCGAGTGTTTACAGCAACCTCAGGCCCTTGAAACGAGCCTAGCAAAGCAAGGTTGGAAAAAGGTTGGCTCTCCGGCGCGCGAGCAGAACCGTAGTCCGAAAACCCAAATCTGGTTAATCCCGTCGTGACTCAGCCTGATCGAACAGTTTCGGGACTTCCTGTCGAAGTAACTTCAGCGCAGCCGCGATACGTGTCACTCGATCAGCCCCAAAGCGATACACCAGAAAGGCCGGGGTGGGTTTTGATGCCCATCCGGGGAGAATTTCCCGCAGCACTCCACGCTCGATATACGGTCTGGCCACAAATTCCGGCACATACGCGACCCCTTTCCCGGCGGCCGCCAGAGCGGCACAGAGTTCAAAACTGTCGACGGCGTATCGACCCGAAACAGCGACGTTTACGGGCGGAGTTGACGGGTTCTCTGCGCCGAATGTCCAGATTCGTTCATTGCCACGACTGCCAAATACAATCGCATCGAGAGCGGCCAGATCCTCTGGTCTATTCACGGGGGTCGAGCGCAGATCGTCCGGACTGACTACCGCCAGCCGCCGAAACGCACCCAGTTTCAACGCCACCAGATTGTCGTCGTTAACGCTACCCAGGCGAATGGCGAGATCAAACGATGGATCCTGAATATCTTCAAAATCGAACCCCAGCTTGGCCTGCAGTCTGATATCAGGTAACTGCTCGGCAAACAGTGGAAATACCTCAGACACGACCCGCTTGCCAAAGTCCGGTGTCATCGCAATCCTCACAGTCCCACCCGGTTCAGACTGTTTCTGTTCAGCGTGCGCCAGCAACTGCTCGCCCTCCGCCAACAGTGAGACGACCCGGGGCAGAAAGCTCTCACCTTCTCTAGTGAGCTGCATTCTCCTGGAAGACCGCAGGAGAAGCGGGACACCAACCCGATCTT
>JBCCGE010000149.1:0-5643 GCA_039029455.1 Pseudomonadota bacterium | reverse complement strand
CAATCTGCTGCAGAGGGCCAAAGTCAATCATCCACAAACCCTGACCAAGTCGGGGCTGATGCTGGGTCTTGGCGAGACACGCGACGAAATCGTCGAAGTCATGGGGGATATGCGGGCCCTCTGCAGCAGATTGAGCGAGTACTGATAATCCGAGCCCGGACGACACTGTCGATACAGTCTCGGTACGGTCTCGAGATTGTGATTGAAAACGTCAGGGGGTGTTTTCGAGAGAATATCAACCGCGACATCAATGCGTCCTCGAAAGTCCGGAGTTAATATTTCGATTCGCGTGTTGGGGCATCTGCGGCGGACTTCCTGTATGCACTCCGCAAAATGACCGGCACCGCCATCGCGAAGATCGTCGCGATCAACCGAGGTTATGACCACATACTTCAGCCGCATTAATTCGATGGTTTCAGCGAGATGCCTGGGTTCACTGGTGTCCAGCGGGTTGGGGCGACCGTGCCCAACATCGCAGAATGGACAGCGACGTGTGCAGATGTCGCCCATAATCATAAAGGTCGCAGTACCCTTGCCAAAGCACTCGCCAATGTTTGGACATGCCGCTTCCTCACACACTGTGTGTAGTCCCTTCTCCCGGAGCACCTTCTTAAGGTTTGAAACCGCTTGGGTGCCGCTGAAGCTGGCACGGATCCACTTGGGCTTGCGCAACCTCTGCTCGCGGGGTTGCTGAATCACCTTAACCGGGATTCGCGCCATCTTTTCGGCGCCCCGGATCTTCTCACCCTGAACAACGGGTTTGCGTGGTCGGTTTTGAACGTCGGCGATCGTCACGGATGCACTAAGATGGCAATTAAAAAAGAGGACTGCATTAGGAATGAATAGTGAGTTCCACTATGCCGCTTCGTCATCGTATTCGCTCACTGCCGGGCAGCTGCAAACCAGGTTCTTGTCGCCATATACGTTGTCCACACGTCCGACCGGTGGCCAGAATTTATTGTCCCGAGTATCGGTGCTAGGGAAAAATGCGCGCTCGCGACTGTACGGGTACGACCAATCATCCGAGACCAGCAAGTGGTAGGCATGGGGCGCATTTCTCAGCACACTGTTCTCGAGAGCCTGCGCGCCCGATTCAATCTCTGCAATCTCCGCCCGAATTGAGATCATGGCGTCACAGAAGCGGTCAATTTCTGCCAGTGATTCGCTTTCTGTTGGTTCGATCATCATTGATTCGGCTACCGGCCACGACATTGTGGGTGCGTGATAACCATAGTCAATCAGTCGCTTGGCAATGTCTTCGACAGTCACCCCGCACGCTTCCTTTATCGGCATGATATTTATGATGCATTCGTGCGCGACATAACCTTTGCTGCCTCGATAAACCACCGGGTAATGGGGGTCCAGACGATGCGCAATATAGTTTGCATTTAATATCGCAACCTGAGTGGAACGCTTCATGCCGTGTGTTCCGAGAAGTCGCATGTAAGCCCAGGAGATAGGAAGAATCAGTGGCGATCCCCAGGGTGCTGCCGATACGGTACCTAACGGACTGCTGCCGTTATTGTTGCAGCTGACAACCGGATGATCGGGCAGAAAGGGAACAAGATGCTCACCGACCCCAATCGGTCCCATTCCCGGTCCGCCGCCTCCGTGAGGGATGGCAAACGTCTTGTGCAGGTTCAGATGCATTACATCAGCGCCTATTTCCGCCGGTCTGACCAGACAGACCATTGCGTTCATGTTGGCTCCGTCCATATAAACCTGACCGCCGTTTTCATGGACGATGTCGCAAACTTCCCGAATTTTCTCTTCAAAGACGCCATGGGTGGACGGATAGGTCACCATGGTTGCAGCAAGATTGTCACCGTGTTGAGTGGCCTTTGCGCGAAAATCATCCAGATCAATGTTACCGTCTTCGTCGCACTGAACGACGACCACCTTCATTCCGGCCATAACTGCACTCGCCGGATTGGTGCCGTGCGCGCTGGATGGAATCAGACATACGTTGCGGTGGGACTGCTGTCGGGAGTGATGCCAGGCCCTGATGCAAAGTAAACCCGCATATTCCCCCTGAGAGCCTGCATTGGGCTGAAAGGTAAATCCGGAGAATCCCGTAATCTCGCACAGCATACTGTGCAGGCGATTGATAATGCGCTTGTAGCCGATAGTGTGTTTTTCGGGCGCGAACGGGTGGATATGCGCGAATCTGGGATTGGAAATGGTTTCCATTTCACTTGCTGCATTCAGCTTCATCGTGCATGAACCCAGAGGGATCATGGAACGCGCGAGGGTGATGTCTTTGGCCGCTGTTCGGCGCAGATAACGCATAAACTCGGTCTCAGAGCGGTAACGATGAAAATTCTCGTGGGCCAGAAAGGAACTGCGCCGTACCAGAGACCCGGGAATTGAGGCGGTCAGGTCTTTGTCGAACGCCACACCGCTGACCCGTTTTGCAGTGGCGCCGGCAAACACCTCGAGCAGACCTTCGACCTTATCGCGCGTGATGGTTTCATCGATACTGATGCCAATGTGGTCATCATCGATTAGTCGAAGGTTGTAACGCGCGTTTTCGGCCTTGTCGACCAGAGTCTTCGCTCTGCCAGGCGCGCGGATCATCAGTGTATCGAAGAAACTGGTGTGAACAATCTCAAACCCAAGGGACTGCAGTTGATCCGCCAAAGCTCTTGTGAGCCGGTTGACACTCTTTGCAATTCTGCTTAGACCGTCGGGTCCGTGATACTGGGCGTACAGCGTCGCCATAACGGCAAGCAGTACCTGTGCGGTGCAAATATTGCTGGTCGCCTTGTCGCGTCGAATGTGCTGTTCACGGGTCTGCAGTGCCATGCGGTAGGCCGGGTTTCCATTCGAATCCACACTGACGCCAATGAGTCGCCCGGGGATAGCCCGCTTGTGTTTTTCGTGGGTGGCGAAATATGCCGCGTGCGGGCCGCCGAATCCCATAGGTACGCCGAACCTCTGCGTCGTCCCGACTGCGATGTCTGCTCCAATTTCGCCGGGTGGCATCAACAGAGTCAGTGCGAGCAGGTCGGCAGCCATGATCACCATGGTCTGTTTTGTGCGAAGTTCAGAAACCACATTGCGGTAGTCTTCGATATTGCCGTTCGCACACGGATACTGCAGCAGTGCGCCAAATGCCTCTTCCTGCGCAGCCAGCTCTTCAATATCACCCACTCTCACGTCTATACCCATCGGCTCCGCGCGGGTTTTAATCACTGCGATGGTTTGCGGCAGGCAACCGGAATCCACTAAAAAGATGTTGGACGTATTCTTGCCTACCCGGTTTGCCACCATCATTGCCTCAGCCGCAGCGGTTGCTTCGTCAAGTAATGAAGCGTTTGCGAGTTCCATTCCGGTAAGGTCCATAATCATTTGCTGAAATGTGATCAGAACCTCGAGACGGGCCTGACTGACCTCTGGCTGGTAGGGCGTGTAAGCCGTATACCAGTCGGGATTTTCCATAACGTTTCGTCGGATTACTGGCGGAGTGACCGTCCCGTAATATCCAAGCCCGATCATCGAGATCGCCAGTTTGTTTTCCGATGCGATTTCACGTGCGAGTTTGTTCAGACGGTTCTCATCCAGTGCCTCGGGTAATTTGAATGGACGCTCGCTGCGAATTGACGCCGGTACGGTCGCATCGACGATATCGTCCAGCGAATCCAGCCCGAGGGCGCTGAGCATTTTCTCAAGCTGAGGCGCGTTTGAGCCAATGTGGCGTTGCGAAAAATCATCGGCGCGTGGCATCGGTTACTCCTGCAAATGTTGGTTTTTAAAAAAAGTTCGTTGATCAGGCGAGTGCTGAGACCATTGCCTCGTAAGCGGTTTCATCCATTAAAGCGTTCAGTTCATCGGGTCCGGATGGGCTGATTTTGTAAAACCAGCCGTTTCCGGACGGATCATCATTCACCAGTTCCGGTGAATCGTTCAGATCTTCATTGACCGCAACGACAGTCCCGGACACAGGAGATTTGACTTCGCCAGCGGCTTTAACAGATTCAACAACCGCAACTTCCTCACCGACGGCAACAACTCTATCGATATCGGGCAATTCGACATACACCACCTCGCCGAGTTGTTGTTGTGCAAAATCGGTGATGCCAACTGTAATGATGCCGTCATCATCTCTGGCCCATTCGTGGTCATCGGTAAATCGGATTGTCATCATATTAGTTCCTCTGATTGATGTTTTTGGGTGCGCTCTCTACCGAGCATAGTTGTGAGGGATAAAGGGTAAGTTTGTAACGGCTACGGGGATATGGCGATTCCGAACATTCGCAAACAGCTGAGTGCCTGAACGCAGCGCACTGCGCTGGATGAAAGCCATTGCAACCGGTCTTTGCAGCGTTGGACTTATACTTCCGCTGGAAACAGTGCCGATTACATTGCCATTGGCGTCGACGAGTTCCGCGCCATCTCGCACCGGAGCTTTGCCCTCGGGCAAAATACCTACTCGAACTGACTCGGTGTTATCAGGCCATTGACTGTATACAACGTCTGCACCGGGAAAATTGCCTTCGCGCGCGCCGTCCAATCTTCTTGACTTGCCAATCGCCCAATTCAGATCCGCCTCGACCGGAGATATGTCGGGTCCAAGTTCGTGACCGTACAAACACAAGCCGGCTTCCAGTCTTAGCGTATCTCTTGCACCGAGTCCGGCTAACCGGGCGTCCGGATGACTCAGCAGATGTTCGGTAAACTGTTTCGCCTGCTCAGCCGGCAACGCAACTTCAAAACCGTCTTCACCCGTGTATCCGGAACGGCTGATCAGGATATCTCCAAACTCACTTGATTTGGAAAGGGTCCTGAGAAAACTCAGTGTGCCAACCTCAGGTATTGCCTGGCCGAGAACAGAGTGCGCTTTAGGGCCCTGAATTGCGATCAGCGCAAGTTCTTCGTGCATCGTTACTTCAACTTGGTCTCCGATCGCCGACCGGATATAGCTGAAATCATTGTTTTTGCATGCAGCATTGACGACGAGAACGAGTCGATCCTGCAGTCTTGAGACCATCAGATCATCCACAACCCCCCCGCGTTCGTTCATTAGCAATGCGTAGCGCTGGGCACCAGGCTGAAGGGAGCAGATATCGGCAGGTGTGAGGGATTCGACCCATTGGTCTGCGTCGGCACCGCGTACTTCAATCACCCCCATATGGGATACATCAAAAATCCCGCAGGCACTTCGTACATGTTTGTGCTCGTCAATAATTCCGCCTTGATAGTGAACCGGCATATCGTATCCGGCAAAAGACGTCATTTTGGCTCCGTGATCCGTGTGCAGCGTGTGCAACGGGGTTTTGAGAAGCGTTTCGGGTGAATCCGGGGCGAGTGATGTCACTGTTCAGGCCGCAATTTATTTGCCCGAATCATAGATCAGTAGTTTAGATCCTCGCTCAGCTAGGGGATGATAAAGATCGTGGTCGCTTGCTGCACTTCTTTGCCAATCATGAGTTGCTAGCGGCAGAGCTGATGGCGCTCGTACTGTTGAAGTTTCCCGAAGCACCCGCCGATTTCCGCATGGGGGTGGCGAGGACCTTACAGGAAGAGCAGATGCACACGAGACTGTATATGAAGCGTTTGCGGGAGTGTGGCGTGCCGTTCGGTTCCGAGCCGGTGAATGGTTTCTTCTGGAACTCAGTCTCGACCATGCAGACCCCGGCTGAT
>JBCCGE010000148.1:0-5650 GCA_039029455.1 Pseudomonadota bacterium | reverse complement strand
GTGGTGCGGCGCCACAGGCCGCGGACATTGGTCTCGTCCTGCCAGAAATTATAGACGAGGCCATCTCGGACCGTCCCGTACGGGATGCGATCGGTCGAGGTCGCCAGATCCAGCGCCTTAGCATAATTGTCTTCATAGACAGACTCGGCCTGGATCGCGGCCAGGGACCGGTCATTCTGCGCATTGACCCAGGCCAGGGCCGCTTCGCCTTCCACCTCTTCCATCCAGAGGTATGGATCAGTGGCGGCCATTTCGGGCTTTTCCATTACGGTTTCAATCTCTTCCGTCACGCTCGTCTCAGCTTCAGTTATCAGGGTTTCGGTCGTGTCTTCTGTCGCAGTGGTACACGCCGCCAGAATGGCACTCGCAGCAACTGCAGAAAGGGCAAAACGCATCATCATCCTCCATGAATTGGAGAAGGGTTTAGCGGTGATACGGGTTAGGACAAGTCAAATAATCGCCAAGTGCGGCAATTACGTGGAAACTTTACCTGTGGATTGACGGACGATCAGATCGAAGTCGAAGACTTCTTCCAGACCATTATCATAATAGTGAGACTTTGTTCGATCAGATTACATGGATATCAGTAGTAACCAATCGAGCCCCCCTGGACATTCCTCTGGTCCAACGCTGACTATCATAAGACTTTAAAATAAATAGGGGGTAGGGCGATCTAAGGAAACTTAGGCCCCAATTTGGTCCATCTGTGTAACTGTGCTTGGTGCATCCCTTTGACTTCAGGATTGGTGAAGCGGGTGCCCGGAAACCATGCCTTCATCGCAAAATGGAAGTACGGCGAGGTTTATGAATCCCTAGCCCTCATAAATAATTTTCCAGCGTCCATCATTATCGCGTCGCCAAAATTGTTTTTTAAATCCCTCGCCTTCGTAATTGTCGCTGGAATATTTTTGATTGAAGGTCGCGACAAACGTATCCTTCTCTCCAGGGTACGTGTAAATACCAATGTTGCTTAACTCGATGTCGATAAATGACTTTCGACTATTGACTCGGGTTTTGCGTTCCACCCACTCATCAAAGTCAAAGTCATCGCTTTTAAATTCTTTACGTGAATAGTGTGACAGGTAGGTGTCTGTATTGAGGCTTTCCCAGTCGGACTCCCATCGATTTATAACGTCAAGAAACTGCTGTCGTTCCTGCGGCAGGTTGGTCGGCTCAACCCACTCGAATCCAGTCGAGATCAAAACGGGAGTTGTGCCATCGGTATCAACATATTGTGCGATTTCCAGAAACTCTTCGTTACTGAGTGAGACGCAGCCGTCACTGGCGAGTGGCACGCGATTGTGATTCTCGGGTTCTGTTCCATGGAGCCAGATGCCGTATCCCGTTCGTTTGTGACGTTTGTCGATGATGTTCGGGTAATCGATAGGAAACGCTCCCGGACCATAGCGTGGTGGTAAGGTTTCCCCGGGAATGTACGACGTCACGAAGTAGACGCCGATAGGGGTTCGCAGGTCTCCCTCTAACTCCTTACCCATTCCGGCTTTGCCAACAGTGACATAGTAGTCCGAGACAAGTTCGTAAGTTGATTGCCTGTTTTCAAAAATAAACAAGCGCGAGAGGCTGGCGTCCACCACCAGAATGAATTCATGATTTTCAGGGGAGAGCACCAGATTCGCGGGCACCATCCCTTGGAATGCCGGCGCATCCAGCAGGCTGCTCTGCCATCGATACCGCAATTCGTCTCTCAATCCGTCGTGTTGCAAAGCGTCGTCCCCATAGGCTTCCACCAGCGATCGGTTTCCTCCTCTGAGAGAGAGGAGGTCTCCCAAAATCAGATGCCCGAGTTTGCTATTGGGGTATTGCTTTACGAGCTCTGAAACCTGATCAATGGAATCAGTAATATCCTGTTGTTCGATCCGCTCGACGCTATCGATGACTTTCTTTTCGTAACTGGTATTGCCGCCGGCGACAGCGATCTCTTGGGTTCCGATCACAATAAGGATCGCCACTGTAAAACAGCTCAGAACGGAGAAAACCGAGTATCTTTTTAGATTCAGCATGACTGGAAAAACCGGAAAAGATGTATGTGCACCGACTTAGACTCGATTAATCAGATGAGTTCACGAACGATGTACCAGTTTTCATCCTGCTTTTTCATTTTTAGAGTTTTGCGGACCGTATTTTCCAGTCGGTCTGATTTGTAATACTGGTTAAAACTGACAGTTGCGTCGTCTCCATCCACGGTTACGTTAAGCTTTGAGGGTTTAACAATAATAAATTCACGCCATCTAAGACGCCCGTACCGCTGTTTTTTCCATTCATCAAGCGAGAGTTTTCGGGGAACGAAGTCTTCGGAGTAGTGCAGAAGGTATCGCGGAACATCCTGATCTGACCACGCGGCAGCCCAGCTGAATACACGGTTGATTACCGCCTCTCTGACATCTGTATCTGGTTTTGACTCCGTGATCGCGATTTCAGGTTCTTCTAATGCTGCGACTTGCTGGACCGCTGGTTCGTTCGAGACTGTCGCGGATTCCGAATCATCCGATGTTTCGTTACTTTCACTCTCAACGGCATCGCTCACTGCGGTGTCCTGACTGACCGCAGTTGATTGCTCTGCTGCAGCTACGATCGTCTCATCGCCTTCAGTCGCGGGCGCTTCAGACTCGGTCTGCTCAATTTCCGCCTGCGCGCTGGCGGCGACCGGTTCGGCGGCCGGCTGGTTGCCGGATTGAGAGCTTTGTTGCTGCTGTGCTTCTTGCTCAACTGCGGCAATTTGCACGCCCTCGACATCGACAACAATCCGATCAAGCGCGGTCAGCTCCAGGGGTACCGGAGGTTTTTTCGAATTCAGCGCCTTGCGATAGGCTTCGCTCGCCATGCGGTTGTAGATTGCGGTGAGATTTTGGTATGCGATTGCTATGCTCGGATGACTTTCAATACTTTTTTCAAGGATTACGATAGCCTGATCGAAGTCACCGCGCTGAGCATAGTGGAGCGCAAGATTGTTGTAAGGCTCCGGATAATCCGGATGCTTATCGATCAGTTCCTGATAGATCGAAACGGCTGCTGACGAATCTCCGGTCTGCTGCAAAATCACTCCCTTAAGGAATACGATTTGGGGTTCTTCGCGACCGGAAGCAATCAGGCGATTGGTTTCACGTAAAGCGGTTTTGTATTCTGCTTTTTCAATCAGACTCTGAACTGTTGCGATGCTTGACGCGTCAACCGAAGCGGAAAACAATAACGCGACCAGAGCCATGGATATGTAAAAAAAATAACTTCTAAATACACCGATCACTTTTGGTTCACGCGGACAGTATTGCTGCGTAGATGATCGTTGTCGTATTCTGATCGTCGAGATATTGAACACTGGACTCTTAAATCGTATCGTTGAAACTCGCGGTACGAATCTCATATGCGTCGTTCGCCTGTTTACAAACCCTTGGAAACCATAAGTTTCCAAAGTTCGTCTCTTCCGCTCTCTGTGTCCTCATATTGTTCAGCATCATCCGTGCGGATCCACGCTCCGATGTGTTTAGGCGCTCTGATCCGAATCCACTGCCCACTTTTTTCCAATACGGCAACATCATCACCTCTGTTGTACGCACCAATTGGCGGCGAGTTGGTATTGTCGGTCGAGGGCTGTGGACGGGCGCGAACGCTGGTCCCGTTCACTCGTCCGCGATTACCATTTACGTCCAGAAATTTCGAAAATATCCAGGTTTTTAATCCTGCCGGCAGGGTAACCCGAAGCCAGCCCGGCCGACGATCAATAATCTCGATGGGGGTGCCATTGGGGAGGCTGCTGAAAATAATGCTGCTGGCGCTGGGCTTTACATAGAGCGGCGTATTTAGTGCGACCGTTTTCCAGTATGTGCTGCCTGCTGGCTCCTCGGTGGTGGCCGCAGTTGCCTGGGTCTGAGTGCTGCCAGTGGTTTGAGAAGTGCTGACGTCCGTCGCCCCAGCGGTTGCCGCCGTGTCAGATTCAGCTGTTGTTGTGGTCTGATCGTCGCTTTTTTCCGTCGCCGGTGTTTGAATGTCCTGAGATGTGGTTTTGACGTCCGCTGTTTTTGAGGTTCCGATATCCTCATCCTTAACCAGCTGTTTGCGCGTATTGGCGGCAGCAAGTTGAGGGTTTTCCTCCGCAATCACCTGCATAATTCGTTTTGCTTCTGGATGATTTTGATCGGCTGCAAGACCGATCCACTTGGCGGCGGTTTCCAGATCAGCCTCACGTTCCTCACCGATGTAATAGGCCAGACCAAGATTAAATTGCGCGCCGCTTTCTCCTTGTCGAGCGGCCTTTTCCCACCATCCGAGAGCCGTCTGGCGGTCAATTTCCGTACCGGTTCCCTCCCAGTATGCAACGCCGACATTGAACATGGCTGTCGCATGACCTTGTTCTGCGGCCATTTTGAACCATCTATAGGCGTCTTCATCGCTGGCGTCGCTGGACTCGTCTCTTAGATTCATTACCCCGAGAGCATATTGGGCGTTTACATCGCCACGCTCGGCAATATCTGTCCAAAGTGTCTCGGCGGTTGCAAAGTCCTGTTTTTGATAGGCCTCGAAAGCCTGTTTGTATTCAGGAGTCTGCGCGTAAACCGGCGCCAGGCCTGATACCAATAAAATATATGCACTGGCCGTTAGTGTTAAAGACCGTTTCAGAAAATCGCGAATCACAGTGGAAATCTACGTTGTTTGGTTTAACGGATAGTGTCTGACGTGAGCGAACGACGCAAACCAGCACAAAACAGATCTTGCAACGCCCACCATCACTGCTCCTGAAAAATTCAATTCAGACAACTGCAAGAACCGGAAATGGCAATCGATAAGCCCACCCGTTCCTGGAAGTCAGTCAGCGAGGGTTTTTGGGATATAAACCCCGCATGGGATTATACTGATTCATATCCGGTGATGGGATACCCGCCAGGGCTAAATTCCGGATTTAGAGCAGTTCTAGAGTCCCGCTGTAGGTCATTTTTACGGCAACGTAAAGAATTGCCACAAGCCCCAGATACCCAATCCAGCGGTGCTTCTGCAGAATTTCGGCAATGATGGTTGCGGCGAAGGTCATGAACGCGACCGCGAGCGCGAGACCAATCACAAGAATACCGGTGTGTCCTTCGGCAACTCCAGCTACCGCCAGAACATTATCAAGTGACATCGATACATCGGCTACGAGAATCTGGCCTATGGCGTTCAGCATCGGTGGGTTTTTCTGCACGTCCTGATTGCCATCCTCGTCTTCCAGTTTGAAATCGACCGGCGGTTGACGTAGTTCTCGCCACAAATTCCAGCAGACCCATAGAAGCAAAAGCCCGCCAACCAGCAGAAGTCCTTTTATTGCCAGCAGCTGAACCGTCAGCAGAGCAAACAGGATACGAAGTACGACTGCCGCTCCCACTCCCCATAAAATGACTCTTCTTCGATAGTCCTTGGTGAACTTTGCCGCGACCATACCAACGACAATGGCATTGTCTCCGGCGAGAACTATGTCAATAAAAATGATCTGAACCAGTTTGGTCAGTTGTTCGAATAAGTCCATATTGGGTTTCTTCTATTCTGTTCTGACAGAGAGTTAGGGCATGCCCGATAATGTGGCGAAAGAGTTTTTAACTCTTTGCTGTCTTCAGCGCAACTGATTAATCCTGTCTGGCGTATAAGTCTGACTTATGTACTTAGC
>JBCCGE010000147.1:0-5693 GCA_039029455.1 Pseudomonadota bacterium | reverse complement strand
GGCACCGATCAAGGTTTCCCCTCTGTAATCGACGCTGCGCAACTTGACGGCACGGATGGCTTGATCCTCGATTTGGGGGCCGATCCTAGCACTGCGCTGGGCGCGAGCGCGGTGCGATGTACAAACAATCCGTCATCGCCGGTCGATGAAACGTCATCTGAATCTGAAGAGACGCGGTCAACAAAAACCGTGACCGGTTGATCATCGACAATACACAACATGGCGGTGGTGTCTCGACTGAGTCCACCCGGGTAGGAGAGGCCCAGCATTCGCGCACCTTCGGGCATCTCATCCAGCGAAAGCTCAACGTCCTGTCTCGTTGAGAATACCTGCCTGAATCGCTCATCATCATCGCACTGGTAGTACGGCTCGAACCCCCGATCGATCATCCGTTGATGAAGGACGGCAACACGGTCCTGCTGGAAATGCGGATCGGAGCCACCCTCGCCGGATCCAAAAAACCACGCAAGCGAAATCGCAACGATGGCGACAGATGCCGCCAGCGCGGCCATGATCTGACGGCGCGGCAATCCTGAAGCCTGTCCCGCGATAACTGATCTGCCGGCCGGTTCTGTGCGGCGTGGCTCTGCGCGGCCATCGCTACTGAACTGCTGACGAACGTCCTCAACGTGAGCTTCTGACGGTCGAGCTGCAGGAAATATCCTCTGCAACGAAGCACTGATCTGATCGTTCAGTCGTGTTTCGAATTCGGTGAGTCCCGATTCGATGTCGAGATGTGCATCAGCAGGTGGCTGCATGTCATTTGCTCGTTTCGAATTTCTATCTCTGTTTTCAGTCATGCGTCACCGCCTTCGGGTGCATGAGGGCTACCCAGAACTTCGCGTAATTTCTTTCGCGCCCGGTGAACGTGACTCATCGCTGTGCCTTCGGGCATCGCCATCATCCCGGCGATCTCGGCATAGCTCAGGTTTTCCACAATCCTCAGCAGCAGACAGCTGCGCATTTCGGGGGCCAGCGTTTGCAAAGCCTGCATCATGCGGTCGTCAAAAGCCTGCTGATCATCGAACAGTTCTCCAGTTGCCCGGGAAACGCGTTCGACTCTCGTCTGTCGCGACGGATCTTCCGTCACCGTGGATAGGACAGCCGGATCTGCAGGAGTGGTTCTGCGCCCGGTGAATTTCCGTCGATGATTCAAACTGCAATTGCGCACTGTTGAGCAGAGCCAGCCGATAAAGTGTCCTGCTGATTCAAAACGGGTTTGCTTTTCAACCGCAATTGACACTGCCTGCTGGACCATGTCTTCGGCGTCTTCCTTACGTCCGAGGATTCCTGCCGCAATGCTGGTCAGCCGGCTGTACGACTGTCGATACTGAGCGCACAACTCATCCGCCGAACCTGTCCACGGGACGGCCGTTGATGTTTTCGCTGAATCTGAATCGCGTCGTGTAACCCGACCCCTCCGGAGGGAACCCGGGGCTGTGCGCAACGGCACCTGCCCCGACAGAGGCTGTTGCGACAATGCTCCGGGAAGCAAAATTGTTTTGACTGGAATTCGGTTGCACTATACTACTGTTGTGAGCGAAGCAGAATCTTGAAGAAAAACAGGAACACCCGGGGCACTCGTGAAAAACACGGAGAATAGCGTGTATTCTGCTCAACAACTCTGCCGCCATACAGAAAACGGAGCAGCTGCAAGGCAGTTCCGGGCAGGATTTACGCTGGTCGAATTACTGGTCGTGATCGCTATTATCGGCATTCTGATCAGCTTGCTGTTGCCAGCGGTTCAGGCCGTGCGGGAAGCGGCCCGGCGCACATCCTGCTCCAACAACATCCGGCAACTTGCGCTTGCGGCGTTGAACTATGAGTCAGCCTATCAAAACCTGCCACCTGGCCGGATCGGCTGCGACGGTTCGGGCGAGGGTGTATTTCCCGGCTGTCCGCCCGGTCTATCTTCAGAGGAGAAAAACGGAGCGAGCGGCTACATCAGCATGCTTCCGCACCTTGAGCAACAGCCGCTGTATGACCTGATTGATTTACGCAATGGCGGCTTATGGAATCAGGACACGTTTGATATTCGCTGGTATAGCGATCCCGGAAAATTCGAGGGAGTCAAAGCATCGTTTCCGACGCTGCACTGCCCGTCACGTCAGACGAATGGACTTAACGACGTCTACATTTTCGTGAAGGCGGAAACCACCAGCTATGCCTTTTGTCAGGGAACGGTAGGACCGGACAGCCCGCTGTATTCAACTCGCTATGAAAATGACGGGGCGTTTATCTACAAGCAGGAGCGTTCGCTGGCCGAGTTTAGAGACGGGGTATCCAGCACATTCCTGTTCGGCGAAGTTGTTCTTCCGACGACCTGGGAGTCATCCAACATCTGGAATTACGCGATCGCAAATGCTGACTGCCTACGAACGACCTGCAATCCGCTCAACACACGGCCCGGAGAGGGCATCGTTCTCGACAGAAGAAACGGAGCTTTCGCAAGCTGGCATTCCGGAGGCGCTCAGTTCGCCTATGCAGATGGTCATGTCGAGTACGTGCGAGAAACGATCGACCATCAGATCTATCAAGGGCTGTCCACTATCAGGGGTGGAGAGGTCGTCACTACCGACTAGATCAGACGACTAGATCGGAGATCAGCACTTGGACGAGTCATCAACGACGAGTCATCAACGCGCCTGACACCTGGCAGGGGCCGAACGCGGAACCGTCGAGTTACACACTGATTCTGCCGTGTGCTGCTTCTCTGCTGCCCTATTACTCTATGCCCCTATACTCATGCCCCTACTCTATACCTCCTTTTACTCGATGCCTCATTGCTTTGGAATTCTCGACTCATATGAGCCATGCGGATCTGCGCGACTCGATTTGGACACCTGCTGGCCAAGCCGAATCGGGTAATCCCTATTGCTCACTTTGGAAACGACGGAGGTCAGCCCAGCCGCGATGCGCGAGGTAGGGTTCAGGCAGAGTGCTCGTTCCATTTCCCTTTCGCCGGCATCAATGGAATTCAAAATAAGAAGAAACCTGCTCGGGCAGGAAAAAATCTACTTCAAATGCCAGACGTGCAAGACAGATCTATCGGCCGCATTGGATGATGCCGGATCTGTGATCCTCTGTCCCAACTGTTCCGATGAATTTCCGGTTCCAGGCAGGAAATTTATGAACCAGCAGCGATTTCGCAGAGAGCTGGTTGCCCGGGAGGAGATGCTGCGTGCGGCCAGCAAAGAACAGGCAAAGGCCTCGTTTGAACAGGCCGTGCAGGCGGTCATGATTTCGACGGGCGAAATTCCGCAGGAATACAAGATCGTTGACGTTGTGTTTGCTTTCGGAGATGCGAGTACTCCTGACAAGATCACCAGTGCCTCCAATCCGTTTGAAAACCTCAAAACTGCTCTAAAGCGCCTGGCATTGGAAAAAGGCGGCGACGCGGTGATCAACTGTCGTTTTGAGCATCGGATCACGGTGATTGAGAGCTCTTACAATCGTGCGATCGAGTTCATTGCTTACGGCACGGTTGTACGCAGACTGCCTTTTGACGTCCGCCCATGCAATCCATACTAGAGGTGGCCCGTAGCGGAATGGGTTAACCTTCATCGTCATCTGGAGCGGCGAGATCCGGCCCACAGCAGATGAAACTCGCGGGCACAGACAGCGCAAAAGAACAAAAAAAGCCCGCATTTTGCGGGCTTTTCTAGTGGTCAGGGCCGGAATCGAACCGGCGACACATGGATTTTCAATCCGTTCAAACCTTACGAACTGGTGCTTTGCTGATAGATACCAGTTGAAAACGATTGACATACTGCAGCCTCACTTTTCCGGCGAGGATCGCGTGTGCATTTTCGGGTACCAAACCGGGTACCGACGAGCTTGTTAGTTGCGAGTCCATCTTTCTCTTGATGAATCACTTCCGGCCAAATCCTAAAAGGGTAAAATTGTGCATTGGGACGATGAGAATGGAAATTAAGGCATTAATTTGAGCGAGTTAATTTATCTGACGCTGCAGCAAGTAGGAGACGAACTGCAAGTGTGCCCTCGCACGGTTTTGACATGGCTTCACAACGAACAGTTGTCTGGCATCAACATAGCGACATCGAACGGGCGACCGAGATGGCGCATTCTTCGCGACGATTTGAACCGTTTTCTGATGAGACGAAAAAAAACAAGCTGCAATCGCGGTGACGCGTAGCTTGTCAGACCT
Organism: Pseudomonadota bacterium; assembly: GCA_039029455.1. Taxonomy (GTDB): domain Bacteria; phylum Pseudomonadota; class Gammaproteobacteria; order Arenicellales; family Poriferihabitantaceae; genus JBCCGE01. The sequence continues at coordinate 1,525 of JBCCGE010000147.1, read as the reverse complement.
TCGACATCAGGAACCAGTATGACTCCGAATCTGAATGGCGTTGTACAGCCCCAGCTGCTGTATACGTTCAAAGCGTTTGAGCGCGTGACCGGAATCGGTTCTGCGGGTCGCAGAGCAATTCAAAAGCAAGGGTTACGTGTTCGCTATCTGGGCAACCAAGGCTTCATCTACGGGGAAGACTTCATCAAACATGTTACGGAACACGGGAAACCGAATCGGACGAAAAAAGCCGGCTAATCGAGTGCCATCGACGCCGGCGGAAAGGATTCTGAATGATGTTACAGAGAACACTGTTCTCAACAAGTGCGGGTTTTCAACTGCGAGGCAATCCACTCAGAAAAACTTCGCGAAGGGAGCGAGAAGTTGAACGCCAACTTCGCACCGCAGGCAGATTTGGCATGACGCGACACGAGCTCGCAGATGCATTGGCCTGCCCTCTAAGCAGCGTTTGTGCAATCGTCGCCAATTTGAAGGGTGATGGGCAAGTGGTCGACACGCCTCGAAAGAGGACTTCTACGTTCGGGTATCCGGCGGGTGTGCTGGTACATCACAGTTTTGCAGACTGAAGCTGCATCTATCAGGTCGGGCGGGATAAGACGCCAGCGACCTACGATGGACAAACCCGTGGCTACTGGGGGACGGATTCAAAAGCCACAACCGCAGGTCTAGAGCTGAAAGCGGTGAGTCCAGCCGGGAACAATCCGGCATAAGTTGTCAGCAACTGGGCAGGAGATTGTTCCACATTGCTCAGGCCAAAACGACGGCATGGCTCCGCAAAGGGTACGCGTCAGCTCGTAAGGCACCGACACAGACTGCCAATTCGGTTGGCGGGACTGGTCGGCCTATGCCTTCACAACAGCAATCACCACAAAGGGTACACGTTTGGTGGTCAGTGCCAAAAAAAGACGTTCACTGCGTAGCATTAGTGGAAAAGGCAAAAGTAACTTTTGGGTAATTTACCGACCGCGGTGGATAAGGTGCCAAACGATGATGAAACACACTCCGTCTGTACTGAACAACAAATCGTCATTGTTCGGTATGATTGGGCGTATGGGGTCAGGGGCCGGTGCAAGTAATCATCCGGATTACAGGCTTGAAATCACAGGTAGGTTTAAATGCCCAGCCAAATAAACGTCTCTGTATTCAAACGTGGGAAGGTCTATTACGCGCAGTACCGCGACCCTGTTACCGGCGACAAGGTACGGAAGTCCACCGGAGAACGTCGCAAAGGATCTGCGCTAAGGAAAGCCGCCAAATGGGAATCTGATGTCCGCAGCGGCCTCACGTGGGAAGATGGCAGCATCCCGTGGGAAACGTTTAGGGACAGGTACGAATCGGAGTGTCTTCCAGGTTGGGCAGAATCGACGCAACGAAAGTCGATTACGGTTCTAAATCGCTTTGAACAAATCGTTCGCCCTCGCCAGCTTCGACATGTCAACGCAACAACGCTTTCAAGATTCACAAAGAACTTGCGCGACGGCGGTCGTTCGACTCACACGTTGCGCAGCTACCTTGCACATCTGCG
>JBCCGE010000146.1:0-5755 GCA_039029455.1 Pseudomonadota bacterium | reverse complement strand
CTGCGTTGTTCATAGTCGTTATTATTTTTATTAGCGATTTACGTGCTTTAAGATAAAAACAATTCTAATTCCGATACCCCACCACATAAAATATTATCAGTAAAGGATTCGCATCGTGAAAAAAAGGCTGCGTTCGACGCGGACGGCGCACTGGTGATTGAACAACTTTTCCCGCTTGAAACGGTCCAGACTATACGTGCTGCAGCGGATGTATATGCTGAATCAGTCTTGCCCGGTTCAGCGACACAAGGCATGGGCAGCGCGGGAAAGGAATTCGTCGGAGCAAACACTGTCCGCTTCTCGAGCCTCGGTCTTTTGTCGCCAGCATTCTTCGATATGCTCGATAACGAACGCTATGCCGAAATTGCCGATGCGGTGCTGCTGCCGAACTGCGGCGGCTATTGGCTAAACACCGCACAAGTTATGTACATCGGACCGGGTGAGAAGGCCCAGTCGCTGCATCGTGATGCCGACAACTGGTGGGAGTTTATTGCCCGGACCTGGCCGAATACACCCGAGGTCACGATAAGCGCCATGATTGGTCTCGACAATGTCACCGAAGAACTCGGCGCCACCCGAGTCGTACCGGGAAGTCACAAAGCTGACTCTCTTGATTATCGGACAGACGTCGAAAGCCTGCCTGCGGAACTCGGGCCGGGCGATGCCCTGATCTATTCCGGATATGTTTTCCATGGAGGTGGTGCCAATCTGACAACCAACGGTTGGCGACGGGCGATGCATCTAAGTTTTGTCGCGGGTTGGCTGACTCCAGAGGAATCTATCGCTCTCGACCATCCACTCGGTTCCCTAAGCCACCGGTCACCGAGAGTCCAGCAGTTAATTGGTCATCGTTCGTACACCCCTGGTGAGGGACGCAATGGTGGCGGACTGTGGCTACGCCACGTAAAGGCGATCGAAGAAAATTAAGCTACGAGTGAAAAACCCACCCTCAGGTGAATTCGTATCGGAAGTAGAGCTAACGCTTAAATAGAGCAGGAACCTAATGCTTCAACTGGCATTATTCAAATGATCTTACAAGCCGGGAATCTTCCGAACAGGCAGTCCGGGCGCGCTTGATAATCAAAACGCTCAAACGAGGACCACCGATTCCTTTCCGATCAGCGAGGTCGATCGCCTTTGATCGTTACCCGCCGCCCTTTACGCTCTTCCGGCCAGTAATCCCAAATGGCGCGATGCATGCAGCAGCGGTTGTCCCAAAAAGCCATGTCATTGTGACTCCAGCGGAATCGGATCTGATGGTCAATGTGCTCACAGTGATGAAACAGCATCTCGAGCACCGCAGCGCTCTCATCATCAGAAAGATCGTTGATGCGGACGGTAAAAGTTCTATTGACAAATAATGCCTTGCGTCCCGTATCAGGATGGGTGCGCACTACAGGATGAACCGCAACCGGACAGTCAATATCTGCATCATTCTGACCACGGTCGGAATACCGTCCCTTGTAAATATGCTCTGAAGCATGGGTTGCTGTTAAATCGTCCACCATCGACTTTATCGGCTGAGAGAGCGTGTCGTATGCGGAGTACATATTGCTGAACATCGTGTCTCCGCCGCACGGCGGCAGAATATGCAGCTGAAGCATGGTGCCAAGTGGAGGAATTTCATCGCAGGACACATCGGAATGCCAGAATTCTCCGTTGGCCACCTTTGAATTGCGCGTCGCATGAATTTCAAAAATCTCCGGATGCCCTTCCATAGTGGGCGCAGCCGGATGAGCATGCAATTCACCAAAACGCTTGCCAAATTCAACGTGCAGCTCGGGCGGAATCTCTTTCTGCTCTTTGAAGAACAGCACCTGATAGTCCAGAAACGCCTGATGGATTTCCTCGAACTGGTCATCAGGTACCGGCTTGCTCAAATCAACACCGTATATTTCAGCCCCAAGGTTGGGGGCAAAAGGTGCAGCGGTAATCTTACGATAGGCATTCTTGACAGCAGCAACCATCTCAGTCTCCACGTACTGTAATTCGGGTTAGTTCAGAATTTATTGTGGGCATAGATGCCCCTCTTCAAGGCCTTCTCGCCAATATTCTATCAAGCATATGACATACATCAAATAATCTGTTCTTTTGTACCCTTTACAGATGAAACCAGCTCAATTGCGATTAACATAGGGGAGCGGTATTTCAGATATCCGGCACAGCTAGACGGATCGGGTCAGAAGGAAAATTGAAAGAATCGCCAGCCCGATAGCTGAGATTTTTTTTGAGTCAATAGACTCCATCCGAAACAGCAGTGAAAACAGGAACGCAGCTGCAAATCCCATGTTGGCGATAGGAGTCACAATGCTCGCATCCCCGAGGGTCAACGCAGTTGTGAGCAGCCAGACGATGCTGAAAACCAGCATTCCCGCAGTAAGAATGTATTTGATTGTGCGCGCATTCAATTCGATCTGGTGTTCCCTGAAACGTGCATAGGCCAGACCACCAACACACCAGGCTGCTGCCGCCATCAACATCATTGTATTGGAATCTCCGCCATTATTAACGCCGGCCTTTGTAACCACGACGTATAGTGCGCGAATGACGCTGGCAAGAATGATTAGTGCGAGAAACAGTGAATAACTCGACGTTCTCTGAACTGTTGACTGCGGCGACTGATACAACAGGGATACGGTAATTAGGCCACATGCGATACCCAGAGCCCTTAAAAGGTTGATCTCTTCCCCCAAAAACGAAATCGCGATAAGCACCAACGGAATGGTATTCAACCGGTAAATTGTCGATGCTGTACTGATCGGCAAATGCCCCATGCATTCGACCAGCATAATATTTGACAGTGTGAGAAATACTCCGGCAACCAACCCATAGATCAGCGTGGTTTTGTCAATGCTGATCACATCACCGGTGTACTTCATGAGCGCAAACTGCATCACAATCCACACAAAACCGATGCCAAAAATCAACATACCTCGCGACCTTGGCAAAGCTGCGTACTTTTTGAATACCAGATCGAGCAGTCCGGACGCGATCAGACATAAAACAGCAAGATTAACAGCGGAGACGATCATTGATTAGAAACCAGTGAAAAGACTAATCACAAAGGATAACTATGGGTATGCACAACGATGCGATCGTCATCAACGAACACTACTGCATATTCCGGAGGCTCATCAACGTAAATGATTTCCGGCACATCGAAGTCCAGCGCAACCTGATGGTTGGTACCTCTCAGGGAAGAATAGGAAATCCCCATCCAGTTCCCCGACAGAGGACGGTGGGCATGCCCAAAGAACAAATGACGAATATCATCGCAAGATGACCTTACGATTTCAGCAAACTCATCCTGGTTTCGAAGCGCGATGACGTCAAGGCAGGGTAAGTGAATATCAAATGGAGGGTGGTGCATAAATAGAAAAATACTTTTCCCTCGATGTGTTTCCAATTGTGTTTTGAGCCAGCTTCGTCGCGCCTCACAGTACTCTCCATAATGGTCTCCCGCTACCAGCGTATCCAGCAACACGAAAACTCCGGCGGAAGTTTCTACTGCGGACTGCACAAAACCATTTGCATCCAGCTGAACAGAATTGATCTGCTCGCGTGCCGGGTCACGGAGATCGTGATTCCCAACCAGCACGTGACAAGGCAGGTTGCAGCGCGCCATTTCATCCTGGAGTAATTTATATGCCATCGATTCCCCTGCATCGGCCAGATCTCCGGTTATCACACAACATTCAGCATCTGAGTGATTGAGGTTGATATCGTCAATGCATCGTGCAAACCGCTCCGCGGGATTGAGCTCGTGTAGCAATGCGCCCGGACCGACCAGATGAATGTCTGTGATATGAATAAATTTCATTCCAATGGCAGTGTGCTGGAGACTAATGCGCGAAGTTATCCATCATTTATCTCCGACACAAGAGATTCGCTTCCATATGATCTACAAATCTGTCGCGACCATGATGCGTTAATCAGGGTAATGTGAGACTAAGCCGACCCATTAAATCACCCATCACGTAGCCTCTGACGAACAAAACCCTGAGATTAGAGCTCGAGAAGTATCGGCACATTGGTGCATCCCGTTTTAAGGAAACTGAAAAGATCATTGTTTATAAATTTTGACCAACCGCATGGCACGCATAACCGATTGAATATGCGAACAATCGCTTAGGGCTCATTGAATGAGCCCGGCACAACTTATTCCCCTCAGCTTCACTTCGCACTGATCTCAGCCCATCACAAGTCCTCAAATTTGATTTCCCTGCCCGCCAATTCGCGAAATAGTCCAAGGTATTCGAAACCTTCTCTGGTTTCGTCAGTACAATCGGAGCACCTCATTCAAAATAAAGCAGGCTAAAACGATACCCATGACTTCAGTATCGCCCAACATTCACCCTTCGTGGCTAAACGTATTACAGGACGAATTTCAGAAAAACTATTTTAGAGAACTGAAATCATTTTTACTGGAAGAAAAGTCGCATCATCGGGTTTTCCCACCAGGATCAAGGATTTTCGCCGCGTATGACAATACGCCTTTTGACACGGTGAAGGCGGTCATTATCGGACAAGATCCTTACCATGGTCCCGGACAAGCCAACGGTTTGTGCTTTTCTGTCAGCCCCGGTATTACGCCACCGCCCTCTTTGAAGAACATATTTAAGGAAATGCATTCTGATATTTCTGCCCGGGTTCCGCAAAGCGGTGATTTAAGTCGCTGGACCTCGCAGGGAATTCTTATGCTGAATTCTGTTTTAACAGTTAGAGAAAAAAGTCCCGGGTCTCACCAGAATCAGGGCTGGGAACAATTCACTGACAAAAACATATCCGTGTTGTCTGCGCAAAAAGAAAACCTGGTTTTTATTTTGTGGGGGAAATTTGCACAAGGAAAAAAGGTGCTCATTGATTCAGACAAGCATTTTATTGTTGAGTCGCCACACCCATCGCCCTACTCCGCCAGCAATGGATTTTTCGGTAGCAAGCCATTCTCGAAAACCAACGCTTTTCTGGAATCGAGAGGTCTTGCACCTATCGATTGGGAACTGGAATGAGATCGATCTGTTTTTTCGGGACGGATAACCCTGCAAACGGTCAATTAATGTGAGACTTCCCGCGCACTGATCTATAAAAGACAACAGATCAGGACAAAACTGAAAAATGGCACACTTGTTCAGCTGTGAGAGTTTTGCGCTGAACGCGCTATTTTCACACCAGCTTTTTCGAAAACGGCGTATTTGAGTCGAGAGATATCAACCGCGTCAATAACCTGTCTCTGACACCAGATCGGAACCCCGACAAACGCCGGGGTTCTTCGTGCCACAAGCCCTCAGGGTCCGGCAATGAATACCTGACTCAGCGGCCTAATCAAGGACACACTATGTCTTAACGGTGTGTCGTGATACGCCCAAACGTGCTCTTGGTACCCCAAATGCCGCGCCGCAGGCACTCCAGCTGGGTGATTTGAGAGTGGTCGATAAACATATTGACATCGATACCGTAGTTTTTTACGTACCACTGGAACACCTCGGGATCGGCAGCTTCAAACATCACGTTCTCCATACCAACCTCTTTCATGATCTTCGCAGCGACATCAGTACGCCATGGATTCGCGTTTTCAGTAATCCCCTCTGACTCGATCATGATGATTGAAGCGCCGGCGTTCAGGCATTCGTTTGCAGTATCGATAAGAATCTGTGGGTCACGCGTACCTTCCGCTTCCAGCTCGGCTTGCGATGTATCACCGCCGGCACCGAAATGAGTACCTATTTCCGGTTTTGGCTTCAAACCTGCTTTATTT
>JBCCGE010000145.1:0-5939 GCA_039029455.1 Pseudomonadota bacterium | reverse complement strand
CCGTGGCCCCAGGCGACATCATCGAATGGGTCAACGTCGACCTGGACGGCCACACCGTCAACAGCAGCAATCCGCGGCTTTCGGCCCCAACAGCGGCCAGCCTCATGAATGCAGATGGCTGGGATAGCGGCCTGCTGCTGGCAGGCGAAAGCTACCAGGTTACGCTAGACACGGTTGGCACCTACAGCTATGGCGATGCCACCAACGGCGTCAATACGGCAACCATTATCGTGAAGGCAGAAGTAGGCAGTACCGGACCAGAAATGCAGGCGGTCCATGCGTTGATATCCAATAGGCGATTCTTTTCGAGTGCCAGATAAGTGTGAGCTCTGAATTGTTTACCGAAAATTTCTGAACGGTGCAATTGACGGCTGACGACGCAAAGTGCCGCTGTAATTCAGTGTATTACCAGGTCATCACCTGATCGTTAAACGCCTGTAAGAACCTGCGTTCAAACCGGATTATGTCTTGCACAGTGTAATTTGCACCGTTAAACTTCGTTTCAATGGTGAAGGGTTAATGATAATCACTCCAATGGAACGATTATTCATCGGTGATTGTCTGAGTAGCCCGTCGCTGTACAAATTTTTAACCAAAATAACTGGAGACACCCTGGCATGTTCAATGCTTCTGAAAAACTGACCACCGGTCTGAAGATTTCATCGGTTCTTGCTGCAATGTTGCTGGCATCCGGATGTATCAGTGCAAAAAGCAAGCCCGCTGCGGCCGCTGCTGCTGCCACGCCCGCGGCGAGTGAATCTTCGGAGACCGCTTCGTCTTCATCTTCGTCGTCATCTTCTTCAAGCAGTTCTTCCAGCGCTGCCGCTGCATCCACTGCGCTTACCAGCTATACGGTTGTGGAAGGCAATAACCTCTGGGGAATAGCCTGCAAAGAAGAAGTGTACAACGTGCCTGAGAAATGGCCGCTCATTTACAAAGCCAACCTTGACCAGATTAAAGATGCTGATCTGATCTATCCCGGTCAGGTTTTAACCATTCCGCGGGATTCGTCACAAAGTGACGTTGACGCTGCAATTAAGCATGCGAAAACGCGTGGTGCATGGGCTGTGGGTCCGATCGAAGCATCTGACAAGGAGTATCTCCGCACTTCGTCCTGATAAACTGATTAACGGGTCGTCGCACACTGTTGCGGCGATTCTTCAGCCAGGACAAAAGCGAGGGTTTGGAGATTGCACTGCCGCATAGCGGCAGACGGGTGTCTTACCCCAAACCGAAATTAAAAACCGCGGTAGTAACCGCGGTTTTTTTATGCCTGCAAAGGTCTTTAAACGGTTGCCGGTTTTAAGGTTTGCACGCGCACAAAGCGGAATTACGCCACCATTTTACGCAGTTCAAATTCCAGAATACCCTCTGCACCGGCGGACTTGAGCAATGGAATCATGCCTCTGACCTCTCCTCGTGGCACGACTGTTTCCACAGCCATCCAGTCATCTCCATAGAGTGGATTGATGGTAGGTGCGTGAAGTGCAGGCAGCTGAGCGATGATGGCGTCAAGTTTGTCTGAAGGCACATTCATTTTCAGCAGCACTTTTTCACGGGCAACCAGAGCGCTTTGCAGCAGCAACGAGATGTTGCCGATCTTCTCTGACTTCCATGAATTCTTCATCGTGTTGTGGTTAGCCACAAACACCGTATGGGTGAGCAACAGGTCACATACAATACGAAGACCGTGGGCTTTGATGGTGCTGCCGGTTTCCGTAATTTCAACCGCCGCATCGGCAAGGCCCTCGACAACCTTGGCTTCAGTGGCTCCCCAGGAAAACTGAACATTGGCATTGATGCCGCGTTCCTCGAGGAAGCGCCGGGTGAATCCGACGAGCTCTGTGGCGATGGTTTTTCCTTCCAGGTCCTCAACTGATTGAATCTCCGAATTCTGATCAACGATCAGTACCCAGCGGCAGGGCTGATCAGAGGCCTTTGAGTACACAAGGTCCGAGACAACGGCAACGTCAGCGCCGGTCTCTGCGATCCAGTCCTGCCCGGTCAGACCGGCATCGATCGTGCCGTTGGCAATGTATGACCCCATCTCCTGCGATCGGACCAGCGAGCACTGAATTTCAGGATCATCGATGGACGGGAAGTAGTTGCGAGACCGCGTGTTAATTCTCCACCCCGCCTGCGCAAACAATTCGATAGTTGCGTCCTGCAGACTGCCTTTTGGTATTCCGAGTTTGAGTTTCTTCATTGATTTAATCAGGCATAGAGCCGGAGGGCGGCGGATTATACCCGAAGCAAGAATTCGGCACGATCACCGGATTGACTGTTACTATCGACACCAATGTACTGATAAGAACGGTACTGATGTGAGATAACGTTGGTCGACAAGCGCTCTGCTCAGAGTCTGAATCATGAAAAAGAAAAAGTCCCGGGTCGAAAAGAAGCGCTCGGCAGGCGCGGATTTTCGCGCAGCTGATGACAGCAACGTACCAGTGCCGTCCCGAAGTCAGATCATCGCCGTGCTGGAGGACGAGGCCAGACCTATGCCACTGCCCGAAATTTTTCAGCACTTTGGTCTCGATTCGGGTCAGCAGCACGACGCTATTCGCGCCCGAATTGACCGACTAAAGGCTCAGGGCACTGTGATGCAGGATCGTCGTGGTCGTTTGCTACTGCCTGAGAAGATCGATCTTGTTCGAGGCAAGGTACTCGGTCACACCAACGGTTTTGGTTTCGTTGTTCCCGATGATGGTGGCGACGATCTGTACCTTCATAACCGGCAGATGCGCCGTGCGCTGCATGGTGATCGAGTGCTTGCCAAGGTCAGGAGCACCGACAGGAAGGGTCGGAAAGAAGGCGAAATCATCGAAGTCATGGTCGATTCGAACCGAACCATTGTCGGGCGATACCTGTTTGAAAGTGGTGTCGGCTTCGTTGAGCCTGACGACAACCGGTTCGGTCGCGATTTTGTGGTGCCAAGTAACAAACGAATGGATGCCGAACATGGGGATATCGTCGTTATCAAAGTCCTGCATCATCCGGTTGATCATTTACACGCAGTGGGTGAAGTGGTTGAGCGTGTCGGAAAAATCGAACAACACGGAATGGAAGTTGAAATTGCCATTCGCAAGCACGAGTTGCCTCATGAATGGCCGCAATCGGTACAGCGTCAGGTTGACCGTCTGGATACTTCTCAGTCTGCGATAAAGCCCGGTCGATCTCGACACGATTTGCGATCTATGCCATTGGTCACCATCGATGGTTCCGATGCGCGGGACTTTGACGATGCCGTGTATTGCTCGGCTGAACCTGACGGCTGGCGTCTGCTGGTGGCAATCGCTGATGTATCGCACTACGTTAAGGCGGGGTCTGCGCTGGATCTGGAAGCCATTCAGAGAGGTAACTCGGTCTATTTCCCGGATCGCGTTATTCCGATGCTGCCCGAAGTTCTGTCAAATGGCGTGTGTTCGTTGAATCCGGCAGAAGATCGATACTGTATGGTCTGCGACATGCGCATTGGCCTCAGGGGAGGAATACGGAACTTCAGGTTTTACCCTGCAATCATGCATTCCCATGCCAGGCTGACCTACGAGCAGGCCGCGCCGCTGATTGATCGAAAGAATGTGAAGGAGCGCGATTCGTGGAGCTCAATTGTGGAGAGTCTGGATGCGCTTGCCGAGTGCCACTTTGCACTAGCAAAGGCCCGAAACAAAACCGGCGCCATCGAGTTCCGTTTTTCAGAACCTTTTTTCCACTATGACCATGCGCGTCGGATTTCAAAAATCACCGTGCGCGAACGAAATGAGGCGCATCGTCTTATCGAATCCTGCATGCTGGCGGCTAATATCTGTGCAGCTCGCCTGCTGCAAAAAAAATACGAAGATCGTGCTATTTACCGCAACCATCTGGGTCCCGATGATCAGGCACTGAATGATCTCAATGAATTCCTGAATTCTTTGGGGCTGTCACTCGGCGGCGGTGCCGAGCCTAAGGCAATTGATTACGCCAGGTTGTTGAAAAGTTCGGCAAAAAAACCTGAGCAGCTTGAAATTGTTCAGATGGCGCTGCTGCGGAGTCTCAGTCAGGCTGTGTATGAGACCCACCCGGAAGGTCATTTTGCACTGTCTTTTCCATTGTATACACACTTTACTTCACCGATTCGACGGTATCCGGATCTGTTGGTGCATCGTTTGATCAAACGGACGAGTGGCCAGGATGAAACGATCGCGGTTGACCCTCTGGAGGAACTGGCGGTGCAGTGCAGTATGACTGAACGGCGCGCGGAGGCCGCAACGCGAGAGGTTACCGCCTGGTTGAAAGCGGATTTCATGTGCGAGAAGCTCGGTGAAACTTTCGATGCAACGGTGTCGGGAGTCCGTGAATTTGGTTTGTTTGTCACGCTCAACGACGTGTTTGTCGACGGCCTGGTCCACGTCACTGAACTTGGAGGCGATTATTTCCACTTTGACCCGACATCGCTTACTTTGGTTGGTGAGCGGAGCGGTGCTCGGTTTCAACTCGGTGATCGACTTCGGGTTACGGTCGCGCGCGTTGATATGAAGGACGCCAAAATAGATTTCTGTTTGGCGGACAGCAGTGCCGGTACGTCGAAATCCCCAGGGAAAGGACAGAAGAAGCGGGATAAAGCAAACCAAAAGCCGCCTGGGGGAAAAGCGGGTCGAAAGAAGAAAACAGCCAGGTCTGACAGGAAGAAACCAAAGAAAAAATCCGGGCGATCGTAAAATGAGTGTTGATCTAAAACGAACTTATAGCCCATGAATTCGAAGTCTCGACGGGAAAAACCGGCAGCACATCCCGATTCTGGTTGTCTCTCCGATCTGGCCTGCGGGTTCCACGCTGTCGAGTCATTTCTGACAGACTCAATGTCGACGTCGGGCAGAGTGAAAAGAATCTGGATCGATAGCGCACGCCGCGACACACGAATCGACACTCTGATCAAGACAGCTGAGCGCGTCAGTGTGGAGATCCTTGCGGAAAACCGAGAGGTACTCGACAGATTGTCACAGGGCGCATCCCATCAGGGTGTTATTGCTGAGGTGGCGCCTTTTGAATACCTGAATCTGGATACCCTGTCGGAACGTGTGTGCGCGAGTTCTGCTGCATGCCTGCTTCTGGTTCTTGATCAGGTTCAGGATCCTCACAATCTTGGAGCCTGTCTGCGAACGGCTGAATGTGCGGGGGTTGATGCGGTTGTTGTCAGCAAGGACGGAACCTGTCCGGTAAATACGACGGTCCGGCGAGTCTCAGCCGGCGCTGCAGATCGGCTCAGCGTGGTTCAGGTCACCAATCTGGCGCGTGCGATCAGGAACTTGCAGCAATGCGGAGTGTGGTTCGTTGGAACAGCTGACGCCGCCACAAGCAGTCTGTACGATACTGATCTGACCGGGTCAATTGCTATCGTTATGGGTTCGGAGGCTAAAGGAATGCGTCAGCAGACGATAAAAAGCTGTGATTTTCTCGTGTCCGTACCTATGAAGGGTGATGTCAGTAGCCTGAATGTGTCAGTGGCTACAGGCGTCGCATTGTTCGAAGCAGTGCGGCAGCGGGCAGTGAGCGGCTAGACGTCGGAACTCACAAACCGGACTGCCGGGTTTTTGCGGGTTGTCGCCAGCAGCGTAATCGTTGAATCAGGCTCCGCAGGTATGGAAACAACTCGCAGCTCATAGTGTCAGACACAACAACTGCTGAGTGTCCCGCTACGCTCCCGAGGTGCTTGCTATCATAGGTGACGGGTACAGATCGCTTAGCCTGACGGACGTGCCGTCTTCCTGCACCAGACGAATGTGATGACGTCGAAGTTCTCTGGGTTCTGATACGCCACAGGAGTGCGCAATAATCTCAACCGATGAGTTGATGTTCCTGATGTAGTGGTGCACTTTTTCCGCCTTATCCTTTGGGTTAAGGCCTCTCTGCAGACGCTTGTTGTGCGTTGTGATGCCGGTTGGGCAGGTATTCTTGTT
>JBCCGE010000144.1:0-6072 GCA_039029455.1 Pseudomonadota bacterium | reverse complement strand
TGACCACATTTGCCGTGGTCAGTCCACCGGCCAGTACAACGGGTTTCCGACCCCCGTAGTTCACACGGTTCCAGTCAAACGTAACCCCGGTCCCGCCGTAGCTGCCACTCACATGCGTATCGAGCAGAATCCCCTGACAATCCGGATAGTGAGACTCCGCGGCGCGCAAATCTTCGTCCGTTTGTTGGTCGATCCGAAACGCCTTGATATACGGACGCCCAAAGTCACGACAGAATTCCGCCGTTTCGTCACCGTGAAACTGCAGGCAATCCAGTCCAACTTTGGCGCAGACTGCGCGCAAATAGTCCGGTTCCGGATCGACAAAAACACCGCACACGGTGACATAGGGTCCGGCTGCCCGCGACAGCTCCGCCGCCTGAGATATCTCCAGATGTCGCTTGCTTGGCGGATAAAACATGAGGCCAATTGCATCCGAACCGGAGGCAACCGCAGCCTGTACAGCCTCCGCGGTCGAAATTCCGCATATTTTTACTCGGCAAGGCATTTGGATGCGATCAGGCTAGGGTCAACAAACGACTAATGTTACCAAAACCGGGGCATTGGCGATGGCTCCGGGAGATCAAATTCGGGAGCGTATGTGACACGCGCGAAGTACAGACCGTCAGGGGGTGCGGTAACACCGGCCAATTTCCGGTCTTTTGAGTGCAATACCGCATCAATCCAGTCCGCTGTTTCGAGATGTTCACCGACACGGATCAGACTGCCGACAATATTGCGCACCATATGATGCAGGAAACCGTTGGCCTCAATATCAACACATACAAAATCACCGTGTCGGGTCAGGGTGAGATCGCAAACCGTCTTTACTGGCTGTTTGGATTGGCAGCCCGCCGCTCTGAATGCGCTGAAATCATGCTCGCCCACCAGATTTTCAGCCCCACTTTGCATCGTCTCCAAATCGAGAGGCAGCGGGCTCCAGGACACCAGTCCGTTCAGCCAGCCTGGTGCCACCCGTCGATTCAAAAGTACATATCGATAGCGCCGGCGAATGGCACCAAAACGCGCATGGAATCCGACATCCACCGGTTTAATCCAGACCATCGAAACATCATCAGGTAGATGGGTGTTGATTCCTCGAACCCAGTTATAGTCCGTTCGCACTGCATCGCAGTCGAAATGAATGACCTGTCCGGTTGCGTGGACCCCGGTATCGGTGCGCCCGGCCGTCACACTGGAAACTGTTTGATCCGCAACATGTGAAATAGCGTTTTCAACCACCTCCTGCACCGAGAGTTGGTTTTTTTGACGCTGCCAACCGACATATCGACAGCCGCAGTATTCGATACAGGCCGCATAACGTTGCATAGTCATTTATTGTGGAGTCGCGGAAATAGAAAACGTCTAGCTGACGCTGCGCCTGTCCGCAAAGGCCTGATCCAAAGTCCCCGGATCCATATATTCAAGCTCGCCACCCATCGGCAGTCCCCGTGCAAGACGCGTAATTGCAATGCCCCGCGGAGCAACGAGATCAATCAGGTAATCGGCCGTGGCCTGTCCTTCAATAGTGAGATTGGTTGCAAGAATAACTTCGGATATGCTCTCCTTTGCCAGCAGGGCTTCAAGTTCTCGAATTCCGAGCTGCTCCGGACCGATATCATCAAGAGGAGAAAGCTGCCCCATCAGGACAAAATACATGCCCTGATAGACCCCGGCCTGTTCGATGGCATCAAGATCAGCCGGAGTCTCTACAATACATAACCGCTCCGCATCGCGCTTGCTCGAAGCGCAGATGCCACAGAGCTCTGACTCGCTAAAATTATTACACCGCTGACAATGATTAACGCGGGACAGCGCGACCCGAATCGCCTCGCCGATCTGACGCGCTCCCTCTCGATCCCGTTCAAGAAGATGGAACGCCATACGCTGAGCCGATTTAGGACCGACTCCGGGCAGCCTCTGAAGTGCCGCTTTAAGCGCTTCAACCGATCGGGGGTCTGCCACTGCTGTCGCCGGGGCCGCTAGAACGGCAACTTCAGCCCGGGTATGTTCATCCCGGCAGTAAGGCCACCCATTTTTTCCTGCGACATTTTCTCAACTCTGCGTACTGCATCATTGACTGCGGCTGCAACAAGATCCTCAAGAACATCCTTATCGTCCTCCATTAATTGAGCGTCGATGGTGACTTTTTTGACATCGTATTTGCCGGTCATGGTGATTTCCACCATACCTGCGCCGGACTGCCCTGTAACCTCGGAATTTGCAAGTTCCTCCTGAGCCTTTTGCATATTCTCCTGCATGGCCTGAGCCTGCTTCATAAGATTGCCGAGTCCACCTTTCATTGTTTACCTCATGGTTTGCGGTTAGTGACCTGATCCGGCATTGTTCGATGGCTTAATGGAGTGATCTACGACTTCGGCATCAAACAGTTCGATCAGATCTTTGACATTGGCGTCATTTCGGAACACCTCTTCTGCGGCCGACTGACGCTCAGCCGCTTCTCGATTGGCCTGCTGGCGAGGTGTTTCTCCGACCAGTTCATGAGATCCGCCAACGTTGATGACAACCTCTACCGGAGAATCCAGATGCTCAGAGAGCAGCCGGGAAATTTTCGCCACACGTCCACTTTGGTTAAGATGCGCCGAAGCGGGGTCGATTGTAAGCTCGAGCACATTTCCATTCGCCGGCCCTGTTGGAACCAGTTGCATCATCATCTCCCTCACCATACCGCTCACCGATGAATGAGCCACAAATTCTGACCAGCCTGCAGGGCTCGAGACAGCGTCCAGCGACGGCATACAGGGCGGTTTGCCAACTCCCTGAGAGGCTGTGTCTTCATCGGAATCATCGTGTTCTGCGGCAACAGCAACGGGTGCTGTTTCCGGCAAATTATTTTGCGCTGACGGATTGGTAGCGGCGGACGTTGTGGGCAATCGATTTTCCTCAACGAGTTTTGCAACCCGCTGTACTCTGGGTTTTTCGGTCACGCCACCAGCGGTATCCGGCAGCTCCATATCGGGTTGAAACGCCATTAACCGCAAGATCAGCATTTCAAACCCACTGCGGCTGTCTGCAGCCAGTGGCAGATCTTTCTTGCCCGTCAGTGCGATCTGGTAGATCAACTGTAAAACCTCAGCATCGGCACTTGCGGCGAGTACGGCCAGCGCGTCCGCATCAGCTACTTTCCATGTGACGGCTTCCGGCACAACCTGAAACAGAGCCAGGTTGTGAATTAGCGTTAAAAGTTCATCAAGTGCGCTGACATAGTCGACTGCACGTTCGCTCATAGCCGCAACGGTGGCCAGAGCCGAAGCTGCATCGCCGGCGATGATCTCACCCAGTAGCTGCTCGATATACTGGTCATCGATCATTCCCAGCATATTTCTAACAGCCTGAGTTTCAACTTTGCCGTTGCCATAGGCGATAGCCTGATCGAGCAGACTTAAGGCGTCGCGAACGCTGCCATTTGCCGATTGAGACAATACGGCAACTGCGGGTTCCTCATACGGTATATCTTCCTGATCGAGGATGCTTCCGAGTTGCCCGACAAGCCTGGGAATATCCATGGCTTTTAAGTTGAACTGGATGCATCGAGAAAGAATTGTGGCCGGCAGTTTTTGTGGATCGGTCGTTGCGAGCAAAAATTTGACGTGGTCTGGAGGCTCTTCAAGTGTCTTTAATAACGCGTTGAAACTGTGCGTCGACAGCATGTGTACTTCGTCGATCAGGTAAATTTTTACCCGCCCTTGAGTCGGTGTGTACTGCACGTTGTCCAGCAGTTCCCGGGTGTCGTCAACTTTAGTGCGCGAAGCTGCATCCACCTCAATAAGATCCACGAAATTGCCCTGATCAACACCGTTGCAAGCTACACAGGCGCCGCAGGGTGTGGACGAGATACCCTGTTCACAATTCAGTGCTTTAGCAAAAATACGTGCCAGAGTGGTTTTGCCAACGCCGCGCGTTCCGGTAAACAGAAAAGCGTGATGAATGCGTTCGCTATCAAGTGCGTTGGCAAGAGCGGACACCACGTGATCCTGACCGATCACCTGATCGAATGTGCGTGGTCGGTATTTACGGGCCAGTGCCTGATAACTCATGCCATATTGTAGAGCCGCGCGGACTGGACTCCGATTCGGGATTGGTTTTATGGAAAATGGTGAGGGTGGCGGATCCAACCAGCCTGACCCTGGCACCCGAATCGATTGCTGCGGCTGCTTCCTTCCGGACCTGACCGGGTTCACAACGTATCGTCACCAGGGAGACCAGTTTTCACCGCCATTGACAGCGGTCAAGCCTCGCTTCGATTTTAAGCGAAATACAGGGCCGTGGATACGACAAAATCAGACCCGTCTGTCGACCCACCCTGTTGCATTAATAGAGCACTTGATCACAGCCGGAACTGTGGATTTAACTCAGGCATGCACCTGATATTCGGCTGACTGCAGGATCCAGTCACGCACTTTTTCAGCATTCACAGACAATTTGCGTTGTCGAGACCACACCAGATAAACCCCTCTGCCCGTTGTCCAGGCCCAGTCTTCGCGTGCAGACAATACTCTCCTTGTAATCATATCTCTGACAATGTGGTCCCAGCCAAAAGCGAACCCTTCACCGGTCAGCGCCGCTTGCAGAACCAGCGCGTAGTCATTGAGTCTCATGCCTTCAGTGTTGGAACCGGCCACGATACCGTGGTGCTGAAACCACTGTTTCCAGGTTGGCCGTATTCGTACAGGCTCCTCCAGATGGATCAATCGTTCATGCAGTAAATTCGGCACCGTTCTGAGATTGCGCGCCGACTGCATAACCATAGGACTGGCAACCGGATAGATAATCTCGTCGGCTATTTTCTCGGCAACACAATCTGACCAGCTGCCGTCGCCCACTCGCACACCAATACTGATGTTTTCAGCATCCAGATCCGGATCGTGAATACTGTTTTGTAGTCTGAGGTCGATCTCGGGGTGCTGCTGACGCAGCGAGGACAACTTTGGCATCATCCAGTAGTAGGAGAACGCGGACGACGAGTTGAGCGTGACATAGTCCGAACGGCCCATGTTGTGGACGGCTTCAGCCGATATTTCAATGCCCCGCAGTGCCTGAGACACATCCGCATAAAATCGCAGTCCCGCATTGGTGAGTGAAATGCGACGGTGACCCCGATCAAATAGCCTGATATTCAGTGAATGTTCGAGCTGCTTGATTGAGGCGCTTACTGACGGTTGCTGCATTCCCAGCTCCTCAGCAGCCAGTGTAAAGGATCCGAGTCTGGCAGCCGCCTCAAATACGAATAGATTTCTCGGTGACGCAATCAGCTTAAGGGTTTTTCGCATAGCTTCAGTCTATGCATTTAATCAAATTTTACAAGGGTTACAGGTCTCGCTTGAGCACGTATGATTGATGCAGGTTAACCCGAAATCCAAACGATGCCACGACGAAGCCGCCGCGCACAGAGTGACAACGCATTTTCAGCAGATCCACAGGCCCCGGCGTTCATTGAACGCAGAATGCCATTCTTCGATCCGCTGGATGAAGAACAACTGGTGGTGATTGAACAGCAAATTGACTGGATGTTCGAAAATATCGGATTTGCTTTCAAGGATGACCCTGAAGCTACCCGGATCTGGAAGCAGACCGGTGTCAAAATGGAAGGTGATAAGGTTTTTGCCGATGCGCAATGGGTGCGTCAACAGTGTGCGCTGGCACCCAGCCAGTTTGTTCAGCGCGCACGAAACCCGGAGCGGTCCGTAACCATCGGCGGACGCAGTCAGGTGTTTGCACCCATTTACGGGGCACCTTTCGTGCGGGACCTGGAGAATGGACGTCGCTACGCAACATTTGACGACTTCCAGAATCTGCTGAAACTCGCTTATATGCACCCCAATCTGCATCACACAGGTCTGGTCATTGCAGAGCCGACTGACATCCCGGTGTCGAAGCGGCATCTGGATATGGTGCATGCTCATATGACGCTGAACGATAAGCCGCATCTGGGGGCTATAACGGCGAAAAGTCGCGGTCCTCGACTCACAGCTGTGGCATCGGAGATAACCTGAATCCCAGTTTCATGGACAAAATATATGCTCAAAAGACAGAATTTAACTACTCGATCCATCC
>JBCCGE010000143.1:0-6165 GCA_039029455.1 Pseudomonadota bacterium | reverse complement strand
CTGTTCTTCGACAAAATCGTAGAACACATTTACATCCGCGGCATGTTCAAAAGACAGTTCAGAGAAATCGACGTGCATGGTGTCTTCTTCCGGCAGGAATTCAACCCGCCAGTTTATGTCGCCACGTGAGAAGCTCAGAATTTTTTCCACCGCTTTCGCGACGCGAAGTGACGGCAATGCTTTTAGATGTTCCAGAGCGCTTTCGCGATCATAGAATAGGTTGGGATCAAAGTTTTCCCGAGAGCCGGCGCTTTTTATGCGACAGGACAAAACCAGATTAGACCCTGATGTGCCGATGTGCCCTGTCAGGGTAAATGATTCCGACCGGGGCTTTACCAGCGGCCCTAGTCTCTTTCTTGGGTAAGATTTTTCAGATGACCGGTGCGACTCTGTGCTTCAATGAATATTCGAGCGATATCTGGATATTCACACTTAATACTTGATTCTAAAATAGATATTGTTTTTTCCACTTCGCCGGCAGTAATGGCGTCTTTAAAATCGATACTGATATTGAGCAGCACGTCATTGGGTCCCATGTGCATGGTTAATACTTCGTTGATGTTAATGATGGTGTCCTCTTGTTGCACAATATTTCGGATGCCGTCCACCACTTCGCGATTCGCAGACTCTCCGATCAGCAGACCTTTGCTCTCATAAGCCAATACGGCCGCCGTACATGCCAGAATGATGCCAATCACTATAGACGCAATCGCGTCAAATACGGGCATATCGAGCGTCTGTGCCAGATAAATGCCGATAAAGGCTGCGATCAGGCCCAGCATGGCCGCACTGTCCTCAAACAGGACCGTAAACACCGTTGGATCTTTACTGCGCTGAACGGCTCTCAGATACCCCATTTCGCCTTTTTGTTTCTGAAACTCGCGAAACGCCACCATCCAGGCCACCCCTTCAAACACCATGGCAATACCCAGAACCACATAGTTCACCATTGGTTTGGTTATCGGCTGAGGGTCGCCCAGTTTATGTATGCCCTCGTACAACGATACCCCGGCACCAACGGCAAATATCATAATGGCGACGACGAATGTCCAGAAATACAGCTCCATACCATATCCAAACGGGTGTTCCCGATCCGCCGGTTTCGACGCCCGCTTCATTCCGTAGAGCAAAAGACCCTGATTTCCGGTATCCACAACAGAGTGGATTGCCTCACTCAGCATAGCCGAGCTGCCGGTAATGGTTGAAGCGATGAACTTGGTAATCGCGATTAAACCATTGCCGATCAATGCGGCGATGACGACCCACTTTGAACCAGAGTTTTGTTTCAAGAACAGATAGAATTTAGGACCTGAATCACTGCGAATACTAGTTGAAATCTCGCACTATGCGTACGCTTTTTTGTCATTTTCACGGATATCTCAGGTCCAGAATTGTCCGAATCCATTCATTGTTCTGGCTGTTTGTTGTGCTGACAGCACCGCAGATGGTGCTTGGATCCGACCAGTACGGTCCTGAAAACGGATTAACCGACCGTATGATCTGTCAGCTGAACCGACTTCAGGTTGCCGCAGAGACCGACACGGTCGGAGAAATCAGAGCGTATTGCGATGATATTGCTGAGAGAGTGAATGAAAGCACTGAGACTAATCCTGAAGAAAATCGCAATCTTGTCAAGACTCGCCTGCTGCTCGAACGCTCAGCAAGTGAAAACAGATTTGCCATTCTGCAACATCGTCCAAACTACGTTCTTCCACTCTCCTACAACCGGACTCCCAACAATGCCCCCTTTTCGGAAGTGGCGCCGGATCGAGAGCTTGACCGGGCAGAATTCAAGTTTCAGATCAGTCTGAAACTGGCTTTGACCGACAATACTGTGGATTCCCGCTTACGTGGTTATGCGGCCTATACAAACCAGTCGTATTGGCAGGTTTTCGATACCGATAACTCAAGTCCGTTTAGAGAAACGGTTCATGAGCCGGAGTTTTTTCTGGATTTTGATTCGGACATTAACCTCGGAAACTGGCGAGTCCCCCTGCTCCGCCTGGGCGCTGTTCATCAATCCAATGGACGATCGGGTTCGCTTTCACGCAGCTGGAACCGAATTTATGCGCAAATGTTTGCGGAAAAGCGCAACTACGCGATTACGTTTAAACCGTGGGTGCGACTATCGGATTCCTCAGATGATAATCCGGATATTGAGGACTTCATCGGTAATTTCGAACTCGGCCTTTTTCGCAAAGGCAACCGCAGCAACAGCGCCGTTCGACTCAGGCACAACCTGGAGAGTCCCGCACGCATGGGTGTCCAACTGGACTACACCCTGCCGATTCCGGGGCACGACTCCCTGCGTTTTTACCTTCAGTACTTCTACGGCTACGGAGAAAGTCTGATTGACTACAACGCGCGCTCCAATCGATTCAGCCTGGGCATACAAACCGGCGATTTGCTCTGATTCCTCAGTGGCGTCATGCCGTCGATCTCAGGGATTTATTGTTGTTTCGTACGATACAATAATTTCACAATGTCCGATCAAAAACCCACCATCGAGTTCTACTCGTTGATCCAGATTGCTTACGAGCATTTCAATCACCAATTGTTTGAGGGGAAACTGCCCGATTGCATGCTCACCGCCCAACGGCAGTCCAATGTCATGGGTTACTTTTCCGCAGATCGATGGGTAAACACGGACGGAAACTTTAAGCATGAAATCGCACTCAACCCTGCCTATTTTGCCAAGCACAAGCTGCTTGAGGTTTTGCAAACTCTGGTCCATGAGCAATGTCATTTGTGGCAGCATATGTTCGGAAGAAGGAAAAGTCGCTCCGGTTACCACAATCGCGAGTGGTCAGAGAAGATGCGTTCCATTGGGCTGATTCCCAGCTCAACCGGCCTCCCCGGAGGCCGCATGACAGGCCAGTCCATGTCGGACTATCCGGCTCTGGATGGCCAATTTATTGTCGCCGCACGCGCACTCGTTGAGTCCGGGTACACGTTCCCCTGGGTGGATACCGAACCCGCTTTTCAGGAATCCTGCCAGCCCAGGGACGAATGGATGCTGGCCATCGATGCAGCTGACAATAGGCCTTCTGAAACGGCAGACACTGTGCTCGCAATGCCACTGGATGCGCTGATACCGGATCACCTGATGACAGAAACGGCGTCTGAAACCCTGATCAAACAGAAAAAAAGACAGAGCAAATCCCGTTACGAATGCCCGGGTTGTGCAGCCCGAGTCTGGGGCAAGAAAGGACTCAATCTTGTTTGCGGCGATTGCAACCGCGCGTTCAACATGCAACTCTAGCTAAGGGTCAACGAAGTGCAACCCTAACCTGATGGTATTGAATAGGTGCCCGTCGCATGGGCCACCAGATTGTCTTCGCCAGTCGCGGCAGTGTGTATGCTGCATTCGCAGACTGCCAGGCGTTTCCCCAACTTAAGCACGCGGGCAGATGCCAGCAAATCTGCCGGCGGTGGCTTGCGAAGGAAGTTGATGTTCAGATTGGTTGTCACAGCAAGGGACACCAAGCCGATATTCGCCATAATGACGGCATAGATTGCGACATCCGCAAGGGTCATCATCACCGGACCCGCCACAGTTCCTCCTGGTCGCAGATATTCTCCTCTATGTAATGATCGCACAACGGTCTCTTCGCGATCCAGTTTGTCGAATTCGATTTCGAGAGTTTTCAGGAAAGGCATTTCGGTCTCGGCAAGCGCGAAAAAATCGTGCTCGCTGATCATGCTGGAAGTGTTCGTCATCGCAGGATTACTGGTGTTGTGTGATTTTTGACTCAGTCGGAAAGCAAATGGGATCCTGCCCTGCCCTTGATGGATTCGCGTCCGGCGATTGCCATAATAATTTGACCGGGCGCAACCAGACGCTGGTTTTCCCGTGAAAACACCACACCGTCAATTGTCGAGAACACTTCCTGACGTGACGCATCACCGATGTGCTCGGGGTTGATGATCGTTCCGATAGTTTGGTTTTTTGAGACCACATCACCCGGCAGCACGGAAAAGGCGATTATTCCAGCCGACGGTGCCTCAATGTATTCGACACCGTCCAGCGGTGTCGGCTCACAGCTGAAAGGAATATCGCGCTTCGTCCCGTTGGCCACACCGATTTCTACCAGGAACTGAAACAGGTTTTCAGCGTCTTGACGAGCAACAGAGTCGCTGACGTCGCCTTGTCCACGCAACTCAACAGTGCATCCCATGGTGCCCTCCCCTACAGGATGTTCCGGAAACTGCTGTCTGATATGCCGCCATACCCCGCTTAAGGATTCATCAAACGGGTGTCCACCGGATACCTTTTCAATCATCAGAGCCTGGCATTCCAGAAGATTGGCGAGAACCTGAACATCATCAGATCTCGAAGGACCGCTGTACATATGCATCACAGCTTCAGTGTCACAGTGAAGATCAATGCAGTAATCAGCGCCCTGAGCGAGTTTCATTAATTTACACCGCAGCCACTCCTGTTCGGATTTAGGCTCTCTCTGGTCAAGCTCATGTGCTATCGCTGCTCGAATGGTTGTTTCGTTTTCTTCTTCACTGGCGGTCAAAAGCCCTTTAATCCGCGTTGCAACGGCCTCTCGCAGATCCGGGTAATATCGATTGAAATTGCGCCCGGTGTCGAGATCAAGTCGCCCCATCACAGCCCCATGGATGCGCTGAGAGATTCCGATCGGATTCGCATAGGGTACAACGGTCACGGTCGCATTCAATTGACCCGCTGCGTCGCTGCTCGCAAGCAATGATTCCAGGTGGTGCGCAACCAGCATCCCCGGAATTTCATCACCGTGAAGAGAAGCCTGGATGTACACCTGCGGCCCCGTATCCGGAGGTCCGTACTTTCTGACGGTCAGCGCACGCTTGTTGCCCGGAGCAGCAGATGGGGATGCGTATGTGTATGATTCCAATGTGAATAAATTTCTAAATGTCGGTTTACAACGCGTGCGCTGATGGGCGCAAAAACCACATCGTGGACTACTTTGAAAAACCCACGGGTTCCGGTATCCTTGCGCGCCTCATGAAACTACTACAACCTAGAATTCTGTGTCCATGCTAAAAGTGAGAAATTTCTCAGTCCTGAACCCCTCTCTGGTCATTGTTGCGCTGGTTGCGCTGCTGGCTGGTTGTGATGCGAGCTTAAACTCTGACAAAGGCACGGCGTCAAATCGCTATGACGTGGCCGTCATCGATCTCGATAAAGTTGTGAATGACTCTGCTCTGCGCAAAAAAATTGAAGATGCGGTGACTCAAAGGCAGTCAACCCTGCAACTGCAGCTGGATCAGATTCAGCAGTCATTGCAATCGCAATACGATGCACGTCGAGCTGAGTTTTCTGACCAACCAACCGACGAACAAAATCAGGTCTTGCAGAATCTGATGGCTAATTTGAATCAGGAATTTGACACCAATCGGGAAAAACTCAACACCGATCTGGCGGAGTTCCGCCAACAGCAGAACGAAAAAACCGTCGGTGAAATCCGGCCTGTGGCTCAGGCCGTAGCCGCCGACATTGGCGCAAAAATCATCTTGCATCGAAATAATAATGCGCTGTTCTCTGCCAATGCCAGTGTCGATATCACGGATCAGGTAACAAAGATAATCAACGGAAACTGATGATGGAGGTGATGCCCTGTGGATGCCGGGCCCACTGTCATGACCGATCTGCTCGTCGTCTGCAACACACCGTCTGAAAACCTGCTGAACCTGAAAAACGCTGTTATCAGGGGTGCCCAATCGGTCACTGATAGCAGCTTTCGCATTGATTATCCTGATCCGCTACAGGTCGTGCCGCAGGATGTTATTGATGCTAAAGGCATTGTGATCGGGACATCCGAGAATTTTGGCTATATGAGTGGCCTGATCAAAGATTTCTTTGAAAGAATCTATTATCCGTGTCTCGAGCTCACTCAGGCCAAACCGGTTTCTGTTTACGTCAAAGGCGGTCTTGATGGCGAGGGCGCCCGCACCAGTATTGAGCGCATCCTGAACGGCTTGCGCTGGAAACCGGTTCAGCCAACTCTTGTGATGACCGGACAATATAAAAGCGAGTTCGCCGAACAATGTGAGGCGCTGGGTGCCCAGATAGCGGCCGGTCTGGAGCTGGAAATCTACTAGGGAGCCTCTGCAAAAATCATGACCGACCCATTTGAGTCTAAAATGTCCAATATCTTTGTTAGAAAACTTCGCAAT
>JBCCGE010000142.1:0-6180 GCA_039029455.1 Pseudomonadota bacterium | reverse complement strand
TAGCAATGTTCGAAGTTCAGTTCCATACCGCCAAGTATAGCGGCACGATCCGGACATTCTGGCATTAATCGGACGCGGACATTCCGCGTCCGATCAGTCTGAACTAAGACTCGTATAAAGGATAACGAGAACAGAGTTCGACAACGTTACTTCGCACCGTTTCCTCAACACCGGCGTCGCCCATATTATCAAGTACGTCACATATCCAGCCGGTAATCTGTTCGGTTTCGGCAACCCCGAAACCACGACTTGTCATTGCCGGGGTACCGATGCGAATTCCACTGGTCACAAACGGAGACCTCGGATCATTCGGAACGGCATTTTTATTTACGGTAATGTTTGAACGACCCAACGCGGCATCAGCGTCTTTTCCGGTGATGTCTTTGTCGACCAGATCCAGCAGAAACAGATGATTGTCAGTACCGCCAGAGACGATTTTGTAGCCACGGGACTGAAATACTTCGACCATTTTGCTGGCATTGTCCAGAACCTGCTGTTGATAGTCCTTGAATTCGGGTTCCATCGCTTCCTTGAAAGCGACGGCTTTACCGGCGATGACATGCATCAACGGTCCGCCCTGAGTACCCGGAAACACCAGAGAGTTGAGTTTCTTGGTAATCTCATCGTTTTCGCGGGCTACGATCATCCCACCGCGAGGACCGCGGAGAGTTTTGTGGGTCGTTGTGGTGCAGACATCCGCAAAAGGAACAGGGTTGGGATAGTGTCCGGTAGCGACCAAACCCGCAACATGGGCCATGTCGACAAACAGATAGGCTCCCACCAAATCTGCAATTTCACGAAATCGTTTCCAGTCCATAATCCTGGAGTACGCCGAAAATCCGGCAACGATCATTTTAGGCTTGTGCTCTCTGGTCAGTGACTCAACCTGATCGTAGTCCACCTCACCGGTTTCTTCGTTCAGGCCATATTGAACAGCATTGTAGATTTTGCCTGAGAAGTTTACTGATGCGCCGTGGGTCAGATGACCGCCGTGCGCCAGGCTCATTCCCAGAATAGTGTCTCCGGGCTCCACCAGCGCCATGTACACCGCCGCGTTCGCAGACGAACCGGAATGCGGTTGAACATTGGCATAGTCTGCATTAAACAGCTGCTTGGCGCGCTCGATTGCAAGGGTTTCGGCGACGTCAACGTGTTCGCATCCCCCATAGTAACGTTTACCAGGATATCCCTCTGCGTATTTATTGGTCAAAACAGATCCTTGAGCTTCAAGCACGCGGGGGCTGGTAAAGTTTTCAGATGCAATCAACTCTATGTGATGCTCTTGCCGCTGTGCTTCCTGCTGCATGGCCTCTGCCAGCTCAGGGTCAAAATCTGCGATGGTTTGATTCGTATTGAACATGGGTTAGCTCCGGGTATTCTCTTGTCGCTTTGGGGATTCAGATAAAGAGGCAGGATTTTAAAGAATGCCGCGGGCGTTTGACACATTACAATTTCTTACCATCGGCATAATTTTAGCTATGGCCTCCGGTTTCAGCTAGTTGCAGTGTTTTTCCAACCCGCGGGCCTCAAATTCCGCCAGCGTGCCGAGCTTGGCACAACGTTTGTTTTTAAGTCGTGAAAATGTCCGCACCGATGCATTTCGAGCCCATTTCGGGAGGGTTTGCCGCACTCTCTGGGCGTCCGCCGACGATGCAAATTCTCCCAATAGAACAAAATACCACCGATCTCCGCGAATGACCGTAGAGAAAAGACGTGCAGGTTGACGCAACGACGCATAAAGGTTCAGGGCGTCTTGACGAGACTGTACGCTGAACAGCTGCAGCGTATAGCGACCGTCGGGTTGGGTAAAAATCCAATCGTTGTCATTGGCAGGAAAGGTCTGAGCAGTGGAATGACTGAGCGGGGGCTCGGTCGATATCGGGGACTTCGGCTGATTGGCAGTCCGGGTTACGATTTTCTGCTCCGGGCTTTCACCGGATCCGTCTGCCTGAGCGGTCGATTGAGGTTTTGACGATGACTGAACGGTTTTTGTTGAAGATTGAGTATACCGGGCGATCAGGCTATCCCGTTGTTGTGTCCACGCGTTTTGCTGCTCACTGGCAGAACCATCAAGTGGCTCAATATTCTCCTGGGGAATCCACGCTGTAATCCACTCGGGTGCAAGAACCCGATACCAGTCTTCCCTTTTTTCGAGCAATTGCAGACGCATGCCGGTGCCCACCAGACCCAAAACCGGAACCGTTGACTGAACGGAAGGCTGCGCTCGTACCTTCACGCGCGACCCCGTCACCGCAATGATACCCTCCGCCGGATCGGCATCGATCGCTTGAATCCAGACAGGAAGTCCGCCAGGGACACTAACCCTCGCCCATTCCCCCTGAGTGGTCACGATATCCACCAGAGTGCCAGTTGAAATCCTGAACAGCTGTCGGCTTTGTGACGCCGGCGAACTGAACAGTCTGGAATCCGGTCGGACCACCTTAAAAATATCCACTGTTTCCAGCTCTGCCTGCAAAGAGTCTTCTGATATCTGACCGACATCATCAGACAACTGCCTTTGTTCAACAAGCTGCTCCACAGTCCAATCGTCGATACTGTCGGAATCCGTCGAATCACTGTCATCACCAGATGACACTGACGTGCCGGGCGGGTTATCTGTTTCGCTCGGGAAAAAACTCGCCTCACTCTCGGAGCCTGCGGTGGTCGCTGTGCTTTTCGATGAGCCCGAGGTTTCGGATGTGGACACATCATTGACACTGACGGCTTCCGGAACAGGTTTAGACAAGGCTTCGTGATCAGCCATGCGCTGTATTCGCATGGAAATACTTTGCGCCTGCCAGAGTGTTCCAAGCGCGTCAGGATCTTTCTTTACGGCAGCGGTTTTACCGTATTCGATCCATGCTGTTACGAACTCCGGCAACTGCACCCGAATCCAGCTTCCCTGACGCTGCAGTATCAATAACTGGCTGCCAGAATCAACTGAACCCATTGTGTTGTTGTCGCTTTGGTCAGTAGGATCCGCGAATAACTGTGCACTGGCCAGCGTGGTTGCAATATCACCCTTGACTGATGCAGCACTATCACGAATCCAGGCGGGAAAGCCGCCGGGAATTTCAACTCGAACCCAATCCTCACGTAATTCGCGAATACGTAACAGTGTCTTCGCCGGCACCAGTTCAACAACGGGAGCCCGTGCATTGAATCGTGTGTGCGCCAATATCGGATCATCGCGCAAGATCGCGTACTCAACTAAAGCCTCGTCACCACCCGTCAGTGAGCTTGCAGATGCATCCCCCGCAACGATAGCGTCTCCATCGCTATCCTCAGTTCGATCTGAATCAGACACTGATGCGGCACGGTCGGAATCAACCGGCTCGGTTGCAGTGATTTCGCTCCCGGTCTTCGACACATCGTTCGCCACTTCACGTGCTGTCGAATCGGTTATCTGCTGCTCGCCCATTGCAACGAAAATGTCGCCATGTTTCTCCATAAACCGAATCGCAGAAGGCTGACCCTGGTCCGCCGCTCGACTAAGCCAGACTTTAGACTCGGCAATATCAGCGTCACCACCGATACCGTAGTACAACGCCCGTCCGTAGTTGAACTGGGCCGCCGCATACCCCGACTCCGCTGACAGTCGCCACCACTCCAGAGCCTCATCTGCATTGCCATCCTTTCCGGCTTGTTCGAGAAGAAGATGTCCCAGATTGTATTGAGCATCGGGATGCCCAAGTCGGGCTGCTTTGGTAAACCAGAAAACGGCTTCATCCCTGTCCTGTTCGACACCTTTGCCCTCGATAAACATGACACCGAGGTTGAACTGGGCGTCTGCAGATCCCTCATAGGCCTCAATCAGCCAGATATTAGCCGCCAGCTCATACTCGCCCTGCTCGTAAGCTTCGACACCGCGTTGGTAGTGATCTGTATTCTGCTGCGCCTCGGCTGGCACAGCAAACCAGAGCAGTGCTGTCGTCATAAAAACAGCGAGCAACATTCTCTCCCCCATAGTCATAGTCGATTCGTATCGATCTGTTCGTATCGTCTTATTTTATCAGAGCATGTCACCCAAACCGATCACAGGGAGCAGATTAGTATCAGGATTTCGACCCTGAAAGTTCGTCTATGTAAGTCAGCGATCAGTGGTCAGCTGTCTGAAGCATAGACGCTGGACTTCCTGAACTGATCAATCTCATTGTGTTCAATTGCTCGTCGAATATTTCTCATCCAGGCCTGGAAAAAGTGAACGTTATGCAATGAGCATAGCCGGGATCCAAAGATTTCATTTTTTCGGTACAGGTGGTGCAGATAAGACCGGGTGTAATTCTGACAGGTGTAGCAGTCGCATTTCTCATCCAATGGCGCAACCGACAGTCGATGTGTGGCATTGCGAATCTTGACCACACCTGAGTGAGTATAGAGCCACCCATTGCGTGCGTTGCGTGTAGGTAACACGCAGTCAAACATATCGATACCAGCGCAGACTCCCTCCAACAGGTCCGCTGGTGTTCCTACGCCCATCAAATACCGAGGTTTGTTCTCAGGCATACGGTGGGCCACAGCATTCAGTACACGCGCCATATCCTCTTTTGGTTCGCCGACCGACAGTCCGCCAAGCGCATAGCCATCAAATCCAATTTCCGTCAGATTCTGCAGAGACTCCATACGAAGGTCTTCGTACATTCCGCCCTGGACGATTCCAAACAGAGCACCCTGTCCCTGATAACTTTCCCGACACCTTCTCGCCCGTCTCATCGACAGTAACATTGATCGGCGAGCTGCTGAGTGCTCACAGGGGAATGGTGTACATTCATCAAACGCCATGACAATATCTGATCCCAGTGTGGCTTGGATACGCATGGATTCCTCCGGTCCAAGAAAAACCTTACTGCCATCCAGCGGAGACCGGAACGTCACCCCCTCTTCAGTAAGCTTGCGTAATTTGGTCAGACTCCAGACCTGGAAACCGCCGGAATCAGTCAGTATCGGTCCGAACCAGTTCATGAATGAGTGCAATCCCCTGTGCGCCTCGATCACTTCCATGCCCGGTTGAAGCATTAAGTGAAAGGTATTGCCGAGCAGAATCTGAGCGCCAGTGCCGGCAACGTCTTCTGGTGAGAGTGATTTCACCGTAGCGCTGGTACCTACAGGCATAAACGCCGGCGTCTCTACTGTTCCCCGAGCAAATTCCAGTCTGCCCCGTCTGGCTTTACCCTGCGTTGTTGAAACGGAAAATTTCATCGCATACGTTCTACATACATGGCATCTCCATAGCTGAAAAAACGCAGGCTGCGCCGGATTGCCTCCGCGTAGTACGCCATAACACGCTCTCTTGTCGCAAATGCAGAAACCATCATAATCAGCGTCGACTTCGGCAGATGGAAATTCGTGATCAGAGCGTCAGCTACGTTAAAGCGAAATCCGGGGGTAATGAAAAGACTGGTGTCTCCTGAGCCGGCAACAAGCTCTCCTTCGTTTGCTGCTGACTCAAGCGCTCTGACGACGGTGGTTCCAACAGCAACCACACGTTTGCCCGCTGCTTTGACGGAACGTATTGATTTCACCAGATCTTCGCTAACGGTATAACGTTCTTTGTGCATCGTATGCTCAGAAATAGACTGAACCTGAACGGGCGTAAATGTACCGGCTCCAACATGCAGTGTAATTTCTCCCCAGTTGATGCCATCGGCCCGAAGTGACGCCATCAAATCGGAATCGAAGTGGAGTCCTGCAGTAGGCGCGGCTACCGCACCCGGAGCACTTGCGTACACCGTCTGATACCGACAAATGTCCTCCTTTGAAGGATTTCGGTTGATATACGGCGGCAGCGGAATCACACCATATTTTAGAAATACGTCTTCAATCGGAAGATCGGACTCTATTTCAAAAAATCGCCCCAATCTCTTAATCACCGAAACCTTTTGTTGATGAAACTCGAGGGTCTGACCATCCCTGATTTTTTTATTTGATCCCAGCTGAACCAACGCCGTTCGCTCCCCGGTCAGTCGCTCCAGCATGATTTCGACGCGGCCGCCAGTAGGCTTTCGTGCGTCAATTCGAGCCGGCAGAACCCGGGTATTGTTCACAACTAGCAAATCTCCAGGAGCTAATAAAGACCGTATTGCTGAAAAAGAATCACAGCGAAAGGACTCGGATTCGCCAACGGATTCTGCCCACAACAACATGCTTGCTGTCCTCTCCTCCGTGGGCGCCTGTGCGATC
>JBCCGE010000141.1:0-6364 GCA_039029455.1 Pseudomonadota bacterium | reverse complement strand
TTCTCGTTGACCAAAGCTGATAAACGATTCGGCGGTATCAAGAATTTGGGTGAGAATGCTTTTCGGTATCCCGTCAATCGTCAGAAAATGCTGGAGCGCACCGTTCGAATCAAACTGAATGTCGTTTTGATGTCCCATCTATGATTTGATCTTTGCGTTAACCACAGCAAGGGACAGGCTGTCTTTTTGTTTACTCAATACAATGTGCTCGTCGGCACCAATAGGCAGAGAGAGCGCAGAAAAATTCGCCGTTACAGGCAGTTCCCGCCCCGGTCTTTCAACCAGAACAGCCAGTGTGACTCTCGACGGGCGTCCGAATGAGAATATTTCGTTTAGGGCTGCTCTGACCGTTCTTCCGGTGTGAAGCACATCGTCAACCAGCACCAGCTCGCGGTCTTCAATATCGATCGGCAATTGCGAGGACCTTACCTTCGGGTTGAGCCCGACACGACTAAAATCGTCACGGTAAAAAGAGATATCCAATGTGCCCAGTGGGGCATCAACTTCACACATCGGCATAAGCGCCTGGGCGACCCATACACCACCCGTGTGGATGCCGACAAACACCGGATCGACCAGATCTGAGCCGTTGATTTGTGAGGCCAGCTCGCTGAGCAATTCAGAAACTGATGGCAGAGTTGTCATGATTCAGGGATTCTCGTTCAAATAGGTTCTCAGAATCAACTCCGCAGCCAGACTGTCACGTGCAAGAATGCGTTTGTTACGGTGTTTGCGTGTAGATGTCGTTTGCGCAGCAACTTCATTCAGAAGGTGGTCGGCGCCCGCTGAGCTCAGGCGTTCATCGACCATAACCGACTCGATTCCCGAGGCCTCTGTGAGAGCGCGAGAAAACTCCCTGGCACGAATCGACATTTCGCTCTCAGTCTGATCCATGTTCAGAGGCAAACCCACGACCAGAATACCGGGTCGCCATTCGTCCAGAAGTTTGTGCAGATGTCGCCAGTCGGGTTCGCCATCCATTGCCGCTATGGTGTCCACAGCCTGTGCAGTACCTGTTGTTTGGTTTCCAACGGCCACTCCGATGCGGCGCAGACCAAAATCAAAAGCAACAATTCTCAAAACAAAATCAGCTGGTTCAGGCGTGACCGACCTGATTTGACATAGAGGCAATATCGATCCCGAGCAGCGCGGCCGCACGCTGCCATTTCGAGTCGGCATCGTCGTCGAATATGACTGACGTATTAGGTGGGGCGCTAAACCAGGCATTCTGTTGTATTTCAGCCTCCAGTTGTCCTGAGCTCCAGCCTGCATAGCCAAGGCACATCTGTGCACTTTTCGGGCCGTTTCCACTGGCCATCGCCTGCAGGATATCCCTCGAACTGGTCAGGTACAGGTCTTCCGCGACTTCCATTGTAGACTCCCAGATATTCTGCTCACCCCCGCAGTGCAGGACCAGACCGAGTTCGGGCGATACCGGGCCACCTACCAGCACCGGTCTCTGCGTCCAGCGAAGATTTCGTACGGACATCGACAATTCTGAGAACACGTCCTGCAACTGAAATTCAGACTCTCGGTTCAGCACCAGTCCCATGGCACCATCATCATCATGTTTGCAGATCAAGGTCACAGTCTGATGGAAATTTGGGTCATCCAGCAGCGGCATCGAAATCAGCAGTTGCCCGCAAAGCGAGTGCGGAATATTCTGCGTGCGGTCTCCCGTTTTAGACATTGATGACGGTTTAGTTCGGTGACGAAGTGAGTCGATTTCGACCAAATTTCCAGGTACGGACAATGTGCAGTCTATCAACTTCGGTCAGCATTTCTCTGGAGAAGGCGGCAAACGGGGCGCTTAGATGAACAATGCGCTCGGCACCATCATCCAGAATTTTGTGTCCTGAACTTCTCAGCATCCGGACCTGGTCAATTGAGCCGTCCGATCGCACGGTGACGTTGAGGACCAGACTGCCCTCAAGATTCTGCTGTTTGGCCGCATCGGGATAGTTGAGGTTGCCGACTTTCTCCACGGCAATCCGCCACTTTTCTATATACGGAGCAAACAGTGATTCCTTCGTATTGGCGCTGACGAAACGCTCGCGAGGTTGCGCCTGTGAGTTGAGATAGGCCAGATTGATCTGCTGAGTTAACTCCGAAAGATTCTGTTCCGGGCTGGATGAGTCGGACTCCGGGTCAATGTTGATTGACTGATCGCCACGGGCAGTCAGTGGCTTTTCAGATGGGGCTTGGCCAGACGTCTGCTTTGGTGGTGGAGCACCAAGCGCGAGCAATGCCGCCGTTGAGGTGTCAGAGTCTCCCTGCTGGTTAATCTGGGCGAAAACATCGGCATCCGGGTTTTTTTCCAGCAGATCGTCAGTGGGTGGGACTAACGTTATTTTCAGTGGCGGAGAAAACGTCTGCGTGCTGCTATCTGTCGGCATGACGAAAGAAATGCCCAGAACGAGAAAAAGGTGGGCGAGTACTGAAGCAGTCAGCGTCCATCGAATGGTGTCATTACCGGCAGCGAGTGTTTTGAAAAGTTGACGCAACTTGGATACAGATCAGGAGAATGAGCAAATTCATGCGCAGTAACAGCAATACCGCAGCGCGGCGAATATTATAACGCCTGCAGCGACCAATTCCCGCAGAAATTGTTCCAATTAACCGTGAATGACAGTCACCGTAATTACGCAGCCGTCGATGCCTGTAAATTCGATCCGGATCGTGATGGAATTTGATAACCAAATGCTTCAAGTTATTGTAGAATAACGTTAAAGTGCTTTTGTCCACCGGGTTGCTAGTGATAACTCAGTGGAACACCTGAAGGAAGACTGATGAAAAAAATTCTCGTTGTCGACGACAGCAAAACAATACTCCACAAAGCGTCAAAAATGCTCGAGGAAGCGGGTTACGAGGTGGTTACAGCGGATGATGGCTTTGACGCAATCTCAAAAGTCACTGATCACAATCCGGATCTTATGCTGGTCGATATCATGATGCCCAGACTGGACGGTTATCAAACGTGTTCTCTGGTTAAAAACAACAGCCGCTATCAACACACGCCCGTTGTTATGGTTTCAAGAAAAGACGGACTGTTCGATCGGGCCCGTGGGAGTATCGTA
This sequence comes from Pseudomonadota bacterium, assembly GCA_039029455.1. Classification (GTDB taxonomy): domain Bacteria; phylum Pseudomonadota; class Gammaproteobacteria; order Arenicellales; family Poriferihabitantaceae; genus JBCCGE01. Next base: position 3,287 of record JBCCGE010000141.1, on the reverse strand, counting down.
GGCGCCGAAGGCCATATCAACAAACCATTCAGTCGGAACGACTTGCTCGGAGCAGTTGAAAAATACGCAATCTAGTCCATCACGATTTAAGGGGGCAGTTGATTGGAATGATTAATCTTAAATAACAGGAGATCTTGTGCAATGGCTATAGATACCGTTTTGGTCGTGGATGATTCAGCCACGGATACCCACTTGATTTGCAGTGCGTTAAATTCTGCCGGCTACAGAACACTGTCTGTGGGTTCAGCAGAAGACGCAATATCCGTCGCCAAAGACGAACAACCTAATGCCATCTTGATGGATGTTGTTATGCCGGGAACCAACGGTTTTCAAGCGACTAGATTGCTGCGAAACGATCCCGAAACAGCTGATATTCCAGTGATCATCGTGTCTTCGAAAGATAAGGCTTCGGACAAAGTCTGGGGACTTCGGCAAGGTGCAGTAGGATACATCACGAAGCCGTTCTCAAGTGAGGAACTACTGGAAAAGCTGCGCGATCTGGATTCCTGAGCAATGCTATAAGCTGTGCTGTTGCCAACGTGCGAGTGCAGCGATCCCGGAAAATGATGAAGAGCTGAATTGGATACCCCTAGTGTAAAATCCCCTCACGACCTGTTGCTCCATCTGGAAGAAAGCAGCATTGGTGAACGAGCGATCTCTCTGGAACAGCAGTACGCGGAAGTCTGGCGTGGCTTTGTTTTCAGTCTGGGTGACCTCGATGTTATTGTGCCGTTTGATGGTGGCTACGAAATTCTTCCTTGTGGGGAACTGATCTCTCTGCCACTTGCACAAAGCTGGGCGCGCGGAATGATCAATATCCGAGGGGAAATCTATACGGTTGCCGATTTGTCAGGATATCTCGGTCTGGAGCCCGTCAGAAATTTTCGCGAGGCAAACCTGTTGCTTATGCCTGACGCAACATTGCAATGTGCTTTGCTTTTGGACAGTAAGATTTCTCTCAGATCGTTTTCTCAGGATTTGCCGCAAGGGGTTGCTGACGACGTTCAGTTTCCTCGTCCCGACCTGCTTCTGGCAGTGGTTTTCAGTGAAGATCGAATGCACAAGTGGGCCGTTCTGAACCTGCCCAGTTTGCTGCAGGAAAGTCGCTTCAGAAACATTGGTCCGGGCGATGGGGCAACGGCATAGTGTCCATCGCGGAATGCTTGATCAGATCAAAGTTACCGGTCGTTGGCGGAGCCGTAACAAATCAACACTCGACGAGTGCAAAGTAGTGCTCGGCAGATTGCGACAGAGACGTAAACGCGGAATGATTGGACGCCTACAGAAGCAACACATTCGGCGTGACACCGCTTATAATCACGCAATAATACAAACAGTTAGATAATTCCGAGGTTCGGTAATGAACGAGACAGCAACTCAGGATGCACTGAAGGAAATCTTCGATGAGCTTGCCGCTCAAGACGATCTGGACGGTGCCGATATCTTTGATCAAATGGACCAGATTGATCTGGACGATCCGGATGAACTGGCCGCATTGGAAGGATTAGTCGAAGGCGATGCTTTCACCGGTTTTGATGAAGACACTTTTTTCGCTGACGATGCCGGTGAGGTTGTCGATATTGAGGACGTCGGCAGCAACTGGGCCGCCGGCTTTTTCGGCCTGGTTGCGCTTGCGGCATTTATTGGATGGCTGTTTATTCAATATCAGTCTACGGAAACCGAAAAGCAAATTGTCAGTCAGACCGCAGACACGACTCTGGCACAGGCGAATATCAAGGAAATCGGTCTGGAGGCTTTGCTGGCTCTGAACGGTAATGAGGAATCGTTTTCCAACATTTCCAATCTGAGAGCCGACACTGAACGACTCGTATCACGCTTAAGGAACGGTGATCCTGATGCCGGTGTCGCCGCGGTCAGTCCGGCGGCGCAGGACAGCCTTGATCTGGTGACTGCACAGTGGTCAGAACTGGTACCCCAGATTGACACGGTACTTCAAAATCGTTCGGTGATTCAGGACACCTTGAGTGAAGTGGCAACGGTCAATCAGTTGTCGCCCCAACTTCTCCTGAAAAGTGACGAGCTGGTGCAAAAACTCATTGATCAGGGCGCCAGTCTCGAACTTATTAATATCGCCAGCCGACAGCGTTTTCTGACTCAGAGAATCAAGGCCAGCATGAACGAGTTTGCGATTGGAGCACCAGGGTGGGAAGTTGCGGCTACCCAGTTCGGACGCGATGTTAAACAGTTTGGTCAGGTTAATAGTGCCATTGCCAGTATGGGTGGGGAGTCCGTTCAGGAAAATGTTCGTGAAGTCGAAGCACTGCACTCGACTCTGATGCAAAGTTCGGACGGTGTGATGAACAGCGTCGGAGATTACTTTTCAATGCGTGCTGCGGCGAATACAGTTACAGGGCTCAGTAGCAGCATGTCGGAACTCGTCGATAATCTGCGTGCCGTGATTAACCGGGATGATCGAACGGAGGTTTTGAAAAACCTTCCAACCATATTACCTGTCCTGGCGCTGCTGGGTTTAATCGGATTGATCTGGTCGATTCTGCATCATGCAAGACGTAAAGACCGGGTCAACGAAGTTCGAACCAAAGTGGCGGAGGATGCCGTAATCAAACTGCTGGATGAGATGGGTGATCTGGCGCAGGGCGATCTACGGGTAGAGGCAGAAGTCACCAATGAGGTCACAGGGGCTATTGCGGATTCGATTAATTTTGCTGTTGGAGAAATGCGTGTACTGGTTAACGGTATCCAGACAGCATCCAACGGGATGACCGAGGCAACCGACGGCACCGAGCAATTGATTGCGGATCTGCTGACCAGTAACGGTGTTCAGTCCGAAGAGATTGCGCAGGCATCCAACGAAGTTGTCGATATGAACGCAGCGATTAATCGCATGAGTTCATCTGCTTCGAATTCTGCAGAGCGTGCGCGTGAAACCGCGGAGGTCGCAAAACAGGGCGCCGACGCAGTGAGAAATACCATCCGCGGGATGGACACCACGAGGACACAGATTCAGGAGACTGCAAAACGACTGAAGCGACTGGGAGAAAGTTCTCAGCAGATTAACGAAATCGTCGACCTGATTCAGGATGTAACCGAGCAAACGAACGTGCTGTCGATAAACGCTTCGATTCAGGCCGCGATGGCCGGAGAGGCGGGAAGGGGTTTTGCGGTGGTTGCAGAAGAGGTTCAGCGCCTGGCTGATCGGTCAGCACGAGCATCAAATGAAATTACCGAACTTGTTAAGAATATCCAACAGGATACCAACAACGCTATAACCTCTATGGAACTGACCACGGAGGAGGTGGTCTCCG
>JBCCGE010000140.1:0-6411 GCA_039029455.1 Pseudomonadota bacterium | reverse complement strand
TACCGGAGTCTGAGGTCCAGCTGAAGTTGTCGATAGAGCCGTCGGGGTCGTTACTTGCGGAGCCGTCGAGTGTGACTGATTCGAAGCCGTTGTTGTCGTTGTCGTCCACGGTAACATCGTTGCCCGCGTTCGCCGTCGGTGGAGAGTTCGGATCGGCAACTATGCTCCAGTCCAGTGTAATAGTGTCGGTGCCACCGACTCCGTCAGAAACGCTCAGATCCAAGTTGAAGTTCCCTGCAACAGATGGCGTGCCTGCAATCAGGCCGCTGGAATCCAGCGCTAATCCTGTAGGCAATCCGTTGCCAGCAAAAATCAATTCGTTATCAACGTCCGGATCAGACGCCGTCAGCTGCAGTTCGACTGCAGTGCCAATCTGGGTCTGCTGAGGTCCGGGATTATTGATGGTCGGCGGACTGTTGAGCGGCGCATCGACGGTCACCACGACGCTGTCAGTTGCGGTTGCACTGTCGTCATCCGAAATGGTAAGCAGGATCGTATGTGTTCCGACTGGAAAAAACGCTGAAGGGGATTCTCCGTCGGGAATAATCACTCCGCTGTCGCTGCTCCATGAAAAACCGGTCACTGTACCGTCCGTGTCCGAACTGTTACTGGCGTCCAGCGTAATGCTCTCTGCGCCTGAATTATCAGTATCAACTGCAAAGATATCACTACCTGCATCCGCCATCGGCGCAAAGTTCGCCGAGTCGCCCTCACCAATTTGAAGCAGATATGCTGCAAGATCGTCCAGTTCAACTGAGGTCAGCAAGGCGACGTCGAAGCCCACTGCAGCTGAAGTGTGCGCCAGAACCGCTTCCTGTAGATTCTGTGCTGAGCCATCATGGAGGTAAGGCGCGCCATGCCAGAGTCCGCGCAGCGTTGGTGTGTCAAGTCCTCCATCGATCAGTGCGGCGCCGAGTCGTCCGCCCGTATCTGCGTCTACCGTGCCAATGTCATGAAAAATACCCCCGATCAGGCTGTCCGAAAATTGGCTGCCACTGTGACACATTGCGCAGTTGGAACGTGCAAATACCTGTGCGCCAGCGAAGGCATCTGCAGTTTTTTCACCAGAGGGCAGCAAATACGGGCTGTCTCCGGGTGAATTGAGGCTGGCGACAAAATCCGCGAGAGCGTCGAGATCAACACTAAGCCCTTCCTTTGGTGTGCCAAGTGTCGCCGTGTTGTTATTGAAGTCAATATCGGTCAGTAATCCGGAGCCCTGAAAAATATCTCGAATATCGTTTTCGAAATCCTGAATTTCGTCAAAGTTCGCTGTCCAGTGCACCAGTCCATGGCCCATTCCCGATCGCCCACGCAGATCAACCGTGTTTCTCAGGCCTTCGCCGACATCAGCGAAGTCCCACGTTCGTCCATCGTGACCACCGTCGGCATGACAGGTCGCGCAACTGATATACGATTGCGCGCTCAGACGCTCATCAGCCGCATCAAAGAACAATCGTTTGCCCAGCAGCAGGTTTGGACTCAGCGGTTCGAATCCGGTCTTGGGGATTTCTATAAGCGGATTGTGGTTGACCGAACGTCCCGCTGTGAATTCCGATGCGTCGAATAATTGAATTGAACGGCTTAAGTAATTGTCGACCGCGACGAGATTACCGTCAGGTGAAACGGTCACACCTCTTGGCGCAAAACCAACATCCCGACTGTCCAGAACTTCTTCGGCATATACATCGTATACCCGCAACTTCCGTGATGCCTCAAACACAAGATAAAGATAGTTGCCCGTTGGATCGAATGCTCCTGCTGTTGGCTGTGCGGAGTTGTCGAAATCATGGCGGCTTGCGACCGTTTCCTCACCGAGCGCTATATCGAGTTTCGCAAGCATTGAGCGAACCAGCTTATTGTGTTCCCTGTTTTGACCATCTCGAAATTGCCCCCTGTAAATATTAGAAACATTTGCGGGTACAAAAGCGTTTTTTCCGTTTGGGGCTGCGATCGGAGCCATCAAATAATTTGGTATGCCCCGAGAGGAGGTCTCGGAATCAGGTTTGTCGTTGTAGGGCAGCTCAATCGTTGCCGTAGTCAGCATACTTGCCGTATCGACGACCCATACCTGACCCCCTCCGCTGGTGCTGACAATACGGGTGTCTTCTCCGGGAATGGGCGGTGTAATGAAGCGCGAAACAAGCAATCTGCTGCCGTCTCCACTCACCGATAATTCGCGCGGTGTTGCACCAACATCTACTATGGACTGCTGCAGATTCGAGAAATCAATTCGCGCGAGCTGTCCGGACGCTTCCAGCGTGATATATGCCGTGTTGTTTCCGGGTGATGGATCGAAGGCAAGAGCTCTAGGGCGCGAGTTAAGTGGTAGTGCGGAATAGGTTGAAACCACTGACTGCGCAGACATGTCAATAACAGTGATTGTGTCATCACCGGAATTGACCACGTAAAGCAGCCCGTCGCCTCCTATTGCCAAAGAATTGGGTTCTTCACCGGTGCTGATTTCAACTTCAAGTTGATTGGTGCCCAGATTGATCGCCGAGACCGAGTCGTGATCCGGATTAACCGACCATATTCGATCCGTGTTTTGTCCCTGCTCGTACACGATTGTCGAGGATGTGGTTGCCCTTATCGGGGTACGGGTGTCAAAAACGGTGTGCCAGAACACATGAGAATCTGAATTCACGCCATCGTTAACCGAGACCGTGACCAGATAGCGGCCGGGCGCACTGTAGTTATGAGTCGTTACTAGGCTGGAGCCACTGTCAATAGTCGTTGAGTCACCCATGTCCCATGCAACGGACAGAGCCCCCTGAACACCGACCAGTTCAATTGAAAAGTCTGTGGTCTGATTGGTCTCAGACGGCACGGACGTGTGTGCTGTGATGTTTAGAGGAATGATCTCGGCATCATTGATGTAAACCGCCAGACGACTCTTGTGCGCAATGAACAGGTCCATATTGCCGTCAAGGTCAACATCCGTAATTCGCGCATCGTAAGACTCTTCATCCCGGTACTCCGGATCGGCAAATACTTCGAATGTTCCGCTGTTAACGTCCCTGTTGACGATGATTTCTGTTTTTTCGTTTAGCGAGTCGACGCGATCGATGAAGAGTTCCAGGCTGGACAAAATGAAATCCATATCGCCATCTGCGTCTATGTCCCGAATATGAACCAATCCGTGTTTGCCGTTGTCACCGAAAAGCTCACCGTCGACTCTGCGTATGTACTCCGGGAACGGACCGACAAAGTTACCTGTTGACATAAACGCACGCGGCAACTGGTTGTCCGAGTAAATACGAAAGTCGGCAATTCCATCGCCATTAAAGTCCTCGCCCACCTGGATGTAAGTTAATGAATCCAAAGGCAGGCTGAGTCTGAGGGCATCAGTAAAGTTTCCAGCACCATCGTTGTAATAGACGAAGTGCTTTTCCTCGGAAATCTCAGGACCGGCAAGATCGATATCACCGTCGCCATCAAAATCCCTGGCGTCAAACTTGATTACGTCAAGCAACACGGTGGATTCCATTCTCGATGGCGTGCTGGTCAGTGTTCCGGTGCCGTCGTTGACCAGCATGCGCTGACCGGGTGCAGTGACCGCATCGACATCGCCGTCGCCGTCGAAATCAGCAGTCCGGATTGTGAACGGATCAGATTCCGCACCCACAATCACCTGTCCCGTAGCAAATCCCAACCAGACATTAGCCAGATCGGTTCCCAGATTGACCAACAACTTGTTTCTTAAAATAAGGTCAGGCCATCCATCTGCATTTGCATCCAGAATACCCGCATGGCGCGCATTTTCAGTATCGACCGGGTTTGCGAATGCGCCCGGTGTCAGAACCAGGGTACCGCCGTTATTCATCAGGAGTTGAACAGAGTCGGTCCAGCGAGCGACGACAATGTCTTCCGTACCGTCAAGATTGAAATCCGCCATCGCCAGCCGCTTTCTGCCTGGGTTGTTTGGAGATGTTCCAATCAGATCAAGATGGGTGGCAGTGCGCTCGGTAAATAACGGTTCCTCGGTTGCTTTCGCCAAATGGACTGCAGCTGGGTTTGTCACTTTGGACAATCCAGAGTCGGTAGCCAATACCTCCTCGTTCTGACTACTGGGAACCGGAAAACCCAGACGGTTTGCCAGAGCCGGCGACAACGAATCCGTTTCTGCGACAGTGACTATCTGTGCAGAGGAATTAACTGCTTCGCCGCTTTTTACCGGTGTCTGCGCATCAGAGCGCCACGACACCAATGCCAAAAAGCAAAATATTACCTGTAGTGTAACGAGCCAAACAAAACGCCGTTCAAGATATCCCATTTGATTGCATGCAATCGCTGGTATCTCGGACAGGGTCCAGGACAGGCCCACACAAAATCAGTGTGCTACCTCACCGTGTGCCTAATGTTTTTATAGTGTTATGGTGTGCCTTCTTATTTTATTTTTTATCGGTTGTTCTTCTTATTGCTGACCTTGCAATGGGGCTGATTCATTTCCGTCGCTGGTTCCATGAATCCTTGATGCCGTTTAACCTAAAAAACCAAATTTTGGTTTTCCTCCGAAGTGATTAAAAATCACTCGAATGATCATAGCACCATCATTGTGATTTGTTACACGAGTATTTTTAGGAGATGTTTCAGTTCTGATTGTTAATAGTTTTCATTATCACTTCTGAAAAAACAGAGTGACAAAAACTCGAAACATCGGAGGGTTAATTGGGGAAATGCTCTTACCATAGAATTGACAAACAAAAATGCCCTGAATGTTGACGATCACCGCCCTATTGTCTGTGTCTGCTTTCAGTGCTTTGGTAGGATCGATGGATCGTCAAAGCGGCTTCATCGCTGAGAAGTGATAAAAATTGTCATTGAAAAACAGGTCTAAATAGTAAACAGAAAAACCCATAAATATTTTAATAATAGCTGGATATTGCAAGTTGTGGGTGTACTGCGTCCTGGATGGTCCGATTGCCGACTGTTCAGCTCAGTTGAGGACGCATTCAACATAATCAGTGTGGAGGCAATTTCAAATCCGGAACCAAAAGATGCTTACATCCGATGCTGGCATCACTATAATTCGCGGCCAAAAAATCTGATCGACCAATTGGTATGAATCAACACACTCAAAAAAGACTCCGAAAAACCAAGGTTATCGCCACAATAGGGCCGGCGTGCGATGATGCTTCGACGCTTGAAAAAATGATATTTGCCGGCATGAACGTGGCCCGTCTGAATATGTCCCACGGCGACGTGGACGGACACAGAGAGACTCTCGGTCGGATTAGGCGGGCGGCTGAATCCTGTGGGGCAACGGTCGCAATAATGGTTGACAATCGTGGGCGAGAAATCCGCACTGGCACCGTTGCATCAGGAAGTGTGACGCTGGTGCGGCGTCAGAGTTTCTCTCTGTATAGTGACATGCGGGAAGGTGATGCAGAAGGAGTGTCTATCACGTATCCGGATCTTTACAGATACGTCAATTCGGGAGAAAGAATCCTCATAGATGATGGTCAGATTGAGTTGCATGTGGATTCTGTTGATAGTCAGACTATTCATTGCACCATTGTTGATGGGGGACTGCTGAAAAATCGGAAGGGTGTGAATCTTCCTGACAATTCCAGTGCCCTTGACGGTGTTGAGTACGACGACTCCCGAGAGATTGACTTTGCTATTGAACATCGAGTCGAGTACTTCGCCGCCTCTTTTGTTCGAAATGCGGGAGATATCCAATCTATTATGGAGCGTTTCCAGAAAGCCTGTGCAGATATCGCAGTTATAGCAAAGATAGAAAACCGGGACGGTGTAAACAATATTGAGGAGATTGTGGATGCAGCCAACGGAATCATGGTCGCGCGGGGCGATCTGGGTGTTGAACTGGAGATGGGAGAAGGCCCAAAGATTCAAAAGCAGATCATAAGAGCGACGGTGTCGCGGGGTAAACCCGTGATAACGGCAACGCAAATGCTCGATTCGATGGAGCGAAACCCGCGACCGACTCGGGCAGAGGTCAACGACGTTGCAAATGCTATTTTTGATGGTTCATCGGCTGTCATGCTGTCCGGCGAGACGGCCGCAGGAAAGCGTCCGGTTGAGTCCGTTAAAACCATGGCACAGCTGGCTCTTGAAGCAGAGTCTGGCCTTAAAGAGTATGGTTATCTTCAACGAATTGAGCCGAATCCTTCCAATGAAGTGACTGAAGCTGTTGCCCAGGCATCGATTACGATGGCAAATCATCTGAACGCTGCCGCGATTATCGCTTTGACTGAAACCGGTTTTACCTCCCGATTGATATCAAAATATCGTCCTGAAAGCCCCATCTTTGCAATCACATCCTCACAGATTGTTATGCAGAAACTGGCGATGAACTGGGGTGTTTTGCCGATGTTGTATTCCGGTGGAGGTGATGATGAGGACAAGATTCGGTTTGCAATAGAAAATGCCCGTGAGCTTGGTTACGTG
>JBCCGE010000139.1:0-6502 GCA_039029455.1 Pseudomonadota bacterium | reverse complement strand
GATGATGAACTGGTCGAGCAGATGCATGACGATCTATACGATGGTCTGAGAGAAGAAATTGTTGAAGGTACGCATATACTTCTTGACCGGGGATGGACCGCATCCAAAGTTTTGGATGATGCGCTGGTCGAGGGTATGCGCATTGTCGGCATCGATTTCCGCGACGGCATTCTTTTCGTTCCCGAAGTGTTGATGTCAGCCAATGCCATGAAAGGCGGGATGGAGATTCTTCGGCCGCTGCTGGCGGAAACCGGTGCAGAGCCAATCGGCAAAATGGTAATCGGGACTGTTAAGGGTGATATCCATGACATCGGCAAAAATCTGGTATCGATGATGATGGAAGGCGCGGGCTTCGAGGTGATTGATCTCGGCATCGATAACCCGGTTGAAAACTATCTCGAAGCTCTGGAAGAACACAAGCCTGACATTCTGGGCATGTCTGCACTGCTGACCACGACTATGCCCTACATGAAGGTCGTGATCGATACGCTTATCGAAAAAGGTATCCGCGAAGACTATATCGTTCTCGTGGGTGGTGCGCCGCTCAATGAAGAGTTCGGCCAGGCTATAGGCGCCGATGCGTACTGTCGTGACGCTGCTGTTGCGGTCGAAACGGCGTCTGCCAAAATCGCGGAGAAGCGCGCCGCCTGATATGTTCAGGTAGCGCCCGAGTCCACCGATGACGTTGCCCCGAGTATTGGTGATTGCCTGTGGGGCACTGGCTCACGATCTGGTTCGGGTAAAAAAACTCAACCAGTGGGACGGGCTGGATATCCAGTGCCTGCCGGCCGACTACCACAACACACCCCAACTCATCCCGGACGCGGTCGAGCGTAAAATTCAGGAAAATCGCGACGATTACGAGACTATTCTGGTCGGTTACTCGGACTGCGGCACCGGCGGCTTGCTGGACAAGATCCTCGAGCGGGAAGGGGTAGAGCGATTGCCGGGCGCGCACTGCTACGAAATGTTTAGCGGCTCATCGACCTTCGAGCAAATCGTAGAGGAAGAGCTTGGAACCTTTTATCTGACGGACTATCTGGCCCGGCATTTCAATCGCCTTATTATCAAAGGTATGGGACTGGAGAAATATCCGGAGATGCGCTCGCTTATGTTTGGGAACTACAAGCGGGTCGTCTATCTGGCTCAGCTTGATGACGATGATCTCGACGCACGTGCACGTGCTGCGGCTGAATATCTGGAACTGGATTATGAACGAGTGTTTACCGGTGACAATCACCTCGATCAGGCGCTCAAGGTCACTGTAGGCGCACCGACAACAACCATTTGATACAAACTTGATACGCACATGCCCCAACTCATCAAAGTGTACTGGAGAGACATACCTGCCCAGGTTATTGCGAAGCAACGCAGAGAGACCGCTAAGGTTCAGTTGACCGACCGATTTTCCGAGGCCATCGATATGGCCGCAATGCGCGCAGGTAAGGGTGGTACGGACGCCTATCTCGAGGAATGGAAACGTATTTCTGAAGAATGTGGCGATGATCTCAAGGCCGAAGCTGAAAAAGCCGCCGCCGAGCTGGAAGCTGAGTACGACAAGGAGCGCCTGATGGCATTGGTAAAAAATCTGGGTAACGAACCCGGGGACAGTTAATAAGCAGGGTCGCGGCGTTTGGCGGCCTATTTTCCACCTCCCGTAAGGGAATTTTTGAGTTACTAAAATGACAGACACCGTCATCAGTTCAGCGAAAAGAGAACTGAAAATAGGTTTTGATCAACCCTTCGTCATCATCGGTGAGCGAATAAATCCGACCGGTCGCAAGATTCTGGCGGAGGAAATGAAAAATGGCGACTACAGTCGGGTCGAAAGAGATGCACTGGCGCAGGTAGCCGCCGGCGCGCATATGCTTGACGTCAACGCAGGTATTCCGCTGGCCGATGAGCCCGCAATCCTGGCGGACGCGATCAAACTGGTGCAGTCCATTACAGACGTTCCTCTGTCTATTGATTCGTCTATTGTTGCGGCGCTGGAAGCAGGTCTGGAAGTGTATCAGGGCAAGCCTTTGCTGAATTCCGTTACCGGAGAAGATGAACGACTCGAAGTCGTTCTGCCGCTGGTGGCGAAATACAACTGTGCTGTTGTTGCGATCTCAAACGACGAAGCGGGCATATCGGAAAATCCGGATGAGCGGTTCGATGTCGCTAAAAAAATCGTGGAGCGAGCTGCCGATTATGGAATTCCACACAACGATATTGTGGTTGATCCACTGGTGATGCCGGTCGGCGCGGTAAACAGCGCTGGACGCCAGGTGGTTCATCTGGTGAAGCGTCTGCGCGAGGAGCTGGATGTAAACACGACCTGTGGTGCGTCCAATTTCAGTTTCGGCATTCCCAACCGTAAGGGTATGGACGCCCATTTTCTCAGCATGGCGATTGGTGCCGGTATGACCTCAGCAATCACCAATCCACTGCACGAAGAAGTTGTGCAGGGGATTATGGCCGCGAATGTAGTGATGGGGCATGACCCTAACTGCGTGAACTGGCTGAAGAAATATCGCGAACCGGCTCCGGAGGGCGAAAGCGCAAGTGGCGGCCGCGGCTCCAGACGCCGTCGTCGATCCGCCTAGAATTCTCAGGCACTCTGATTGACTGCGCGATGACGGTAAGCAATACAGCCACTGGAAGTTGTCTGTGTGGAGGCGTCGCCTATCGTCTTCATGGTGAATTGCGCCCCGTCATCAACTGCTTTTGCGGTCAGTGCCAGAAAACCAGCGGTCATCACTTTGCCGCAACTCGTGTTGCCAAAGATCGATTTGAGCTGACTCGCGAGGAAACCCTGTCATGGTATCGGTCTTCAGATCTCGCCGAGCGCGGATTCTGCAGTCGATGCGGCGGAAACCTGTTCTGGCGGCGTCATGAAGATGACGGCATCAGCGTAACCGCGGGAACGCTGGACAAGCCGACCGGACTGTCCACCAGTCACAACATCTTTGTTGAAGATGCCAGTGACTATCAGATTGTCCCGGAGTTAGACTGACGATATGGGCGACTTTGTCCAGGTAGTCTTCACGCCATCGGGTAAACGGGGCCAGATTCAGGTCGGCAAATCGGTACTCGAGGCCGCGCAGCAGCTTGGGGTTGATCTCGATACGGTGTGCGGTGGTCGCGGTATCTGTGATCGCTGCCAGATTGATCAGAGCATTGGTGAATTCGCAAAATTTGGTATTCACTCTGACGAATCCAGCTTAAGCGAGAGAAGCGAGAGCGAGGAATTCTTTTTTGACGATGACGTGCCGCTGACGCGGCGACTTGGGTGTCAGGCCAAATTGCGGGGAGACGTCGTCATCGACATACCCGAAGAGAGTCAGGCACACAAACAGGTTGTCCGCAAGCGAGTCGACGTCCACGACATCAACATTAATCCATCGATTCGGCTGTACTATGTGGATGTGCAGGAGCCGGACATGCATGAACCGAGTGGCGATCTGGAGCGGATGCTGGCCGGACTGGAAGCCGATTGGGGATTGCAAAACGTAGAATACGACTTCGGTATCCTGCCCGAATTACAGACCGTTATCAGGGAAGGTAACTGGAAGGTCACGCTAGCGGTCCATCAAGACAATCGCATCATCGCGGTGTGGCCCGGATTGAAAGCGGATGCCTACGGGATGGCAGTAGACGTTGGCTCCACAACGATCGCTGCACACCTCTGTCATTTGCCAACAGGCGAGGTTCGCGCCTCCGCAGGTCGGATGAATCCCCAGATCCGATTTGGTGAAGACCTGATGAGTCGGGTGTCTTATGCGATGATGAATCCCGGTGGCGAGGTCGATATGACCGCCGCTGTGCGCGAAGCACTTCAGGGGTTGATGGAAGAACTGGTCGAGTCTGCCGAAATTTCGATTGAGGACTTGCTTGATATCACACTGGTTGGAAATCCTGTGATGCATCACTTGCTGCTTGGGATTAATCCGGTCGAACTGGGTGGTGCGCCCTTTGCCCTTGCCACCGACAAGGCCGTCAACACCCGGGCAAGTGATCTGGGCCTTACTGCAAACCCCGGCACACGCGTGTATGTGCTGCCGTGCATTGCCGGTCATGTGGGTGCAGATGCCGCAGCTGCCACCCTGTCGGAAGCGCCTTATGAACGGGATGAGCTCACGCTGGTTGTTGATGTTGGCACCAACGCTGAGATTGTTTTGGGCAACAAAGATCGAATGGTTGCGGCTTCCAGTCCAACCGGACCGGCCTTTGAGGGCGCTCAGATCAGCGGCGGACAACGCGCCGCACCGGGTGCGATTGAACGTGTCAGAATTGATCCGGATACACTGGAACCGAAATTCAGGGTGATTGGTTCCGAAATCTGGTCGAACGAAGAAGCCTTCGATAACGACACAAAGAGTACCGGTATCACGGGAATTTGCGGTTCGGGCATCATTGAAGTGATTGCCGAAATGTTTCTTGCCGGTATTCTCAAGACTGATGGCGTTGTTAACGGCACACTGTCCGCAAAGAGTCCCAGAATTATTCAGGATGGGAAAACATTCAGCTACGTGCTTTATGATGAGGGTGATGTTCGCGTTGTGATTACCCAGAATGATGTGCGTGCAATTCAGCTCGCGAAAGCAGCGCTGTACGCCGGCGCGAGGTTGTTAATGGACAAGCTGGAAGTCGATTACCTTGATCGAATTCGTCTCGCGGGTGCGTTTGGCGCTCACATCGACGTCAAGTACGCAATGGTTCTGGGAATGATCCCGGATTGTGATCTGGAGCACGTGACATCCGCAGGCAATGCGGCGGGTACAGGTGCAACGATTACACTGCTCGACCGTGACGCACGCACGGAAATTGAGGATGTTGTTAAACGAATTCAAAAAGTCGAAACCGCAGTTGAGCAAAAGTTTCAGGATCACTTCGTAGAGGCGCTCGCGATTCCGCACAAAACCGCCGACTACACATTGTTGCGACAGCAGGTCAGCTTGCCGGCTCCAAGTTTTGGCACAAAAGATGATGACGGTGGTTCAGGACGTTCGCGACGTCGCAGACGCCGCGGTTAGTCTGAGAGACGCTGTCGTCGTTCGAGATAATTAGCGTCTCCACAAACTCATACTCAGTCTGATATGGCCATACAAACGACCTGCATCGGGGCATATCCAAAACCGGGCTACATCACGACCGGAAACTGGTCCGAGTCAGATCAGCAGGACGGTGAAAGTCGCGCGTTTACCTATACGAATGATTTTGCTGATCAGGTGCCTGATAAATTACTGGACCAGGCCACTGCCGAGGCTATCCGTGATCAGGTGAACTGCGGCATCGATATACCCACTGATGGTGAACAGCGTCGGGAGAATTACATTCACTATCACTGCCGGCATATTGACGGGTTTGATTTTGTCAATCTGACCGAGAAAGTGCATCGCAATGGCGCGGCGGTAGCGCCTTTGCCGACCATTCACAGCAAACTATCCGCCAGATCGGGACATTTTCTTGATCGGGATTTTCGTGTGGCCCAGTCGCACTGCGAACAGCCCGTAAAGATAACCGTGCCCGGACCTCTCACCATTATCGATACCACCGCAGATGCGTATTATGATGATGAGAAAAAACTCGCCTTCGATCTGGCTGATGCGCTCAATGTGGAGATCAGAGCGCTTGCATCAGCGGGCTGCAGATACATTCAGGTGGACGAACCATTGTTTGCGCGGAAAGTTGAGCAGGCACTCGACTACGGAGTCGAATGCCTTGATCGGTGTTTTCATGGCGTATCCGATGATGTGGTTCGGGTGATGCATATGTGCTGTGGATATCCCGGCCATCTGGATGATGAAGACTATCTGAAAGCGGATCCCAGCAGCTATTTTGATCTGTCGATTGCGGTCGATGACAGTTCGGTCGATCAGGTTTCGATGGAGGATGCTCATTGTATGAATGATCTGTCGCTTCTTGAGCGTTACAAAACCACCTCAGTCATACTCGGCGTAGTTACCGTGGCCAGCTCTGAAGTCGAGACGGTTGATCAGATTCGCGCCCGACTGGATCAGGCAATGGATCATATTGATCAGCGGCGTTTGCTCGCGGCCCCGGACTGTGGAGTCATTATGCTCGGTCGAGCGCTTGCGCTGCAGAAGCTTAGCAATATGTGCGCAGCGGCCGCACTTGCGGGCTCCGTCTGACCCCGATCCCACGTCGATTAATTCCCCGGATTAGGTGTGATTCAATCTCCTGATTCTGATCCGATTCGGCAAGCGAAGTCAGGAGATCTGGAAGCGGTTCGAAGTTGTGTAGCTGCAGCGTACGGACGCTACGAGGAGAAGATCGGCAAACCTGCCGGGCCAGTACTTGCCAACTATGACTTACTCATCAGTCAGGAGCGCGTTCATGTACTGGCTATTCAGGATGAGATTGTCGGTGTGCTTGTGCTCGTTCCACAGTCAGAATTCATGCTCATGGACAATGTGGCTGTGCACCCCGACAGTCAGGGAAAAGGTCTGGGTTCAATTCTGATTGCGTATGCCGAACAGTGCGCTGTGCGGTCAGG
>JBCCGE010000138.1:0-6746 GCA_039029455.1 Pseudomonadota bacterium | reverse complement strand
CCAAAACCCCTTACAGTCACCGTTCTGGCTAAAAGTGCGTCCCACTGGATCGCGTCGTGCCTGCCGATCGTATTATTGTCTCCGGCACTTGCCTCCGCGCTCCACCTGCCGACCCATATCATCCTGCCACTTACCTTATCCCTGTTACTGGGCACTCCGGCACTGAGCATGATTGGCGGAATGGCGGCTGCACTGACGGTGACGATTAAAAATGGCACTGTGCTGATCACTTTACTGGTGCTGCCCTTGTGCATCCCCGTGCTTATCGTCGGTACGGGCGCCGTTGTTGCCGCAACAAACGGTTTGCCCTATGTGGGCCATATCGGTCTGCTGAGCGCTTACAGTCTGCTGTGCCTGTCACTGATGCCGCTGGCAATCGCGGCGGCTTTAAAAATCAGTGTATCGACCGGTTGAGCCAAAACAATGGTGAATTTAATCTCACACGTGCTACCTGCTCCGACTGAGGCGATTGGAGTAAAATCCCCAAGGCGCTACAAGCCGTTGCAATCACACACTTTTTTGCGCTTCGAATGAGTCGAAAATCCCCTGTCGAGAACAGTTCACCGAATCCCTGGCGATGGTTCCATCGTTTCGGGTCGCCGGAGTATGTCTACGGTTTTTCTGAGAAATGGGCGCCCAGATTAGCCATCTTGATGGCCATCCTGTTTTTGACCGGCCTGTATCTTGGGCTCGTGGTGGCACCACCGGACTATCAGATGGGCGATAACTATCGCATCATTTTTATCCACGTACCTTCGGCGTGGATGTCGATGTCGGCGTATTTTGTGATGGCTTTGGCAGCGCTTTGTGGATTGGTCTGGCATATGAAGGTGGGAGATGCCGTTGCCCGTGCCTGTGCACCGGTTGGGGCAATGTTTACCATCTGCGCATTGGTTTCCGGATCGCTGTGGGGTAAACCGACTTGGGGTACTTATTGGGTTTGGGATGCCCGTCTGACGTCTTTCCTCGTATTACTGTTTCTCTATCTTGGCTACATCGCCCTGGTGCACGCTTTTGAAGACCGGAAAAGTGGTACAAGGGCAGCTGCGGTTCTCGCCATTGTGGGCGTGATCAATCTTCCTATAATTCACTACTCCGTCGAGTGGTGGAATACGCTGCATCAGGGATCCACTGTCACCAAACTGGGGCGGCCATCGATAGATATCAGAATGCTCATCCCACTACTGATTATGTTCGTGGCCTACAATCTTTACTTCGTGACGGTGATTATGATTCGCCTGAGAACAGAGATTCTGACCACTGAATATCGTACCCGGTGGGTTGCCAACCGCTTTGGCCAAGAGGCTGAAACATGATGGAATTTTTGAACATGGGCGGATATGCGTTTTTCGTCTGGGGATCTTATCTGGTTGTAGCTGTATGCATGGTTGGTATGTACCTGTTTTCACGACGGTCTCTTCACAGCGCAAAACAAATTGCTGCTACCAGAACCAGAACTCCCAGGAACAAAGTCCGTGTGCGCGCGTCCAAAGAATAATTCGGGCTTTGCCATCAATGACTCCCCGTCGAAAACAGAGGTTGATTCTCATTGGGTTGCTGGTGACAGGCGTCAGTCTGGCTGTGGGTATTGCTCTGGTGTCCTTACAGCAAAACATCAATCTTTTTTTCAGCCCGTCCCAAATCGTGCGAGGTGAAGTTCCACCCGGCGCAACCTTCCGGATAGGCGGTATGGTGGTTGATGGCAGTGTTGTACGCGACTCTTCGGGACTGGGTGTCGAGTTTGATCTTTCAGACACAGCGGAAAATGTAACTGTCCGCTTTATTGGCATACTCCCGGACCTTTTTCGGGAAGGTCAGGGTATCGTTGCAACGGGTAAACTCGAAAATGGTCAGTTCGTCGCTCATGAAGTCCTGGCCAAGCACGACGAAACGTATATGCCGCCAGAAGTCAGCGAAGCGCTTAAAAATGCCAATGCCAGTCACTACGGCTCACCGTCCAGTTGATTTGGAATTCATAGGTTACTGATGAGATGACCGCACATCTTGGTCTGCTATCACTGACGACATCACTTGTTGTGGCGGTGCTGCTGGCGACCCTACCGCTGCTTGGCTCGCTCACACGCAGTCCGCAACTTTTTGGTTGGGTCGGTTTTGCTAAACCCGCGGCAATTGTGCAGTTTATGCTGGTGGTTGTGTCCTATATCTGCCTGACTCAGGCGTTTTTACAGGACGACTTTTCTATCGCTTATGTCGCAAATCACTCGAATAGTTATCTGCCTCTGATTTATAAAGTATCCGGCGTCTGGGGTGGACATGAGGGCTCTATCCTTTTGTGGATACTGATGCTGACCGGATGGACAGCGGCAGTGGCTCTGTTTTCTGGCAATATGCCCGAGATTGTTGTCGCCCGGGTGCTTTCGGTCATGGCGATGGTAAACATTGGTTTTCTGTTGTTTACGTTGCTCACATCCAACCCTTTTGCGTTGTTGCCAGAGCCTGCGGTAGAGGGACGGGATTTGAACCCTTTACTGCAGGACATCGGGCTCGCCATCCATCCGCCAATGCTCTATATGGGTTATGTTGGTTTTTCAGTAGCCTTCGCTTTCGCAGTGGCAGCACTCATCAGCGGCAGACTTGATGCGGCCTGGGCTCGATGGTCGCGCCCCTGGACCAACATCGCCTGGGGCTTTTTGACGATTGGAATCGCCCTCGGCTCCTGGTGGGCCTATTACGAACTTGGATGGGGCGGATGGTGGTTCTGGGACCCGGTTGAAAACGCATCATTCATGCCCTGGCTGGTCGGTACTGCACTGATTCACAGTCTGGCGGCAACAGAGAAACGCGGGGTTTTCAAAGCCTGGACCGTTCTGCTTGCCGTTATGGCGTTCTCACTTTCTCTGCTGGGCACGTTTCTTGTCCGCTCAGGCGTGCTGACCTCGGTTCATGCGTTTGCTACCGATCCTGAACGCGGACTGTTTATTCTGGTTTTTTTGATTATCGTGGTGGGCTGCTCACTGGTGCTTTATGCCTGGCGTGCCCCAACTCTGGTTTCACGAATCCAGTTTGAATCGGTGTCACGGGAAATGACACTGTTGCTCAACAACGTGCTGCTTTGCATCCTCTGTTTTTGCGTCCTGCTCGGAACGCTCTATCCGCTAATTCATGATGCTTTGGGATGGGGCAAACTGTCCGTTGGGCCGCCGTATTTCGATACCTTGTTTGCACTGCTCGGGACGCCGCTGGCACTGCTCGTAGGTATCGGTGCAATCGTGCGGTGGAAGCGCGATCAGATATCTCGGATAGGTCGCAGCGTCTGGGTTTCGATGGGCGTGAGTGTCGTCGGTGGACTGCTGACCCCCCTGTTGTTTTCCCACTATTCTGTTATGGCGGCCTTTGGGGTCAGTGTGGGTATCTGGATCGCAATGGTTAATCTGGTTGCGATCACAGAACGCACTCGTGCCGGACAACGTATCAGCGGTCTGCGCAAAACACCCAGAGCATTCTACGGTATGGTCATTGCACATTTTGGAATGGCAATGTTTTCAATTGGCGTCACCCTCACCACTGTCTACAGTGTTGAAAAAGACATTCGAATGTCTCCTGCGGATGCATATGGGGTAGCGGGTTACGAATTCGTTTTTCAGGGGACCCGCGCTGTTATGGGACCGAACTACCAGTCGACAATGGGAGATATTCAGGTCTTTCGTAACGGTCAGGAAATAAACCTGCTGAATCCGGAGAAGCGCGTTTATCTGGTGCAAAAGAACCCGATGACGGAGGCGTCAATTGATTCAGGCTTCTTGCGCGACCTTTACGTCGCACTCGGGGAACCCATAGACGCTTCTGACACCTGGGCAGTGCGTATTTACTATAAACCCGTCATTCGGTGGATTTGGATGGGATGCTTTTTAATGGCGTTTGGCGGCTTTATCGCTGCGGCGGACAAACGTTATCGACGCCAGAAAGCAAGGTCACACATGCCGGTGATGGACTCAGCTGTTGCAGAGACTTAACTGACGGAGTGGTCACTTGTATCGATTCTGGTATCCACTGATTGCCTTTGTGATTGTAAGCGGGTTTCTGTGGCTTGGTCTCGACCTGAAACCACGTGAAATACCTTCGGTACTGGTTGATAAACCCGCGCCGGAGTTTTCAACAAAGCGACTGTTGACGGACAATCAGATCACTTCAACTGACCTCATTGGAAAACCCTGGGTTTTGAACGTGTGGGCGTCATGGTGTGTAGCGTGTCGTCAGGAGCATCCCCTGTTCAATGATCTGGCAAAACGATCCGAGATCACAATACTTGGACTAAACTACAAGGACAAGCCAGTGGAAGCTGCAGAGTGGTTGCAGAATCTGGGCAACCCGTATGATCTTATCGCCGTAGACGATACAGGCAACATTGGCATTGAATATGGTGTCTACGGTGTCCCCGAGACATTTCTGATCGATCATCATGGAATGATTCGATACAAACATATCGGCCCGGTATCGGCACAGGATATGGAACAGATCCTGTTGCCCCGAATTCGAAGTATGCTGCAGGATAGTAAAACCTGATGAAACAATCGCCCGGACTCAGAACAGCATCCACTCGAGCCGTGTACGCATCATCTCTGCACATTGTCGCATCAGGCGCATGGTGGTCAGCTCTGGCAGTAATCTGTGCAATGTTTTTGGCTGTAACAACAGCAGATGCGAGAGTAGAAATCGTGGAATTTGAAACGGATTCTCAAAGACGTCTCTACCAGGACATGATCGCAGAGCTGCGCTGTCTGGTTTGTCAGAATCAGAACCTCGCTGATTCAAATGCCGACCTTGCCCGCGATCTGAGGCAGCGTACAAGGGATCTGATACTACAGGGCAAGACCCGTGATGAGATCGCTGAATTTATGGTCGCACGATACGGTGATTTCGTACTCTACCGCCCTCCTTTGAAAGCCTCAACGCTTGTGCTCTGGTTCGCGCCGTTTGCGCTTTTTTGTTTCATGGCGCTCTATCTGTTTCGACGATTTCGTCGAAGTCAGCAGTCCCAATTTGATTCGAAAAATGTGCCAACCTCGTATTCTTCAGATGAACTGGACACCGCGGCTTCGCTGTTGCAGAAAGATTTGCCAGACGCGAGAAAATAGAGATGTGGCTTTACATCTCTATTGCAGTTTTACTTGCGATTCCTGCGGTCGTGTTATGGCCTGGAATTCGCGGAAACCGTCGAGTGGGCGAGGACCACGGTCGTGAAGACAATATCCGTGTCGGCCGCCGGCGTCTGGCCGAACTTGATCCTGAAAGTCTGTCATACCAGGATGACAAAAGTGCAATCGAAGCCGAGTTGCTGGATGATCTGAATAAGCAGGACATGGATATTCAGTCTACAAGACCTATCGGGATTCCGATCTCAATTGTCATTTGCCTGCTAATTCCGGTCGGCGGTTTTGCGGGTTACTACTATCTTGGAAAGCAGGCGGGGCTTTTCTCAAGCCCGCCGATTTCTATCGAATCCACACTTGCTGATCTTGAACTTGACCCCGGTGATCAGGAAACACTCTCGCTGCTCCTGGTTCGACTCGAACAGGTACTGGATAAAAGGCCTGACGATATAGAAGGATGGACGCTGGCAGCGCGGACATATATGTCGATTCGTCAGTACGGTAAGGCGATAAACGCCTATGCGAATCTAAACAGACTGCGACCGGGTGTCCCCGAAATTTTGACTGGCTTTGCAGATGCACTCATCCTCGAAAATGGAAATCAGTATACCGATCAAGCACGAGCGCTTGTCGCAGAGGCGCTGGACGTCGATCCAAAAAACCCGAACGCCCTGTGGATGAGTGCTATCGGCGATTTTACCGCTGGAGACCGAGATCGTGCGCTGGTCCGGCTTGAGACACTAAAGGATCTTGTTGCGGATGATATTACCTCCGTTCAACGCGTAGATCAGATGATTGCAGCGATATTGCGCGAACAACCAGTATCAACACAACCATCAGAGGAAGATCAGGCCGGTGTCGCTGGGTTCACAACCGGCATTGAGGTCAGATTGACTGTGGATGAGGGCATCTCACTACCACCCGATACTGCAGTATTTGTTGTCGCACGAGGTACCGACGGGATCCCTGCACCGGTAGCAGTAGCGCGGTTGACCGCAGGGGACCTGCCAGTCACAGTCAACCTCAACGATTCACATGCGATGATTCCGAGCAGGACACTGTCACGGATGCAGGAAATATCGGTTTCTGCCAGAACATCTGCAGATGGCACCGTTGCGGTAACCGCAAGTGATCTCATCACGCAGACTGTTTTATTTTCAACAGCCGATAGCAGCGTTGTTGAACTGGAACTGAAGGCCAGACCGAAGGACTAATCGTCGAACCGGCCCCTCTTTACCGCTACAGATTCGACACTAAAGTCAGGACTTTTTCTCGACCTTAGTTTCTGAAAACGGATTTTTTTCTGACGCAATACCAACAACCTTCGAATCGGCTTTCTTGATGTCTTCGGGACGCTTGCGGATGCTTTCGCCCTGGAACGAACTCTCACTATCTATAGTGAGGCTCGCAGATGTCAGCTTGCCTTCGGCCTCGCCACCGGATGTCAATTCGATGGATTCGCATTCTGCATCACCGACAAACTTGCCACTGACAACAAGTTTTTTCGCCATTATTTTTGATTTGACTTCACCGCTGGTGCCAATCTCAACGATGTTTTCAGAAACAATTTCGCCCTCGAAATTGCCGTCGATATGCAGCTTGCACGCTATTTCAAGGGATCCGACGAACTTTGAT
>JBCCGE010000137.1:0-7130 GCA_039029455.1 Pseudomonadota bacterium | reverse complement strand
CAGCTATTCGTCTGACGCTCGCAATCCAGTAGTACATTTGTCTCGATTATCGTTTAGCAACGATAAATCTACGGTCATGCGCTTCGTCCATGATAACGCCAATTCATTTCCGGCGAGCAGGAAAAATTCAATGGTCGGACGGATCGCCCAAATCACTCACGAACATAAATCAGTACCGAACGCCGCTAATTTGAAAATAGGAACAAATACCCATTTCATTTTCTCTCCTTGTCATTAGTATTGATTGATCACTCACCCACGGTTCGAAGGTGAAAGACTTTTTCGGCTGTTGGTCTGCCTGAATCCCGGACCGCTGCAACTGTTAGTGGGTCTGATGTTTGAAGACTTTGATCTTATGAAGTTTTCTACCCGGTACCGATTTGTTGGCAGCGTGGGAAACCATAAATCTGGATCGACATATTACACCCTACATTTCCCAATCAAATGATAGATTCCAGAAAATCGATTGCGCTGATTACTTCCTTATTTTTTTTGCGTCCTCAGCAGGCGCTCAAAACGGGGTCGTGGTGATTCCATTATTTGGTGAAGATTCCAGATCAGTTCGTAATGTCATTGTAGTCGCAAAGAGTGGTGGAGACTTTGACAATCCTGCTGAAACGGCAGGCTCTATAACCGATGCAAGCGAGAGCAACCCTTATCTAATCCTGATCGCTCCCGGGGAATATCAAATCGGAGACGAACAGATAATTCTCAACCCGTTTGTCGAATTAGTGGGCAGTGGAAAGACTGTCACACGCCTTGTGGCGTCGATTGGATCAAGCCTTGAAGACTCTGAAGCTGCTGTCATAGTAACTGGTGACGAAACGTCGGTCAGCAATCTATCGATAGAGAACACGCGCACCAGCTCGAATAGTTTGGGTATTTTTAGCGACGGCGGCTCCAGTAAAATCGACAATGTCTCAATTACCACAGCAAGCGGGTCAGCAGGCGGCTTTCAGGTCGGCATTCTGAGCGATGGTGCCGAGACCAAAATTACACGTTCAGAAATTGAACTGGACAGTGGCGGTGTTCAGGTCGGAATATTTGCGCGGAATCAATCCGTTCTGGTCGTTAATCACACGAAAACATTTGTATCGAATGCTGACTCCTTTCAATGGGGCGTATCCAGCTTCAGTAGTGAGCTCACAGCACACTTTCTAACATTGGATGTATCTGATGGTTCCTCCCGGCAATGGGGCGTTCAGACTTCCGGCGGACTGAATGTCGACTCAAGAACGGTACTGGATAATCTGAGTGTCGTCGTAAATGGAGGCACCAGCGGTGATCAAATTGGAGTCGATTTATCCTCTCAGGGACCTGAGAATGACAGCATCATTCAAAATTCCACTGTATCTGTCGACGGCGGCACCGCCGACTATGCCGCCAGTATTCAACTTACACAATCGGGCAATTTGAAACTTTTGGGCTCAAATGTCGAATGCACTGCGGCGTCTGACACCTGTGTTGGCATGACGCAGAACATTGATACTAAAGCTACAATAAGTTCAAGCAGTATTGCAGGGGCCGATGAAGGAATACGTCTGGGTGGAGGTACAATGGCAGCGATCGCCCATATCAGTGATTCATTTTTGTCTGGCGGCAAGTCTAGCGACGGAACGTATAATTGTTCTTTCGTTTTCGAAAACTTCAACATCGCCCTTGATGAAAACTGTGACAGCCTATAAACAGACTTAAATGGTTATTCATCCGGTTGTTTTTGAGTATCTTTTTTCAGATTAATTGCGTTCCCGGGTAGCAGGGAGTGTTTCTCGTACAATCGAAGTAGCTTCTGGCCGGAACGATTGCTTCCTGAAGACCATTTGTATTTGTCTCTCGCTAGCGTTGCCGGATGACTGCAGAAATATCCGCGATACCTTCGACATTGTTGGTGCCACTCAGACTGATGTTCAGAGCAACGTCGTATTGCTGACCGTTGCTTGCACCGCCTATTCGGGTAGCAACCAGATTAAACGTTCCCTCACTCGTATTGTCGTCGCCCAAAGCAGGCGTTACGGACCAGTTCGTGTCACCGACAACTTCATGGTCCCAGTTGGGAGCGGGCACACTTCCCGCATCGATTCCCGATATCACATTACCCATAAACCCGGAAATATCGGAAACACCATCCACTGATGCTACAGCTTCCATTCTGCATCCACCGGTATCCGGGTCAAACGCAAGCACAGCCATATCCAGGTTGGAACTGTCATTCATGTCAGAGACCCTTATTGACGCGGTACAAACAACGGTGCCGGATGATGTTTGCGCATGTGCCGGAAGCACAACCGATTGTATGGCGGGCTTCGTCCAGTATGCAGCTGAGCCTGCAATACCGACAGAAGGTAAGATTTTTAGGAGGGATCGACGGTTGGTATGTTTTTTCTCTGTCATTTTTTGGCCTGATGTTGGTCGTTTAAATCCTGCACTACAAGACCTGCCGTATCCGGGGACAAGTGGCACAGTGAACTGCGAGCGCTTGGCTATCTCAAAGGGGTTTGATTACGAACGATTAATATAGGTTTTTCCCGGACCGCAACCTTGATGAAAATCTAATGGTTTTCCTGATAATGAAGCGAAAACCTGGATGGAACGTGTTCTTTTACACAGATGGAAAACCTGTCAAAAGATTTTGGCACGTTGTACAACCTCTATCGAAGTAGACTTACGACGGCGGTTATGGCAAGAAAAACAAGAATGATTCGGCGCAGATTCCAATGGGATAATCTTCGAAATAATATTGATCCGGCCCACACACCTAAAAGAATCGAGGGCGATGCAAGAATCGTGTAAAAAAGAACTTCAGCTGTAATCAATCCAAACGTTGAGAAACTGATCACCGAAACGGTAATCAGTCCGCCTGCGAGCGCAACGGTATTTCCTCGAGTCCGGACTGCGCTTTCACCCCTTGCGAGCAGAGCCGTGACGAACAGCGGACCAGCCATTCCTGTCATGCCCTGCGCAACCCCGGAGATGGCACCGGTCGCAAGTGTCCCGAATTGAGAGAGAAACAAGATCATCCGATCTTGTAGCGCGAGCATGCCGACCATCACCAGCACCAGAACGGAAATAACAACTTTCATTAAATCCGGATCTACAACCTTGAGCAACAACGTTCCGATTGGAACAAAAACAATGAAAGTCACCAGCATAGACCCAACTGTTCGGCGTTCTGAGTCACGGACTGCAACGTGCAGCAAGCCCAGTGTTGTCGGTATTTCGATTAAGACACCGAATACCACGGCCTGAGTCGGACCATACAACACGGCAACTGCCGGCACGGTTAAGAGTGCTGAACCAAACCCGAGAAACCCTCGGATAACACCGGCCACAAAGACGATGAAAAATAAAATGACCAGCTGCAGATCGAACGCTACGGAACGGTAGAACAGATCAATCATCTCGGTAAGCACCTATAGTGGCTTATTTGGTCGGAATCCGCATCTTCCCTCCCCACGATGGGCGAAGAATCCGAGAACACTGTTGTCTGCTGTTAGCATCGGGCCAAAAAATAAAACTCTGCACAACCTAGTTTACCCCCAAAGAACTGTTGATCCGCTTTCTATATGAGTCCCCTGCAATGACATCCGGCGGGATCCGAAAGTATCGATGACCCGATAAGCCCTGGCTTGGTAACATCCCGAGGCGCATTGCGATGCTGTAGCGTCGAAAAAGACCCAAATACTTCAGACGGAATTTGAGTAAGTTTTGTTCATATTTTCATTCTTTTGGGTGAATTACGCGCCCCACGACATATGGTAACGTGTGTCTTGTGAACTGGTGCCTGAATCCGAACAAAATCAAGCTGTTTCGCTTGTTCACTGTACGTTTCTATTCCGGGTCTTTTTCAAACGTGAAACCCAGAATTCACATGCAGTTCGCAGGATCGATGGATAATTTCCAGTAACCTTAAATGTCGCGACAAAAGAACTAAAAATCGGGAGGTTCTGTTTTTTCAATCATTAGGAAATTTCAGTCAGTAACACGATGTCCGGGGCGTACATATTTAAATTTGATAACTATGTGTTGGATACAGCATCCAGAGAGTTGTCATTCAGACAACAGGAAATAAGGGTAGAACCGAAGGTTTTTGACTTTATCTCCCTGCTTCTGGCGAGCCATGACCAGGTACTCTCAAAAGCACAAATCGCCACCGCGCTTTGGCCCGGCGGAGAAGTATCTGATGCGATGCTGAGTCGGTGTGTGTACCAGGCGAGAAAAGCACTGCAACAATCAAAGGAATCACCGGAGTACATCAAAACACAGTACGGTCGCGGTTTCAGATTCTCCGGAACATTTAGTGTGCATTCAAAGGGCGTCAACGGCATACGTTCAATTGCCAAAAACACCGTCAATGAGATTTTCCCGGTAGTCCCCGGGAAAGCGGAAACTAAATCTGTCCACTTTGATGCGATCGTTAATCTTGGTTTATGTTTTGGTTGCACCGACGAAATTAGAACAAAATGGAGAGATTGGAGAGAACTTGCCACAGCAATCACTTCTCGACTTGAGTGCGTGCCTGGCATCGTGCTGAATGGTGATTCGCAGGTGAATAAATCGAATGGGGCTGGTCAGTCAGATAGCAACAGCAATGATATCGGGCATGACAGTGTTCTGAACACTGCATTCGTTCCCGATCGAAACGGTGATCCCGCGTTTTTTCGTGCTGATCTAAAGATGCTCTCAGACAACCAAAGAGTGACGCTGGGGTTTTATGACCTGAAGCCGTTGATGCGCAACTCCCATCCCGACGATAGAGCGAAATATCTGAATACTGTGTCGGATGAAATTGCGAGTCGATTGTCGTTGTGTCTCGGAAAGGGAAACCTGTCACCAGGTGACAGCGGGGATCCTGATGCGTATCGTCTTTACCGCGAAGCAAACTGGAAGCTGGCAGAACACACTGAACGCGAGGGCAATGTCGCACAGGCACTTCTGGAAGAAGCAGTGAAGATAGATCCCGGTTTCGCCGGCGCCTGGACAGAACTTGGATGGGCCTATTATGAAAATATGTGGGCCGGTGGAAACGGACGATTCTGGGTTGATCTGGCTATGCGTTCGGTCGATAACGCGATTCAGCTGGAGCCCAATTGCAGTTTTGCTCGGATGACGCAAATAATCTTCATGACGGAACTCGGCAAGAGCTCTGAGGCGCTGAAGTTGGCCACTGAGAGTATTGGACGGGATCCCGAGCAAGCGGAGTATTGGTATGCACACTCTTACGTGCTGCGTTATCTGGGCCGAATCGAAGAGTCCAATCAGTCGCTCCAGAAGTCACATTCTCTGTATCCTCTGATTTTTGCAGAAGTTGGTGATCCACCTACGGGCTTAATCTATACGGGTGAGTGGAAACAGTTTCTTCAACTTGTACCCGCGCATGACTCGCCTTATTTTTGCTATTACCGTGGATACGCGATGTGGCAACTGGGAAAGAAGGACGAGGCTATAGTCGAGCTCAATCAGGGTATCCAGGATGATCCCAAGGACAACTTTTCCCGATTGTCGCGTGCACTGGTTCTGATCATAGAGAAGGACCTGGTTGGAGCCAATGACGTACTGGAAAAGCTGGTCCGGCAACGCGTAATGTTGATGCCCGGAGACAGTGAATTCACCTACAAAGAGGCCCAGTTGCTGATGTTGTGCGGGAATGAAACGCTGGCCCTGCAGCGGTTGCAGGCGTCATACGACAACGGCTTCAACGTGTTGCCCTATTGTGAATGTGACCCTGCTTTCGCTCCTGTTCTGCAAACAGCGGAATTTCAGCAAATGGCGTTGAAGACCATCCATTAGATTTTCATCAAGTTCTGAACCTAAGGAATTGTTCTAATACAGTTGTTCTCTGGCACCGGCTGCCAGATTCTTATCATCATAAATACTTTTCGGAGGGTCTTTCTGCAAATGAAAGTGTGTGATTCACAACGTCAAAAACGTCGATCGGCGTTAATCAGGATTGCCGGTTTGTCCGGCGCAGCAGCTGGCGCGAGCCAGATTGCTCCCGCAAAATGGCAAGCGCCGGTAATAGATTCGATTGTGCTGCCTGCCCACGCGACAACAACACCACCGTCAGGCCCCAGTCCTTTCGCGGGAACCTATTCGGTCAATTTGAGCAATCCGGGAAACTTCGAAGGGAACTGCACGGACACATCAACCTTGATCCCCACCTCAGCGGAGGTGATTGTCAATATGGATGGCTCAATCGAACTGTTCGGCGTTCAGTTCAATGGCATTGTGGCTCCGGACGGTACTATAAATTCTTCAGTCTCTATTCCGGTTAATGGTACCGACGACGGGGACTGTACGATCGTCAATAGCGCAACCGGAAGTATCGTGGGTGGTGTGATTTCCGGCTCATTGACCTCGACCCAGACCTGCACAGAGGGCTGTATAGTTCAGGTCTCGACGGATTTTGACGGTATGCAGATCAGCTAAGAAATAGTTGGGGGACAGACCACTTTTGACAGTGGTCTGTCCCCGATTGGCCCCGCTAAATAGTCGGAACCAACAGAAATTCTTTAATACAATCAATCACAGTGAAATAGTCATGAAACAATCGGAAAAAGAGAGTGAGCGCAGGAAACTGCTGAAGCAGTCGATCCTGTCCGGTGCAGCCATAGGAGCCACACCTATTGCATGGAAAAGCCCCAAAGTGTCATCCGTAATTTTGCCAGCCCACGCTACGACAACTGATATGGGCGCACAACCCCTCAGTTGTGGAACCTCGATCTCAACCCAGTCAGTGACTAATGATGAGGAGACGGATACAGATATCGCCGTTATTTACGACTGCGTAACGCAAACCTGTCAGTTGATTACGGGTCAATGGGAAGATGGTGAGGGAATCCCGGCAAATGCGGTACTGGCAATCGACGTTGATGATGACAGCGATGACGGCGCGACTTTTGATGCTTTGGGTTCAGGCAGCAACTGGACCCCGCAAAGCAGTGCCAGCTTTGAACCACCGGAATCTGACCAATCTCCAGGGTCCTACAGTTTCGACCTCACAAGTAATGTATGCATGACCGAAATTCGGGTTCAGTTTCAGGTTGCGGTCAGCAGCACAAACTCGCCACGCACAATGACGCTGAGCAACGTTAGCATTGAAGAGTTGTAACGAATAAATCTTTTTCTTTTCT
>JBCCGE010000136.1:0-7131 GCA_039029455.1 Pseudomonadota bacterium | reverse complement strand
CCCCGGGAGCTCAGTTGGTAGAGCAGGTGGCTGTTAACCACCCTGTCGGCAGTTCGAGTCTGTCCCGGGGAGCCAGTTTAAATTTCTTCGTTTGTCGCACTTACCCTTGAATTGGGTTGAGCGAAATGCGGACGAAATAAGAAAAGCCGCATATGCGGCTTTTTTTGTCCCCGCTCTATCCACACGATTAGCGATCGCTACTCTATTCGGACCCTAACAAAAGTCATTGCCTGAAATTTTGTCTGCAAGGGGTTCAAACAGCTGGACAAGACGTTCCACGCTCAGATTTTCGAATTCGGGTGGAATGCACGACGACTAGCCGCATCGGAGGATGCAGTTTTCGGTTATCACAAATATTTACGGATCCGTTCAGCCCAATGCGGCCGTGTGCATTGATCAAAATCTCCGTTGCACGGTTATAAAGAATGCTGAGGTGTTTCATTGGCGACTGAACAGTGACAATCGGATCCATTTGGTGTCGGAATCGCTGTGGCGAAAGGTCCACATAGGCTATCCAGCCGACACCGAGGTCCCGATTGCCACTGCACCGAGCTCCATCGATAGATGCACAAATTCGTATTGGTCGCCCCCGGATCACTGCTTCAGAGCGTGCAAGTTTAATCGTCCGATGGAGTGAATCAGCGGCGTTGGCGATCTGACGTCCTGACATCAGTTTGGCGAATGCAGGTACTGCATAGACACCAACAATACCGACGATCAGCAGTACGACCATGCATTCTATAAGTGTAAATCCAGCCTTCAGGCGACATTGCGGATATTCCACAGGTGAGTCCTTTCTCGTATGATTGCGAAAGCAATTATGGCGGCAAAACATCTCCTGCTTCTGTGAGCTTTCGCACAATTCCGGTGCGGATATCTCAATTCAAACCTTTGACTTTTCGATCCGACGGATGAATAAAAATCAGTCACATTATCAACTTACGAGTGACTACGAACCTTCAGGCGACCAACCTGCGGCGATTGCGTCACTGTTGGACGGTATTCAACACGGAGAGGCTTTTCAGACGCTTCTGGGCGTAACCGGATCCGGAAAAACCTACACGATGGCTAATATCATTGCGCAGACCGGACGACCGGCACTGGTAATGGCTCATAACAAAACACTCGCGGCTCAGCTGTATTCTGAAATGCGGGATTTTTTTCCAAATAATGCCGTTGAGTATTTCGTGTCCTACTACGACTACTATCAACCGGAAGCCTACGTTCCGAGCTCGGACACCTATATTGAGAAAGACGCGTCCATTAACGATCATATCGATCAGATGAGGTTGTCGGCAACGAAGGCGATTCTGGAGCGTCAGGATGTTGTTATCGTGGCCACAGTCTCCGCGATCTACGGACTGGGTGACCCAGCGGCGTATCACAACATGATTCTGCATCTGAAACAGGGAGATCAGATCGATCAGCGAGCAATCTTAAAGCGGCTTGCGGAGTTGCAATACACCCGAAACGATCTGGAATTGCGGCGCAGCAATTTTCGGGTGAGGGGGGATGTTATTGATATTTACCCGGCGGAGTCAGAACGGCTGGCGATACGAATAGAGCTTTTCGGCGACGAGATTGACGCTATTTCTCGATTTGATCCACTGACCGGAACCGTAGAAGAAAAGCTGAAAAGGATCACTGTCTATCCAAAAAGTCACTACGTGACTCCCAGGGAAACTGTAGTTAATGTGCTCGAAGATATCAAACAGGAGCTGCGTGATCGCTTATCGTATTTACGTGAAATGGGCAAGTTGGTTGAAGCCCAGAGACTCGAGCAGCGAACAATGTACGATCTGGAAATGATGTATGAACTGGGTTACTGCAATGGAATCGAGAACTACTCGCGATACTTGTCGGGCAGGAGCGCCGGAGAGCCGCCACCCACGCTAATTGAGTATCTGCCAAAAAATGCCCTTCTTTTTATAGATGAGAGCCACGTTACGATTCCTCAAATCGGCGCCATGTACAAGGGCGACCGATCAAGAAAAGAGAACCTGGTTGAATACGGGTTTAGATTGCCATCTGCTATGGACAACAGACCGCTCAGGTTTGACGAGTTTGAGCATTTAATGCCTCAGACCGTGTTTGTGTCCGCAACTCCCGGGCCGTACGAGGAACAAAAGAATCCGGAAATGGTGGAGCAGGTTGTCAGACCGACCGGGCTTGTGGACCCTGAAGTGGAAATACGACCCGTCGCAGCACAGGTTGACGATTTGTTGTCTGAAATTCAGGCCCGAGTCCGGCGCAGTGAACGGATATTGGTGACGACACTCACCAAACGTATGGCCGAAGATCTGACCGAGTATCTGCACGAGCACCAGGTCAAAGTTCGCTATCTGCACTCAGATATCGATACTGTTGAGCGCGTAGAAATAATCAGAGATCTCAGAAAAGGTTTGTTTGATGTCCTGGTGGGTATCAATCTTCTGCGGGAAGGGCTGGATATTCCTGAGGTGTCTCTGGTTGCAATACTTGATGCAGACAAAGAGGGTTTTCTGAGATCAACCCGATCGTTGATTCAGACAATTGGCCGGGCGGCCAGAAACGTTGATGGTCGAGTGATTCTCTATGCGGACTCGGTGACCGATTCCATTCAGGCCGCAATGGACGAAACAGAACGCCGTCGTGAAAAGCAGATTGCGCACAATCTGGAACACAACATACAGCCCAGGTCTATCGTCAAACCTATCAAGGACATAATTGACGGGGTCTCAGCGAATGATAATGCGTGGGTTATTGAAGCCAACGACCGCATGGTAGCAGAACAGGATGACAGCTACAGCGTCGCTACTCCTCAACAACTGGGGAAAGTACTCAAAAAGCTTGAGAAAGAGATGTATGCACATGCGAAAAATCTGGAATTTGAGCAGGCGGCAGCTGTTCGTGACCAGATTAATAGGCTCAGAGACGGCCAGTTTCGAGTCAGCGCTGAGGTTTGATTCTACAAAGCGTTAACCTATAGCGGATAATTTTCCGCGTGCAGCATCGACACCAGCGCGATCAAAGGCAGGCCAATTATTGCATTAGGATCATTGGACTCGACAGATTTCAGCAAGCGTATGCCACTAGACTCAACTTTCAGCGATCCGCAGCAATCATAGGGTTTATCGTCCAACAGGTATTGATCGATCTGTTGATCCGTCAGGATTCTGAATCGGACCCTAACCGTCTCGGTATGGCACTGCACTGTATCTGTGACAGTATTGAGTAACGCGACACTGGCAAACAGTTTCATGGATTTTCCGGAGGCCCGGGAAAGTTGAGAGAATGCAGTTTGATGGTCTCCGGGTTTGCCGATCAGAATGGAACCTATTGCAGCAGTCTGATCGGAACCGATGATCAAGGAACCCGGATAATGTTTCGACACGGCACGCGCTTTTTGCTCGGATAATCGACGAGACAGAGTTCTGCAAGACTCGGACGGCAAGGGTGATTCGTCGGTGTCTGGAGAGTGACTGAGGACCTCAAGACCTGCATTGCGCAAAAGTCGTCGTCGGTATTTTGATGAGGAAGCGAGGATCAGTTGCATATCCGAGGACACGTTCGGGTTGCGGTTGGTTCGTTCATTGCACTTCCTGGATTACAATTTCGTCTGGAACGTCCCCGGTCTTGTACACTGCCCAGCACACTATGCCGAATACGCACAGTTCTATCGGAATGAAGGCAGGTTAGAGGTAAGACGCAATCAGAAATGGCGGGCCCGGAGGGACTCGAACCCCCGACCACCTGGTTCGAAGCCAGGTACTCTATCCAGCTGAGCTACAGGCCCGCGTGTCCTGAAGCGTTTTACCCTAAATCGATGGGTTAGTCGAGTTTCTTTCGTAATATCTCGTTAACCTGTTGTGGGTTTGCTTTGCCCTGAGTGGCCTTCATGATCTGGCCTACAAAAAAGCCAAGGACTTTTTCATTGCCATCCTTAAACTGCTGCACCTGTTGTTCGCTGTTCGAAAGAATTTCGTCAACAATCTTTTCCAGCTCTCCGGAATCTGAGATTTGCCGGAGCCCGCGTGATTCAATGATGTCATCAGCGTCCCCCTCGCCATTCCACATCGCATTAAAAACTTCTTTTGCGATTTTTCCGGAGATAGTGCCATCGCTGATTCTGGACAACATTTGGGAAAGTTGTAATGGAGACACCGGACTGACTCCGATTTCACAGTCGGATGCATTTAGAGCTGCGGCAAGATCCCCCAGCACCCAGTTTGCGGCGATCTTTGCCTCAGTGCCGCTATCGACAAGGGCTTCAAAATAATCCGCGGTGTCCTTATCCTGAGTGATTTTTACTGCGTCTTCGTTTGACAGCGACAATTCGTGGACAAAGCGCTCCAGTCGGGCTGCCGGTAGTTCTGGCAGTGAGGACCTTATCTCTTCGACAAGTTCATCCGATAAAATCAGCGGCGGCAGGTCCGGATCCGGGAAATACCGATAGTCGTGCGCTTCTTCTTTGCTTCGCATCGAACGGGTTTCGTCTTTATCGGAGTCGTACAGACGGGTTTCCTGAACCACTTCGCCACCGTCCTCTATGAGCTCAATCTGACGTTCGATTTCGAAGTTAATAGCTTTTTCAACAAATCGAAACGAATTAATATTTTTCAGCTCAGCCCGGGTACCCAGCTCTGTATCATTGGCGCGACGCACCGAAACGTTGGCGTCACACCGAAACGAGCCTTCCTGCATGTTTCCATCGGATATTTCCAGATAACGAACCAAACTGTGAAGTGCTCGCAAGTAAGCAACAGCTTCAGAAGCAGAGCGCATATCGGGCTCAGATACAATTTCCAGTAGAGGCGTGCCGGCCCTGTTCAGATCGATTCCGGTGCTGCCGTGAAAATCTTCATGCAGTGATTTTCCTGCATCATCTTCCAAATGAGCCCGAGTGATGCCGATGGTTTTGGGTTTGCCATCAATATCAATGTCCATTGAGCCCAGACCGACGATCGGAAGTTCAAATTGACTGATCTGGTAGCCCTTGGGAAGGTCAGGGTAGAAGTAGTTTTTGCGTGCGAAAATTGACCGCTGGTTAATTTCTGCACCAATCGCCAATCCAAATTTCACCGCGAGTCGAGCCGCCTCGGCGTTCATCACAGGAAGTACCCCGGGGAGTGCAATGCTGACGTCACAGGCCTGTGTATTGGGTTCTGCGCCGTATGCAATTGAGGCGCCGCAAAAAATCTTGGATCGGGTGCTGAGTTGAACGTGCACCTCCAGTCCAATAACACTCTCCCAAGCGCTACTCACAGCCCCAAACCTCCCGGCATTCTGCGATGCCAATCGGTTTCCTGCTGGTACTGATGAGCAAAGTTCAGAATGGTCGATTCATCCAGGTATCGCCCAATCAGGTGAAGCCCGATAGGGCGGTTGTCATGATCAAATCCCGCGTTCAGAGACATGCCGGGAAGTCCTGCAAGGTTGACCGAATTAGTAAAAATATCGTTCAGATACATGGCCACTGGATCGTCGTTCTTTTCTCCGATCACAAACGCCGTAGTCGGTGCAGTCGGCCCGACAATGACATCGCATTTTTCAAACGCGCGACTGAAATCATTTGAAATCATCCGACGCAGTCGCTGCGCCTTTATGTAGTAAGCGTCGTAATATCCCGAGGACAGCACATAAGTGCCGATCATTATCCGGCGCTTGACTTCGTCTCCGAAACCTTCCGCTCTTGATCGTTCATACATATCGATCAGATCGATTGGATCATCGCATCGATAACCGTAGCGAACACCGTCGAACCGCGAGAGATTCGATGAAGCCTCCGCCGGAGCCAATACGTAGTAACAGGGTATTCCAACCTCACTGTTGGGCAATTCAACCTCGACTGTTTTCGCTCCCATGGATTCAAAAACCTGAATAGCGTCCTGCACCGCGCGGGCAACATTCTCGTC
The DNA here is from genome assembly GCA_039029455.1 of Pseudomonadota bacterium. Lineage (GTDB taxonomy): Bacteria > Pseudomonadota > Gammaproteobacteria > Arenicellales > Poriferihabitantaceae > JBCCGE01. The sequence goes on along the minus strand of JBCCGE010000136.1, from coordinate 1,237 downwards.
GATCCCATCACCAAAGAATTCCCGAGGTAAACCAATGGTTTTTCCGGCGATTGAATCGGTCAATGCGGACGCATAATCCGGCACATCCTGACACAGTGAGGTTGAGTCTCTGGGGTCAAATCCGCTCATCGCCTGAAGAATGTGCGCGGCATCCTCGGCGGTTTTTGAAATTACGCCGCCCTGATCCAGAGAGGACGCGAATGCGATCATTCCGTATCGGGAAACTCGACCGTAGCTGGGTTTGATGCCTGTTAAGCCACAAAACGCTGCCGGTTGACGGATAGAGCCGCCGGTGTCTGTCGCTGTTGCAACCGGCGCCAGTCGCGCCGCTACCGCAGCCGCTGCACCGCCCGAACTGCCCCCGGGTACAGTGTTCCGATCCCAGGGGTTTTTTACCGGTCCAAAATAGCTGGTTTCGTTGGATGATCCCATCGCGAACTCATCCATATTGGTTTTTCCCAGCATCGGCATCCCTGCGTCACTCAGTTTGCGAACCACAGTCGCATCATAGGGAGACTCAAAATTATGCAGAATCTTCGATCCACAGGTCGTCAGGACGCCTTGAGTGCAAAACAGATCTTTTTGTGCAATCGGTATACCGGTCAGCAAATGGCCATCGCCGCTTGCTAATCGACTGTCTGCGGCCTCGGCTTCTGCCAGAGCCTTTTCAGGTGTCACGGTAATAAAGGCATTCAGATCGCCTTGTGCCTCGATACGATCCAGATATGCCTGGGTCAACTCGACACTGCTGTAACTGCCGTCTCGCAACGCCTTTGCGTGATCGGTCAGGGTATGCTCAATCATGGGAACTAATGGTAAATCTATAGATTAAATAACAAATACAACTGCATGATTTAAAAGTCTTATTCAATGACTTTTGGAACCAGGTAAAGCCCGTCCTGGGTTTTTGGTGCAACTTTTTGGTAATCGTCTCGGTGGTTTGTCTGGGTAATTTCATCAGCCCGGAGTCGCAGCGCTGCGTCCTGTGGATGCGCCATGGGTTCCACACCTTCGGTGTCAATTTTATTCATGGTCTCTACAAGATCCATAATACGACTGAGTTGATCGGCGTAGAACTCGGATCGTTCTGGATCGGTTTTCAGACGAGCCAGTCGTGCGATCTGACTGATTTCTTCGCCGATCAACTCAGTCGTATTATGGTCTCTACAAGATCCATCAAAATTTGGAAAGTTTTGTTTATCGCATATGTGACGTTCCACGCGATTTGGAGTACACT
>JBCCGE010000135.1:0-7141 GCA_039029455.1 Pseudomonadota bacterium | reverse complement strand
CCTCCAGCCCTTATATATACCCATCCTCACTATCATTTTTTTGTACATACCCTGACGATGCTGTTGAACGGCGAAACGTCGGAATTAACTTTTTATGTTTCTGTTTTCGTCATATTTGCAGGAACTCCTCGATCTAAACAACAGAAAATTGGGGGCGGAATTATAATCGATCACCTCGATACTCTACACACCCCTTTGCAATCCTGTGTAACTGCTCAGTTGCAGAGGTTATTGACGCTGGTCCCTTCGCCCACTTAGTATCCCCGCGCTATGATTGCCCCCACACCTCTTAGATTGACCGGCATTCCGATCATTATCCTGCTGGCATTTGCCGCGGGCTGCACCTCTCTGCAAACTGCAGAAGAGTCCGTGGCTGAGTCTTCAACAGAGGACAGCAATCCACTCGCGGACCCCACCAATCTGACCGAGCAGACCGACCCGGCTGCACTGGATCCTGCATCATCTGAGATTCCTTTTGCGGACCCGGCCCGCATCGAACTCGATACCACTCCCGAACAAATATCATCACAGCCATCGACAGAAACGGAAACCGAGACTACCGAATCCGATGAAAGCGGTTTGGAATCGACATCTACTGGATCTGAGGGCACTGATGAATCCGTATCGGATGCGTCGATTGCGGAGACCGGTGCAGATTCAAACTCAATTGCAGAATCTGAGAAACACACCGGACTCGATCAGACGGGCGTCGTCGATATCGATCTTTGGAGTCGACTTCGCCGCGGCTTTTCACTCGGCAATCTGGAGAACTCGCCAAAACTGAGACTCCAGTTCGAAGACTGGTACGCACGACACCCCAAATATTTCGAGCGCCTGGCAAAACGGGCCTACTGGTTTTTGCCGCATATTCTGGAAGAGGTTGAAAATGCCGGCATGCCCTCTGAAGTGGCGCTGTTGCCTGCTATAGAAAGCGCATTCAGACCCGACGCCACGTCCCGATCAAAAGCGGCGGGGATCTGGCAATTCATCAGCGCAACCGGACGACGTTTTGGACTTCGGCAGGATTGGTGGATGGATGGACGCAGAGACCTGATTCGTTCCACTGATGCCGCATTACAGTACCTGACTTATCTACGCGATGAGTTCAACGGTGACTGGGAACTGGCATTCGCAGCCTACAACGCAGGCGAGGGAAATATCCGACGGGCGATCAGACAGAACAAGGCAACAGGCAGGTCCACTCGCTACAGTGATCTCGATCTTCGCAAGGAAACGACAGAGTACGTGCCCAAGTTGTTCGCGGTCAGAAACATAATTGATAATCCGGAAAAATACGGCATCAATCTCAAGTCGATACCCAATACAACAACACTTGCTGCACTCGAAGTTCCTTCCCAGACAGACCTCACCGTAGTGGCCTCACTGGCAGGAATTTCCAGTTCTGAACTCCACTTCCTGAATTCCGCCTACAAACGCGGAGTTACGCCTCCGGATGGTCCGCATACCATTTTACTTCCGTTCGAACAGTTCGAAGACACCAAATCCAAACTGTTTGCGATGGACCCTGTCGATAGAGTGCGATGGGCTCGGCATCGAGTTCGGAAAGGTGAGTTCATCGGGCGCATCGCTCGCAAGCACGGTGTTTCTGTTGATGCGATAAAACGGGCAAACAGTCTGAGCTCGAATCTGATACACCCGGGACAGCTCCTGCGAATTCCACTCAGTCGGGGTCGATTCGAATTTGCCAGCAACAGCAGTGATTCCGTCGTCGCTCGTGACTCTGACACGATTTACAAAGTAAGGCCCGGGGACACACTATGGGAACTTGCCAGACGATTCAATGTGTCGATCAACAACCTGATGATCTGGAATGGCCTGACTAAGAAATCGATTCTTAACCTCGGTCAACAGCTGATCGTAAATCGTTAGCGGGGCCTGGACCGCACGAGTCAGAGCATTTTGGTCATCAGTATCGCGTCGCATTCGACGGATTCACTTACACTCCGAGTCTGGCCGTAGTACCCTTTTCTCAGTCCAGTCTGTATGAAGCCGGACTGTCGATACAACGACTGCGCAGCTCGATTGTCTCCCCGGACTTCAAGCCAGATTTGAGGAATGTTACGCCGTCGGGCCACTGCGTCCAGATGCAGCAGCAAAGCCCTCGCGATGCCTGAGCGCCTTTTCGCAGGACGCACCCATAAATCCTGTACTTCCATCGCATCCGGAAGTACATGACAGATCATATACCCGCCAAGTATTCCGTCGTCACCTTCGCATTTGTAGCAATCCTGTGATCCATCAAGCGCGGTGCGCAGTTTTCCGCAGTCGGAATGCTCACCCTCGATCAGTTCCAGATCACTCAGATCGAGATCAATAATTTTCAAGCCGATTGTCCGATTATGCGATCACACACCGGCAATTTGTTTGGCCTGCCACAAGTCCTGCCACGCCTCTGCTTTTTGAGGAGGATTTTGCAGCAGATACGCCGGACTGAAAGTGACGACCATTGGCGTATTCAATGCACCGTAGCGATAAGTAGACTGCCGCATAGTCTCCAGAGGCTTATCGGTTTGAAGCAGCGAGCGAGCCGCATCATGTCCAAGAACAACAATAATGTCGGGCGCAATCAATTCGATCTGTTGCTGCATGAACTGGTCACAGGATTTAATCTCCACTCTGCCGTCATCAGGATTTTCAGAGAGCGGATAATTCATAGCACGGGCGATATAAACCTCTTGCCGATTGACACCCAGGGCGGCAATCATCGCGTCAAGCAGCGGTCCGTCCTCACTGTTGCGAGCGGTTGCTTGACCCTCATCCTTCGCTCCCGCCTTTTCATCGATAAACATCCATCGAATGGATCTCTCGGCCTCGTCGGTTACCTTGTTAATCTGCGTCCGCTGCCGCGAATGTCGCCGACAGGCCTCCACAGACTGCCATGCTCGTTTTAACGGATCGGGACTGCGCTCATAACGGTCATCGAACTCAGCCACAGCGGCATTGTCCTGCGTCAATATTTCGGCTGCTGATTCATCAGCGTTAGACGGCACACCAACTTCGCTGTAAAAAATGCCTGCGATCTCAAGTATCAGAACCTGATCGAGTTCGGGAGATGGATCCGGCTCGGGTGTGGAGTCGGGCACCGGATCATTCCGACACGACCAGATCGTCACTCCCATAGTTGAGAGGATGTCCTGTTTCTTTTTTGACAGCCCAAGCATAGTCCGATTCTAACCGAACACCGTGCGCTGACCGGTTGAATCACGGACCCGGTGAGAGCAAACCTTCAACGTTAATTTTTTCAATCTTAAGTATTTGGAAATTACTCAGCATCAGCACGTAAATCCTTGGAATATCACTTAAATTCTAGCTATACTCCGCCGCATTACAGTTTGGTTACAGCATCATGTAACCACATGATTCCAACGCGTCCGGATCTCCGGTAGCGCGAGGGTCCGGTCGCGAGCCGGACTTTTTTTCTATGCTGAGGTGAAAAGTGGAGCTTACAGGCGCGGATATTCTCGTTAAATGTCTCCAAGACGAGGGTATCGAGTATATTTTTGGCTATCCGGGCGGCGCTGCCCTTCATATTTACGATGCCCTGTACAAGCAGGACGAAGTGCGCCATATCCTGGTGCGCCACGAGCAGGGCGCAACCCATGCGGCCGACGGATATACCCGCTCAACAGGCAAGACCGGTGTCGTCCTGGTGACGTCCGGACCCGGCGTAACCAATACCGTCACGGGAATAGCCACTGCATTTATGGATTCTATTCCGATGGTGGTGATCACCGCTCAGGTGCCGTCACACCTGATCGGTGATGACGCTTTTCAGGAGGTGGATACGGTCGGTATCACACGACCGTGTGTGAAACACAACTTTCTGGTGAAGGACGTCAACGACATCGCCACCACTATGAAAAAGGCTTTTTATCTGGCGCACTCGGGTCGACCTGGTCCGGTGGTCGTGGATGTACCGAAAGATCTCACCGCGCAGAAAGCCGAGTACCACTATCCCGAAAATGTTGATATGCGGTCTTACCAGCCGCAGACACGTGGACACGCTAAGCAGGTTGAGCGCGGAGTTGATCTTCTCCTGCAGGCCAAGCGCCCAATTATTTACACGGGCGGTGGCGTCGTCCTCGGTGAGGCGTCGGAACCGCTGAGAGAGATGGTTGATCTGCTCAAATTTCCGAGCACCAGCACCCTCATGGGCATTGGTTCGATTGATCCGGACAACCCGAATTATCTCGGATGGCTGGGCATGCACGGCACTTATGAATCCAATATGGCAATGCACGGCTGCGATGTAATGTTCGCAATTGGCGCTCGCTTTGATGACCGCGTTACCGGTGAACTCGCCAAGTTCGCACCAAACGCCCGGATCATCCAGATCGACATTGATCCGTCATCAATTGGCAAAAACGTTGCGGTTGAAGTTCCAATCGTTGGGGACTGCAAAGAGGTACTGACCCAGATGCTGCCCCTGCTGAAAGCGCGAACTGATGAAATTGACCGCCCTGCTGTTGACGACTGGTGGAAACAGATTGACGAGTGGCGTTCACTAAAATCGTTCTCCTACGAGAAAAGTGACGTTGTCATAAAACCCCAGCATGTGGTGGAAACTATTTGCAACATTACAAATGGTGAAGCGTTTGTCGCATCTGATGTCGGTCAGCACCAGATGTGGGCGGCTCAGCACTATCAGTTTGATCGGCCCCGACGATGGGTCAACTCGGGCGGTCTGGGCACCATGGGTTTTGGACTTCCGGCGGCAATGGGCATTCAGTTGGGCAATCCCGACTCGGTCGTTGCCTGTATAACCGGTGACGCCTCGATCATTATGTGCATTCAGGAGCTGTCGACCTGTCTGCAATACGGCCTGCCGATCAAGGTGGTGAACCTGAACAACCGATACATGGGTATGGTTCGTCAGTGGCAGGAATTTTTCTACGACCGCAGATACTCCCATTCCTACATGGACGCACTGCCCGACTTTGTAAAGGTTGCTGAAAGCTTCGGTCATGTCGGCATGCTGATCGACAAACCCCAGGATCTCGAATCAGGCTTGCAGGAAGCATTTGCGATGAAGGACCGTCTGGTTTTCGTTGATGTGATGACTGATCACACCGAAAATGTTTACCCAATGATCGCCGCCGGCAAAGGTCACAACGAGATGCACCTAAAGCCGGGACAGGAAGAACAGCAGGAACGGGAGTTGGCGTAATGAGACATATAATTTCCGTTCTGCTTGAAAATGAATCCGGCGCCTTATCGAGGGTAGCCGGCCTGTTCTCTGCCCGCGGATACAACATTGAATCACTGACCGTCGCCCCGACCGACGATCCTTCACTGTCCCGAATGACAATCGTCACCAGCGGCACCGATCAGATCATCGAACAGATTACCAAGCAGTTGAACAAACTGATTGAAGTCGTAAAGCTTATCGATCTGACCGACGGACAGCACATCGAGCGCGAGCTGATGCTGGTAAAAGTTGTCGCCGATGGCAACGATCAGCGTGAAGAAATCAAGCGCCTGATCGATATTTTCCGTGGCCGTATCATTGATGTCACCGATTCATCCTATACGCTCGAAATGACCGGCAACAGCGAGAAAGTCGATGCGTTTATTGAAGCACTGGCCCATATCGAAATTATTGAAGTTGTGCGGTCAGGTATTTCCGGAATCGGCCGGGGGAAGCGCGCACTTAAAATCTGACGACATCGCGACGGTCACGATCGATCCCGCTTTGTCCTGAAAAGAAACCACCCAGAATTGACTTAAATTTACAGAACCATGCAAATCTACTACGACAAAGACGCCAATATGGACGTCCTCAGCGGTAAAAAAATCGCCATCATCGGATACGGCTCACAGGGCCATGCACATGCAAACAATCTCAAGGACAGCGGTTGCGATGTGGTCGTCGGATTGCGCGAGGGTTCGTCGTCTCGAACTAAGGCTGAAAACGCCGGACTGGCGGTAGCAGAGGTTGCCGATGCAGTCTCCCAGGCAGATATTGTAATGATGCTGTGTCCCGATGAACTTATGGGCGCGATTTACAAGCAGGACGTGGCTGAGAACCTGACCGCGGGCAAGACGCTCGCGTTCGCACACGGATTCAATATTCACTTTGGCTATATCGAACCCAAAGATGACGTCAACGTGGTGATGATTGCGCCCAAAGGTCCTGGGCATCTGGTGCGTTCGACGTATGAGCGCGGTGCCGGTGTGCCCTGTCTGGTGGCAATCCATCAGGATGCGAGCGGAAATGCGCTCGACCTTTCGCTCGCTTATGCATCCGGGGTTGGTGGCGGACGAGCCGGGATCATCCAGACCACGTTCAAGGAAGAAACCGAAACCGACTTGTTTGGCGAACAGGCTGTACTGTGTGGCGGCGCCACCGCGCTGGTTCAGGCCGGATTCGAAACCCTGGTCGAGGCCGGATACGCCCCTGAAATGGCATATTTCGAATGTCTGCACGAATTGAAACTCATTGTCGATCTGATGTACGAAGGCGGCATCGCCGACATGCGTTATTCAATTTCCAATACCGCAGAGTTTGGCGATCTTACGCGCGGTCCACGCGTAGTCAACGAACAAACCAAAGCCGAAATGAAAAAGATTCTTACTGAAATTCAGTCCGGAGAATTTGCCCGTGAATGGATGGATGAGAACGCTCAGGGCGGCAAACGTTTTCCTGAACTTCGGGAGCGCGGGGAGAAACATCAAATTGAAGAAGTGGGTGCCAAGCTGCGCGACATGATGTCCTGGATCGGCGAATCGAAAATTGTCGATAAATCTAAAAACTAGCTCCAATTCGCTGAAAAGGCTGCAAAAAAACCGGGGATACACCCCGGTTTTTTTTATCCGTAAGAATTGATGTGAAATATTCTCCGGACGTATCCGAGCGATTCTTAAAATGCCACCGCCGTTGGATTCGCTCATATCGAATAAGTGAATACTGATTCTTTTGATAATAAACATAAATTTTACTATTTATATTACTTATACCAACATCAGCGCCTGAAACAATACCCTTTCGGAGCGTTCGATGAGTTTTTTCGAGGTCACCCCCGCACCCGCTCGACTGCAGCGCAGTGAACTCGCAGTACCCGGTTCAAACCCGGAAATGTTCGAGAAAGCCGCGAACTCCGCCGCTGATTATATTTTTCTG
>JBCCGE010000134.1:0-7179 GCA_039029455.1 Pseudomonadota bacterium | reverse complement strand
GTTGACAATGTGGTAATGCTCCGTCAGAATTTTGTATGGTTAATGCAGAAACGAGTGTTTCAATGATCGGATGCAAGTCCCGTGTCGGGATGCTGATACTGGGCGTGATATGGGTTCTACCGACCGCCTCCTGGGCTCAGTCGCCGGCACCGTTAAGTCGCTACGATCTCTATCTGTACATCTCGGATAAAACTCAAAACCGAGACGATCGAAAGATATTTTATTCTGAGTCGGGTCGCTTGGCGGCTCTCTATCAGGGGAAATGTGAGCACGGGAAGTGGTCCACAACGGAAGAAGGTGCGCTGTGTTGGCATGTATCTGGCTGGGGCGAATTGCCTTGTGAACCTTATTTAAGTGATGGCGTCAGCATTAGTGTTTTGCAGCAGGGTCGCAGTATGCCTGCGCCTGAAATTGAATCCGGTAACCGTCTGGAATGCCCGTTGTTCGGGAATGCAACCACGCTTTTAACCGGCGTTGAACCGGTTGAGGATTTTTGGGACGGGTTATTCAATCGCAAGCAAACCGAGGATTATTTGGCGGGTAAAACGGTTGTCTGGGGAAGCGGACGCGGGCTTTACTATGCCGACGATTTTACGCTGCTGAAGGTTTGGGATGGTGTTGCGAGCACTGGAAAATGGGAAGTGAATGAGAACGGAGCGGTTTGTTGGCATGTCCCGGGTTGGGGGCCAACACCCTGTGAGTCTTATTATTTGAAAGATGGGCAGCTCATGGTTTATCTGAACAAGCGCCACAGCCAGGCCGCCGAACATGTTGTCGGCAATCAGATCGGCAATTTTTAGTCCAGAAGATGTTTTTAAATTGAGACACCAGAGAAACTGAATGAACCAGAAATCAAAAATAATTCGCCTTGAAAAGGACGGACCTGCCGGTCTGGAACCCATGGAACTGAACCCGAAAGACTTTCAGTCTGATTTACCTGAGCAGCATATTCACGTCTATTTTTCAGATGAGGAATTAGGTCTTGAGGTGGGTGTGTGGACAACAACCAGCATGCAGGAGTCCTTCGGCCCTTATCCTGGTGATGAGTTTATGGTGGTTCTGGAAGGTCAGGTGAAAATGGTTGATAGCGAAGAAAATGAAGTCTTGGTGAAATCGGGTGAAACATTTGTCATTCGAAATGCGATTCCGATCAGTTGGAAACAGGAAGGTTTTCTGCGCAAGTTTTATATGACCTATGCCGACCCGAAGGCCGAATCCGGCGTATTACCATCAGCAGAAGGAGGCGTAATCGTGTTCGATCAGGAACAGCTCAAGATGCAGATGACTTTAATGGATAGTACCGAACCATTCGTTATCCACGGAGAAAAGCCGCTGCAGAATAACTGCGTCAATTTCACCAATGATGCCGGAAATATGTTCACCGGAATGTGGGATTCAACCGCTTTTGAAAGCGAAATGCGCGCCTATCAATGGCATGAAATGGTCCACTTGTTGGAAGGTCGAGTGCGTATTACCGATAGTTTGGGCATCACCCAGGAATTTGAGGCCGGCGAGTCCTTTTTCATCCCGAAAGGTACCCGCTGTCAATGGACAGTAGATCAATATGTAAAAAAGTTTTATGCAGTGATCTAGGCTCGCCGTGACTGCATCAGCCCGGGATAGTTCGAAGGATGCAGTTGCTTGATCTTTTCCAACTAGTTTAAAAACCTGTCATTACTCCTGTTCGAGTTTCTTTTTTCTCTCGAGTCTTTTTTTAACCTGATGTTGTTTGCGGATATTGCAGGAACAGGCGTCGTCGGTCTTTGGTTCTGTTTTTGCAACCAGAGGTTCAGGCGGTTCGGGTGCCGACATAACCGGGTTGCCGAAGGCAATCGTCATTGCTGCAAAGAGGGCGACATTGGTTGATTGAAACTTTTTCACCTCAGTCTCTTAATCTAGATATCGATGCAGCGGTTCCACGCTGTCCGGGTCGCCGGACAGCTCTTTCTCAGCAAAATCGATCACCACTACTTCGTGTTCGGTAAGCCGCTTCAGCGCAGGTAAATCCGCTTTTGGCGCCATGGATTCCAGATTTTTGAAATCGACCAAATAACCCGGGTAGCGAGTCACGATATGGGTCATGAATTCATGCCAGCTGTAATTTGCGTGATTTGGTACGTAACTTCTGCCTTCTTTTTGAATAACGGATTCGTCTCTTGGTTTGAGCCTGTATTTTTCGAGCAAAGGTTCCACGGAAGCGGCAGCCTCGCGCTCAACTTTGCCGAGCAGAACCGTTTTATCCGGCTCGCTCAGAAATTCCGCCAGGTGGTAAAAATAGGCTTCCCCGCTGATTTCCTCCTCGTAGTACCTCAACAAGGTATCCAGATATTCCTGATTCTCAGACAACAGATTATTCCTCCTCGAAAAATACCCGGTCATACTTGATTCGATGATCCGGGTCGACATCGGTATCAAGCTCGCGCGCATATCGATGTCCTGAGAAAACCGCACCTGCGATAATCGAAGGTGCTTCACAATCGCCGATTCTGGTCAAAGATTCCGGTTGGTAGTCGGCGCCATTATCGAGGCGTTGCTCCAGCTCGTTAAACAAATCATCGTTCGGGTCACGCATGGTAACGGTGACCACATTTTCGATCTCCAACAGACGTGTCTGTTCAGTGTACACACAAGAGATCTCGGCTTGCTTGCCATCGAACCAGTTAAGAGTATGGGCCGGCAACAACTCGACACCCACTTCAAACAAGCGATAGTGAATTTGTGATTGCTCTGAAGTGTTATCGGCCCAGGCAGAAATCATCACTTCAGGCGTGATCAGCGTAACCGGTATTTCCTGTTCTCGCAGACGCTCGGCAATCACGCTTGCCATATAGTAGTGGTCGTCATCGAATATCAGGGTAGGGCCATCCGGCAATTTCCCCGCCATGATGTCGTCCGGCGTAAATATGTGGCTGGAAGGGCCAAAATGCTTGATCGAGGCTGGATATTCTCGGCCTTTGCCGTCGGCGCGCCAGCGTGCTCCAGTGGCGATAACAATATGTTCGGCTTCCATCGCCAGAACATCATCTGCTTCAAGATTATTGTCGAGATAGATATCTACATTCGGCATGGATTGAATCTGGTTAACCCGGTAATCCCTGACGCGGATCCACTCACTCAAGCCGGGAAAGCGCGCTTCGCGGGTGACCCGCCCCCCGAGTTCCTGTTCGGCTTCGGCGAGTAATACGTGATATCCCCGGTGTCCGAGTGCGCGTGTGGCTTCCAGGCCTGCAGGACCTGCGCCGACTACCAAAACGGTTGAATCCGAACCTTTGGGTTCGATTTTTTCGGGATGCCAACCGCGGCGCCATTCCTCTCCGATGGTCGGGTTCTGGGTGCAACGCAGCGGTGTTGCTTTACTGTCACCGACGTAACAGTTGTTACAACCGATACATTCACGAATTTCATCAAGTCGTCCTTCTTCAATTTTCTTTGGCAGAAAAGGATCTGCAATGGATGGCCTGGCTGCACCAATGAAATCGACAATGCCCCGATTCACCTGTGACACCATGGTATCGGGCGACGTGAACCGGCCAACGGTGACTACCGGTTTGGTCGTGACCGATTTAACGTAGGACATATATGATTCCAAAGAGGCTTCTTTGATAAATCGGGAAACGCCCATTTCGCGATAATAATCCTGGATATTGATATCCCAAAGATCCGGATACTCGGCCAGCATTTCGATCATTTCGCGGTGTTCACCAATCACGGGGCCGTCTTCGTCGTCACCACCTTGATCAGCAGAAAAGCGCACCGCCACGGCACATCGATCTCCGACCGCGTCTTTGGTTTCCTCAATCAGTTCACGAACCAGGCGAACCCGGTTTTCCAGCGATCCGCCGTATTCGTCGGTGCGGGTGTTGGTTTTGGCTGACAGGAAGTGGGCCAGCAGGTAGTGATGCGTGGCGTACACGTAAACAACATCGAAACCAGCGGCTTTCGCTCGTAATGCCGCTTCACGATGCCAACGTCGCAGTTCACGAATATCCTTTTTGTTCATCGCCCTTGCCTGGTAAGGAACACCTACAGAATTTGGCATATGGGCTACATCCATAGCGACTTCATTGGTAAATAAATTGGGTGAGCGAGCACCTCCAACCCACAGTTCGGCGCCTGCGAGTGAACCGTGTTCATGCACCAGATCAGTCATGATTGAGTGCGACTTGATATCACCTTTATCCCATAATGAAGCATAAGGGTGGGGGAGGTCGTCAGAACCCGGGTGAATCGAACAATATTCGGTGCAAACCACGCCCCAGCCACCTTCTGCTTTAACCCCTCTGAGTGCCGCCACCATTCTGGGTCGAACCCAGCCAAGACCAGTACAATGTGGTACTTGATAGAATCGGTTAGGCGCTGTAACCGGACCGATTTTTACCGGTTCGAAGAGGACGTCATATCTGGAATCTCTTTGACTCATTAACACTTTCCTTAAAGCTCAAATGCCTCTAGTGAAATCATTTCACGTCGAAACGGCATGTCCGGGTTTTCCGGGGCGGCATCGAATTCCCGCGCAATCCGGTGACCGCTGTACACCGCATTGGCGATGGTAGAAGGGCAATGGCAGTCACCAATCGTGGTCACCGATTTGATTCCACGATCATGCAGCAATTCTTCATCGTCTGATAGTTGTAACTCGAGTGAATTATTGGGATGCCGCGAGGTAACCAGAACCACATTATCCGCCGGCACGGAACGTTCACTTTCGCTATAGATACAACTGAGGGTCACCGCGTCAGATTCAATCGAGATGAGATTTTGAGCGGTAATGATCGTCACCCCAAGTTCAATCAAATGCGCCTGAATACGATACTGTTCAAGGGTGTACTCGGCCCAGGGTGACACCTCGGTTGCACTGGTCACCAGTGTGACATCCAGGTTTTGTGCCTTTAGTTTCTCGGCAATCAGCCCACCCATGTAATAAAGGTCGTCATCGAACACAACGACAGAACCCTGTAAGTCTCTCCCGACAAAGAGATCATCCGGGGTAAATACGTGGAACTGATTGGCACCCGGAATCGGCTGAAAATTCGATGGACCGGTGCCGTCGCGACGCCAGTGTGACCCGGTTGCGAGAATTACATGATCGTAATCCAATGCGAGAATATCTTCTGCCGTTAGAGTATTGTCGAGGAACAAATCGACATTACTCATTTGCTGTATTCTACCCAGGCGCCAGTCATGCACTCGACCCCAGGCACTGAGCCCCGGGAGTGTCGATTCCAGAACCACCCGACCGCCGGTTCGGGTTTCCGTATCCGCCAAAGCAACCGGGTATCCGCGCTGGCCGAGTGCTCTTGCGGCCTCGAGACCTGAGGGTCCTGCGCCCACGACTAGAATATTGTCATCAGAGCCTTTGGATGGGATTTTTTCGGCATGCCAGTTTCGGCGCCATTCTTCGCCGACACTAGGATTTTGCGTGCATCGCATGGGGGTGAACGTCAGTTGTCCGGAAGCACATATATTGCAACCGATACACTCCCGGATTTCATCAATACGACCCTGCTCAATTTTCTGTGGCAGAAAGGGATCCGCAATTGACGGGCGCGCGGCACCGATCATGTCGAGAACCTCGCGATTAATTTGACTCACCATGGCATCCGGTGAGGTGAAACGCCCAACCCCGACCACTGGCTTTGTTGTGACCTGTTTAACGAAAGACACGTACTCTTCCTGAAAGCCCTCATCGCTGAATCGCGATGTCATTGAATCATTTTCCCATTCACTGATATTGACATCCCAGAGATCGGGCAATTCCGCCAGCATTTCGATGATTTCCCTACCTTCTCCATCGCTGGTAATTCCCTCTTCGCCGAGCAATTCGTCGACAGCGATACGAACAGCAACTGCACATCGGTCACCGACAGCATCTTTGGTTTCTTCGAGAATTTCACGGAACAGTCTGACTCTGTTTTCGACGATCACGCCGTCACTGGCTGCGATCCAACCGCGTTCAATCACTGTGTCGCGCAGGACGATGTGCGCATCGGTGAGGATCAGCGGATCTGTTTTCGTGTCGGCTTCAGACATCGTTCTCGGCTCTAATCATCAGCGGGTTGGCAACGGTGCGAAGTCACGCACATCAACGATCCGGTCAGCCAGTGCCTCGCGGACCGCTTCATCGTGAAAAATCGCAAGTATGGCAACTCCGGCACTCTTCTTTTCGCGTATCAGTCCGATGACGGCTTCGCGGTTGCTTCGGTCAAGCGACGCGGTCGGCTCGTCTAATAGCAGCACCGGGTGGTCGGCGGCGAATCCACGTGCAATGTTGATGCGTTGCTGTTCACCTCCGGAAAAAGTCGCGGGCGCGCGCGCCCACAACCGTTCCGGCACGGACAACCGCTGCAACAAGTCCCACGCTCTCGCCTCGGCCACCGCGTCAGGTCGTCCAGCGCCCGCCTTGACGATATCGAGCGCGGACACGCGCGGTATCACGCGCAGAAACTGGCTAACATAACCAATTGTGGTCTCCCGCAACCGCAGGACTTCACGCGGATCGGCTGATGCGACATCCGTGGTGCGATGACCGTCGTGCACCAGGATGCGTCCCGCATCGGTGCGATAGTTGCCATAGATCATCTTAAGGATCGATGATTTGCCGGCCCCCGACGGACCACCAAGTACAATGCACTCGCCGGCATGCACCTTGAGTGACACGCCGGCAACGACCGGAAATCTCACACCGCCCATAAGGTGCAGCGTAAACGTCTTGGCGACGGCCTCGACGTTAATCATCTCCGGCGTGGCGCTTGCGTTTCCTGTTTGCATCATCACACCTGCAACACCGAGGAGACCAGCAACTGCGTGTACGGCTCGCGCGGGTCGTCCAGCACCTGATCCGTCAGTCCGGTTTCTATGATCGTTCCCGATCGCATGACGATGATGCGGTGTGACAGGAGGCGCGCGACAGCAAGATCATGCGTCACCACGATCGCGGATAATCCAAGCGCGTTGACCAGGCCGCGCAGCAGGTCGAGAAGCCGCGCCTGCACGGAGACATCGAGGCCGCCCGTCGGTTCATCCATGAACACGAGCCGCGGACTGGACACCAGATTGCGCGCAATCTGCAGCCGTTGTCGCATGCCGCCGGAGAACTCGCGCGGTGTGTCATCGATCCGCTCGTCTTCAATTTCGACCCGCTCCAACCATGTCGTAGCAGCCCGGCGCAGCCGGCCGTAG
>JBCCGE010000133.1:0-7310 GCA_039029455.1 Pseudomonadota bacterium | reverse complement strand
GTGCAACCGTTGCTTGTGGACGTCATCCAAGAGGAGGATGTCGTGGTGCAACAACTAGTAGAACTCGACATGGATCCAAAGCCACCACGACAACGAGAACGACATCTTGCAACATTACTATTTCCATCATCGACCAACAGTACCATACCTGAGGATGATACCAGCAACAGTCCCAGGACATATGACCCGGTACGTACCGGCGGAAGGAACGCATCTGTTTTCCTTCTTTCTTCCTTTTTTATTTTGCCTTGCTGAAGCCGGAGGATCTGGAGTCGGCAATTACTCCCCGCACCAAATGGCTGTTGCTGAATTCGCCGGGGAATCCAACCGGTGCGGCCTATACACGGGAGGCGTATCTGGAAATTTCAGAAGTGCTGCATCGCCATCCTGATGTGTGGCTGATGTCGGACGAAATTTATGAGCACATTGTCTACGATGACTTTAAATCCGTCAGTCCGGTTACAGTGGATAGCGACTTGCGGCAACGTAGCCTGATTATCAATGGCGTGTCCAAATCACATGCGATGACCGGCTGGAGACTGGGTTTTGGTGCAGCACCCAGGCCGTTGATCGATGCAATGCGCGTGGTGCAAAGCCAGACAACATCATGCCCCAGTTCCATCTCACAGGCAGCGGCCATTGAGGCACTAACCGGGCCGCAGGACTATCTTGAGCCGAGGCGTCAGAGCTTTCAGGAGCGGCGGAATCTGGTGGTCTCGGCGCTCAATAACATGGACGGCATCCAGTGCCCCACTCCGCGTGGAGCCTTTTACACGTTTGCCAGCTGCGCCGGCTTGATTGGCAGAAAGACCGCGGCCGGTCGAACCATTCAGACCGACAGAGATTTTTGTCGTTACCTGCTGGAGGATGCTGAGGTGGCGGTGGTGCCAGGTACTCCATTCGGATTGTCGCCTTTTTTCAGAATCTCTTATGCAACTTCGAAACAGGAACTGCAAATCGCAATGCAGCGAATGTCAGATTTCATTCAGTCTCTGGACTAAGTCCTCTGCAGATTAAATCAGCTTGCGGAATGAGAGACTGATTCGAGCATCTGCACCGGCCTGTTTCAGTATACCGTGCTGCCAGTCGTTCTGGACTTCGTCCGGCATGTAAAAGGCCGACCCCGCCTGCAGTGGATAGTGATGCCTGATTTCAGGCTGAGCGGTGTTGCGCAACGTCATGTTTCTTACAGCACCCAGAGAGACGATAGTGACCCCGGTCTGAGCCTGCATTTCACTAAGCTGATCCGCATGAAAACTGATGTAGTGATCGCCGTTGGGATAGTAGTTAATGAGGCAGTTGTTCGGAAAATAGCCGAACCGGGAATCAATCGCCTGTGCGATTGGCAATAGCCATTTCGGAAGTTCCGTGTTTCGTTGTGTTCCCGACGGGTACGAGTACGAGCGGCCAAAGGTCATGGTTTTGCGCGAGTGGAATTGTTCGTTCCAGGATGCGTTTCGGCAGATGAATCCGAGCCACTTACCGGGTGAGGGCAGAAATTCGGTGACATAGGACACCTCAGGCTCAGGATGCTCGCCGAAAAGCGATCGCTGCAGCTGATGCCCCATTTGCGCTCTGTCAGTTCAGCAGGCTAAAGAGCTTTCTCCGGTAGATCGAGACAATGCCGCCGCTGCCGCCACACAGTTCGAAGACTTTGATCATCGTTTCGCGGGGTTCGCCATCGCGAAACGACATGTCCCGACCTATAATTTCAAGCAGCTGATCCATGCCTGCTTCGAGCTGCTGCTGGGCGATCAGCGCATTCGCTAATTCGAATCGAGCGTCGAGATTTTCCGGATCACTGTCAACCTGAGTCGTCAGGGCATCGATATCTGCTCTGGCTTCCGAGCTGTCAGCAAAGTCAAGTTGAGCCACGATGGCCTTGTATTCAGGCAGCTTCCTGCCCTCTTCAGAAACTGCCTCCATGAGCGCTGTAGCATCCTCGGTTCGTTTCTGTTCCATCAACCAACTGATGAGCCGGACTTTCGCATTGTCGTTCGATGGGTTGTCCAGAATATACTGGTTCAGAACCGGTATCGCGGCGTCAATCTGGCCTGCGGCATAAAGCGCTTCAGCCTGCTCAAGGCCATTTCCCTGAGCTACCGCGCCGTGACGATCAATAATTTCTTTGATCGCTGACTCGGTCTGAGCGCCCATAAACTGGTCTACAGGCTGACCGTCCTTGAAGAAAAAAACCGTGGGCAGACTGCGAATACCAAAATGCCCCGCCAGCTCCTGGTGTTTGTCGGTATCCACTTTGGTTAACTTCAATCCGCCACCGTACTGTGAAACCAGACTTTCCAGGATCGGGCCAAGCGATTTGCACGGCCCACACCAGTCCGCCCAGAAATCGACCATTACCAGCTGATTGTGGGAAGCCTCGATCACCTCTGTGGTGAACGACTGGGCGTCGATATCGACTACTAATTCGTTGCTGTTCATAACTTCAGTATATTTGGGCGATCTGATCAGGAATCAAGCGGATCAGTTAAATCAGAGGTGAGATTGTAGTGCAGATGAGTGACTTTCGGGACCTCTAATCAGGCACTGAGTGAATGTGTGATGCGGGCCTCGATTTCCTCCATTTCTTCAAGAGTGGCTTCGATATCTTTGCGCTTTTGCTCAAGTTCCCGGCGGTGATTTTTAATGATGCCGAGCACGTAGTCCGCCTGAGATGTGCCATCCGGGGCATTGTCGTACAGGTCAAGAGTGGTTTTGAGCTCAGCCAGTGAAAATCCGATGCGTTTACCCCGCAATATGAGTTTGAGGCGAACGAAATCGCGCTCGGAATAAACTCGCTGCTGGTCGACACGCTGTGGCGAAATAAGCCCCTGATCCTCGTAAAAGCGAATGGTTCGGGGCGTAACTTCAAAGATGCGCGACAAATCGGAGATGGAATAGGGCGCCGAATGGGCGGTCATAGGTATGCTTGACGTTTACGTAAACGTAATGTACGTTAATTCCATCAACTGGTTCAACCCCAAAACTCGCAGTCACCATGTCCATCAATATGTCGATCGCATCACAGGAAGTGGTCACCCCCGTCAGATTCGTCACAGCGGCCAGTCTTTTTGATGGGCACGATGCTGCAATCAATATTATGCGTCGGATTCTGCAGTCATTAGGTGCGGAAGTCATCCATCTTGGGCATAACCGATCGGTAGCCGAAATAGTCGATGCTGCATTGCAGGAAGATGCTCACGGGATAGCCGTCAGTTCGTATCAGGGCGGTCACGTTGAGTATCTGAAATACATGATGGATATGCTGCGCGAAAACGGCGGCGAGAAGATCAGGGTGTTTGCCGGCGGCGGCGGTGTCATTATTCCGAGCGAAATTGAAGACCTTCAGGCCTACGGGGTGACGCGGATTTACTCGCCCGATGACGGCCAGAAACTGGGCCTGGTGGGCATGATCGAAGAGACCATCAAACTCAGCCAGTTTGACCCTGCAGCGGATGCCCCTGCTACTCTCGAGCCTATTATTTCGGGCAGCAATCGATCGCTTGCGCACCTGCTAAGCGCAATTGAAAACGAGCGCTGTGACGCTTCGCTACTGCGAGAACTCGGCCGATGCGCGCAGGATTCGCAACACTCGGTCGTATTGGGAATAACCGGTACCGGTGGAGCGGGCAAGTCTTCTCTGACCGATGAACTCGTTCGACGATTTCGACTGGGACAGGATGAACAATTGAGGATTGCGATACTGGCGGTCGATCCTTCCAGACGAAAGTCCGGAGGCGCTCTGTTGGGTGACCGCATTCGGATGAACGCAATCTCACACCCGAATATATACATGCGGTCCGTCGCCACCCGGCATGCGTCCGGCGATGTGCCTGAATACGTGCCGCATATGCTGAACGCCTTGAAAGTTGCCGGTTTTGATCTTGTAATCGTTGAAACACCGGGTGTTGGTCAGGGCAGTTCTACGGTGACCGATATTACGGATGCGTCGCTGTACGTGATGACCCCGGAATACGGCGCGCAGAGTCAGCTTGAAAAAATCGACATGCTTGATTTCGCTGATTTTGTTGCAATTAATAAGTTTGACCGCCGGGGTGCCAAGGATGCGTACCGGGATGTGTGTAAACAGGTGCAGCGCAACCGCGGCGATTTTGCCAGTGATCCGGAGGATATGCCGGTCTTCGGGACGATGGCGGCCCAGTTCAACGATGCTGGTGTGACCGCGCTTTACCAGGCTGTGCTGGGTTTCCTGCAGTCAAAAGGGCTGCAGAAAATAGACAACCAGTTGCCGCATGAGGACAACAAATGTACGCGGGATGAGAATCAGATAATTCCAGGGAACAGAGTTCGCTATCTTGCTGAAATCGCGGAGAAAATTCGGCAATACCATACGGATTCCGAACGCCAGTCGGTGCTGGCACGCGAACGTCAGCAGCTCAATGCTGCTGCCACTTTACTGCCGCTGGACAACATTTCAGCGGCGGCGGATCTCAATGCGATGGCAGACGATCGAGCCCATCAGCTGTCTGATGAGAATCGACAACTGCTCCAGCACTGGACTGAACTTAGTGAGCGATATCAGCAGGACGAATTTGTTTCAAATATCAGGGACCGGGAAATCAGATCGTCATTGACGACTGAAACGCTGTCGGGGAACACAATTCGACGTGTTTCTCTGCCGAGATTCAGTGACCATGGTGATTTACTTCGATGGATCAAGCGGGAGAATCTGCCTGGCTATTTCCCGTTTACAGCCGGTGTGTTTCCGTTTAAACGCGAGAATGAAGATCCGACACGCATGTTTGCCGGGGAAGGGGATGCGTTCAAAACCAACCGTCGGTTCAAAAACCTGTCCAAACACTCGGAAGCGAAAAGGCTTTCGACCGCTTTTGACTCGGTAACTCTGTATGGGTGCGATCCGGACCATCGTCCGGACATCTATGGCAAAGTTGGAAATTCCGGCGTATCCATCGCCACGCTGGATGACATGAAGGCGTTATATGACGGTTTTGATCTTTGTGATCCGATGACGTCGGTATCGATGACGATAAACGGTCCGGCGCCTATTATTCTCGCGATGTTCCTGAATGCAGCGATCGACCAGCAACGCGCATTGTTCGTCGAACGAAAGGGACGCGCTCCGGATGAGACTGAATTCGAAGCCCTGCGGGCCGAATCGTTACGGCATGTCAGAGGCACTGTGCAGGCGGACATTCTGAAAGAGGATCAGGGGCAGAACACGTGCATTTTCTCTACCGAATTTTCGCTGAAACTGATGGCGGACATTCAGCAGTACTTTGTTGAAAATGAAGTGCGAAATTTCTATTCTGTATCAATTTCGGGTTATCACATCGCAGAAGCGGGTGCGAATCCGATCTCCCAATTGGCGTTCACACTGGCCAATGGATTTACCTACGTGGAAAGTTATCTGGCACGGGGTATGCATATTGATGACTTTGCGCCGAACCTCTCCTTCTTTTTCAGCAATGGCATGGATCCGGAGTACACCGTAATTGGTCGGGTGGCGCGGCGAATCTGGGCAGTCACCATGCGGGAAAAATACGGTGCCAACGACCGATCGCAGAAACTTAAATACCACATCCAAACTTCCGGTCGATCACTGCACTCTCAGGAGATGGATTTCAATGATATTCGCACGACCCTTCAGGCTCTGATTGCGATTTATGACAACTGTAACAGCCTGCACACAAATGCCTTTGATGAAGCGATTACCACACCGACCGAGGATTCGGTACGGAGGGCATTGGCAATTCAGCTGATCATCAACAAGGAATGGGGACTGGCTAAAAGTGAAAATTCCAATCAGGGCAGCTTTGCGATTGACGAGCTCACCGATCTGGTTGAGGAGGCTGTGCTCAAAGAGTTTGAACGAATTTCAGAGAGAGGTGGCGTGCTGGGCGCGATGGAAACCGGCTATCAGCGTGGAAAAATTCAGGATGAATCCATGTATTACGAACACAAAAAGCATGACGGCAGCCTGCCAATTGTGGGTGTTAATACTTTTGTCAATCCGGAGGGAAGAGAGCTGGTCGAAATTGAACTGGCGCGCTCGACAGATGACGAGAAGCAAAGCCAAATCAGTCGACTGAAAGACTTTCAGCAACGTCATGCGGATCAATCTGGGAATGCTCTGGAGTCCGTTCGCCGTGCCGCACTCGCCGGAGAAAATGTATTTGCAGCGCTCATGCACGCCGTTCAGTGCTGCTCGCTCGGGCAGATCTCGAATGCGCTGTATCAGGTCGGTGGACAGTATCGGCGTAACATGTAATCAGGCCACTGCATAAAACACTTTCTCTACGGTTTCCCGAATATCCCAAATTACGCGTTCCCCTTTGCGGGTGAAGATGCTGTCTCCGGGGCCGTATTCGTGTGTGACGCCATCTTCTCCGGTGAGCCTGAGTCGTCCCTTGATCAGGGTTTGCAACTCGTCTCCACGCTCAGTAACTTCAAACGTGCCTTCTGTGCATCGCCAGATTCCGAGTCGAGTCGGTGTCGTATTGTTACCCTGAATAAAACAGCCGTCGGTTTGCGGGTCCCCCCGCAGCACCGTGTATCCCGGCGATTCGGCGGGTCGGGGCCAGGATTCAAGGATGTGTTCTTTAGATTTTGGGATCGGTATCATGGTGTGCCTCCAGTGAGTTGCAGGTAGCCCGTGCCTCAGATTGACGATGTTCAGAGAGGTCTCGTAATTACCCGTCAGGCGATACCTGTGACAGACGAGCCTGCCATTACTTACTGGTAATTCGAGATGAACGCTGACTTTACATCTGTAATACTTAATCAGGAGATGCTGACATCGCGCGCCAGCATGTACCCACTGTTTCGCACGGTCAGTATGACGGGTGAATCGCAGTCAGATCGATTGAGAATCTTTCGGAGCTTGGCAACGTGAACATCAACGCTGCGATCGTGTGGCCCTGGAACGCGACCTCTGGCCTGCTTTAATAGCTGGTCCCGGCTAAGCACCTGTCGTGAGTTTCGTACCATCACGCTCAGCAGATCAAACTCGGTGGGCGAGAGGCTTACCGGGTTGGCATCATCCAGCAGGACTCTGTTTTTTATGTCGAGCTGCCAGCTGCCGAATTTGTATCGTGTGGGTCGACTGTTTGTAGCGTCCGCCTGATGAATCAGCGCTTCAGACTGAGCCAGAATTTTGGCGAGATCCTTCCCGGCCTCACGATTATCAAACTCGGAGGAGTCGGTAATTTTACGAATACAATTCTGACTTTCCTCAAGAACCGCGATAGCATTCTGGTGTGCCTCGGCTTCACGTTGCAGAGCCGTTGAACGACGTGCGATTGTCTTTTTCAGCACCGCCTGTTTCTGGC
>JBCCGE010000132.1:0-7398 GCA_039029455.1 Pseudomonadota bacterium | reverse complement strand
GCGCCTGAATCGTGAGCGACGGCGAGTCACCCGGACCCAGACAGGGAAGCAGACTGCCGTCTGCGATATATTGATTGATCATTCCGTGAATACGGCCACTGGCTTCGGTGACTGACGTTTCCGGATCGTCGCCGAAGCGACAGGTGCCACCTACATGGGCGGCACCGGGACGATCCAGTGTGCTGTTTAGAGTGACTTTGCGCCCCATCTGCGGTAATTCTGACAATCGCTCTACGTCCCTGATCATGGCGTGCAGTGCCATCTTGTCCAGCTCGTTGTAGTCGCTGAACAGTCGCAGATAAGGAACGCCGTCTGCGTCAGCGGACGTTCCCAGCGTGACCCGGTTGCGTCGATCGGGTATATGCTCGGCGATTCCGAAAATCTGTAATACCCGGCCAAACTGCTCACGCATGGTTTGTTTATGTTTCAGGCCAATACCGGGAATCAGTCTGGCGTAGGACAAGGGTCCTACCAGGGAAGAAATGACGCCGGCGATACCAATTGAGTATCCGGTTTTCAGCGGATGTTTTGGCACAGATGGTTCCCAGATCCGGTTGTCCAGTGGCGGACCTTTGTAGGTTTGCTGAATCTGGCTACCGCGAAGCTCCATAATCGCCGAGATCGTTTCATTGAAGTATCGACCAACGTTGTCATATTGGTTGCCTAAACCATCCGGATGCGAGGCGCTTTTGCTGTGCAGCAGCAATCGCGGAGTTTCCAGCGCACCAAGTGCGAGCACGTAGCGCTTCGCCTTTACCGACTTTTCTTCCATACCGTGTTTGTAAATATACCGAGCAACTTCTCCGTTAAAATCGGTTTCAATTCGGATCAGTCGCGAGTCGGTCTGCAGCGTCAGATTACCTGTTGCTTCAGCTATTTTGATGGCTGTCTGGTCTACGCTGGACTTCGCGCCAAAAATGCAGCCGTTCAGGCAGCCACCACTTTTTTGACACGGAGAGCGCCCATCAATGGACCGGGTCGGTAACGCGAGGGTGTTTGGCCACACGGTCCAGCCAAGGGCTTTGGCCTGTTCAGCGAACACCCGGGAGCTATAGGATAGTGGGTGTGCAGGGGTTGGGTAGTTTTCCGGCTCCGGTCGAAACGGGTTTCCGGGCTTTCCGGCAACTCCCAATATGTTTTCGGCCTGATCGTAGTAAGGGGCCAGCTGGTGATAGTCAATGGGCCAGTCTGTTCCCCACCCATACAAACTCTTTGAACGGAAGGCATGTTCCGGAAATCGATGCGCTTCGCCTTCGTAATGCAGCGTTGAGCCGCCGACTCCGATAGCGCGCTGATAAACCATCTCGCCCCGGTGCTTAGGCGTGGCGGAGCGATACGACGTCCCGTCAGAACCATAGAAACGGGTGCACAGGTGGTGGTCCTCTGCAGAGATGAGTGCTCCGGGGGCCCGTTCAAACAACAGTGGGTTTTTCTGCAGAGGGTCGCGATGCAATTCCCAGTCGGTGTGATTGAGCGGGTAGTCTTTGGTGAAATCATATCGACGTCCCCGCTCCAGAAGCAGCACCCTGAAACCTCGCTGGCACAACCGCATGGCGCAGAAACCGCCCCCGGCTCCCGATCCGGCAACAACCACATCGTATTCGATTTCCATGAGTTTTTAGTCCGACGGAGGCTGATCGTAGTCAGGATAGCCGCCATAGACCGGAGGGCGGTAGTTCAACATAGCGTATCCACTCTCACCGGTATAAAACGCATCCATGGTTTCCTTTCGGATATGCAGCAGATCTGCACCGAAGGTATAGCCTCGGTCGAGACCTTCAAAGCCTTTGGCGAGAATTTCTTCCAACAGCGCCGTTCGTTTGGTAAGCGCCAGTTTGTGAAATGGCCGGTCGTATCGCGTTCGTGCGTCACCGTCCAGATGTTTCAAAAGCGACGTAAGTCTCTCGAGGAAGACTGTATTTTGCTGATACCTGGTTAAAAGACGACCATGGATGCCGGCTTCCACAGCGCCGTCAAACTCGTCAGCCGGAATTATGGTGTCTATAACGGACTGGAATGACGTCTCGAGATCGAATGGATCAGACAGACCCGACAGGAACTGGCGCAATGCGACTATCCCGCCCATCAGGCCGGCTGATGAGAGCAGGAGTCGTCGAGAAAGCTTCACAGACTAAAGAGTTCGAAATCCGTTTACGTGGTGAATCGTCCGAAATCGGAGATCAGGCACGCTCCATATATTCGCCGGTATCGGTATTCACCTTGATCTTCTCGCCTGCAGTGACGAACGTGGGCACGGTTACCTTATGTCCGGTTTCCAGAACAGCGGGCTTGCCGCTTCCGGATGCTGTCTGCCCCTTTACGACTGCCTCGGTTTCGACCACTTCCAGAATAACCGACCCGGGTAACTCAATGCCGATGGGGTTTTCGTTGTGAAAGTTGATCTGCACGTCTGTATTGGGCAGCAGAAACGGCGCCTGTGCCTCAAGATCCTCGGCCTCCATGGTCATCTGTTCATAGGTTTCATTGTCCATAAATACATAGCTGTCCCCGTCCGCATACAGATACTGCATCTGGCGAGGTTCTACATGCGCTTTCTCCATTTTGTCTTCTGACCGAAAACGTTCGTTGAGTTTGGTACCATCGCTAATACATTTCATCTCGAGCTGCACGAAAGCACCGCCTTTACCCGGTTTGACGTGGTTCTTTTTCAGCACGCGCCAAAGCTTGTTTTGATATTCCATTAGATTGCCAATACGGGCATCGAACGCAGATATTTTCATGACAGATGACAGCACAGTTGATTGATCAGGCGAGCCGTCGATTGTATGGTCTGTGTCAGTCGGCGGCAACATGATGGACGCCCATGTTCCGCGATATCCGAGAGACTGGTATGACATAGAGTGTCGAGTCTGCCCGCGGCTGTCCGCCTTTCTGGACGAAGTGAAAGACGAAAAACCGGAATACTTCTGCCGACCCGTGCCCCCTTTCGGTGATCCGCAGGCCCGCTTGCTGATCGTTGGTCTGGCGCCCGGCAAGCACGGGGCAAACGCAACCGGCCGACCATTTACCGGTGATTTTTCGGGCAAGCTGTTGTTTCAGACTCTGTATAAGTTTGGCTATGCATCGGCGTCAGAATCGATTGCGACTGACGATGGTTTGATGCTGCATGATTGTCGGATTTCAAATGCGGTGAAATGTCTGCCGCCGCAGAATAAGCCGGTGGGTTCTGAAGAGAATAATTGCAATCACTTTATCGCTGCCGAATTGGCGGAGCCCGGACTGAAAGTGATTTTGACACTTGGCATGCTCGCCCATCGAGCTGTTATTCGTTCCAAGGGTGAAAAACAAAGTCGCTATAAATTTGCGCACAACACGGTGCATACTCTTGAAGACGGCGCGGTTATGGTCAACAGCTATCATTGCAGTCGCTACAACATCCAGACCAGGCGATTGACCCGAACGATGTTTCATCAGGTGTTCGAAACCGTTGCTCTTGAACTTGAGGGTGCGGCGTAGTCGACGGGCGCGAAATGGACGATTCAACAGTATTCGATCATCAGCAGTTTCTGACCACAGTGTCTGATCGACCAGGGGTCTATATTTACTACGATGAAGATGGCAACACCATCTATGTGGGTAAGGCGCGCAATCTGAAAAAACGGGTATCCAGTTATTTCCGCAAAACGGGTCTGACACCGAAAACCCAATTGATGGTGTCTCGAATTCGTCGTGCGGAAACCCAGCAAACGAGTTCGGAGAGCGAGGCGCTGTTGCTGGAGAATAACCTGATTAAGGCGCGTCGACCCCGTTACAACATCTCACTGCGGGATGATAAAAGTTTCCCGTATATCCGGCTGACCCAGCACGATACTTATCCACGTTTTTCATTTTATCGTGGTCGCAGAAGTCAGAAAAGCAAATACTTTGGACCGTATCCCAATGCCGCCGCTGTCCGCGAGATGCTTGGGCATCTGCACAAGATATTCCAGCTTCGGCAATGCAACGATACTTTTTTCAACAACCGTTCCCGCCCCTGTCTGCAGCACCAGATCAAGCGTTGCAGTGCGCCGTGCGTGGACAAGATATCTCCGGAACACTATGCGGAGGATATTCGACAGGCCATCGATATGCTCAATGGACGCGACAACAGCCTCATGGAGGAGTTGGGTGAACGCATGGAACGTGCCTCTGAGCAGCTCGACTTCGAGCAGGCGGCGCTGTTTCGGGACCGCATCGCATTGCTGCAGCGGGTGCGGGAACGCCAGTATGTGTCTTCCGAAGCCAGTGACGCCGATATCGTCGCGGTCGCGGTCGAATCCGGTATGGCCTGTTTTGCGGTAGCAACTGTTCGTCAGGGGCGAAACCTTGGAACCCGCTACGAAATTCAGCGCAATGTGCTCGATATTTCTGCCTCTGCACTGCTCGATGCGTTTCTGCCCCAAAACTATCTCGGCCAGGTGATACCTTCAGAGATTATTGTCAGTGATCCGGTCGAAAGTCGTGCGTCGCTGCAACAGGCCTTCAGTATCGAGAGCGGCTCGAAGATCGAAATCAAGTCGAACGTGCGTTCTCATCGTTCACGCTGGCTTGATTCAGCTCGCATCAATGCTGCCGATCACCTGCGCCAGCATCTAAGCGAACGCACCCAGATTGACGACATGTTCGCCGCCCTTGCCGAGTTGCTGGCGCTGGAGGAAATCCCCGAGCGCATGGAGTGTTTCGACATCAGTCACACTATGGGCGAAAGGACGGTAGGTTCCTGCGTCGTGTTTGATCATCAGGGTCCCGTTAAGTCTGACTATCGACGGTTTAATGTCGAGGGAATCCAGGGGGGCGATGATTATGCGGCCATGCGCCAGGTGCTCCATCGCAGGTACAAAAGAGTCCTCGAGGACGATGGCAAGCTGCCGGATCTGGTGGTCATTGATGGCGGCAAGGGTCAGCTTGGCATCGCCCACGGCGTGTTCGAAGAACTGCAGATTGCCGATAACGTGTTGCTTTTGGGGGTTTCGAAAGGACCGGCGAGAAAGGCGGGAGAGGAGCAGTTTCATCTTGTCGATTGCGACCGAGTGATCTATCCCGGCGGCACCTCACCGGCATCCCATCTGATCCAGCGCATTCGGGATGAAGCTCATCGCTTCGCAATTACCGGACATCGCGCTCGACGCGCTAAAGCCAGAACCGACTCTCCACTGGAACAGATCGAGGGTGTTGGTGAAAAACGACGACGCAATCTGCTGCGTCATTTTGGTGGCATGCAGGAAATCAAGCGAGCCTCGGTGGAGGACCTGTCGAAAGCACCTGGAATAAGCCCTTCACTCGCGGAAAAAATATTTAACCGGTTCCATAGCGGCTAGTCGCCGGTCTATACTCCTGACAGGAAGCGCTCGCTCGGATTACGTGGCGAGTTGGTCGAAAATAGAAAAAGAGAACGAGCTCGTGCTCAATATTCCCAATCTGCTAACCCTGTTCCGGATCGCTCTGATCCCGGTGCTGGTAGTGATGTATTTCACTCGTCTGGAGCACCGCGAAATCTGGCTCACCGCTATCTTTGTGGTCGCCGCTCTCACGGACTGGCTCGATGGATATCTGGCGCGCCGCATGCAGGCGACGTCGGCGCTTGGCGCATTTCTCGACCCGGTTGCCGACAAGCTTATCGTGTCCAGTGCGCTGGTTCTGCTGGTATCTGATCGGATCATTCTCGGCATGGTCTGGCACGCGATGCCATTTGCGATTGCGGTCTGCATTATCGTTGGCCGCGAAATTGTGATTTCGGCGCTGCGCGAATGGATGGCGGAGCTTGGCGAACGCGGTGCCGTTGCGGTTGGCAGTCTGGGCAAATTCAAAACTGCGGCACAAATGATCGCGATCAGTCTGCTGCTCTACGCCCAACCCCTGTTTGGTCTGCCGATCTTTAAAATTGGCGAAATCATGCTGTACATCGCAGCCGCCCTGACCTTATGGTCGATGTTCGAGTATTTACGCGCGGCTTACCCGTTCCTGACCGAAAACTCCTGATTTTCCGGTAAAAGTCCCGGTGTGCTATTGACAGAGCGCTGGTGGTGAATAGAATTCATAGCCCCTCGCGAAGTGCGAAGATATGCGGGAATAGCTCAGTTGGTAGAGCACAACCTTGCCAAGGTTGGGGTCGCGAGTTCGAATCTCGTTTCCCGCTCCAGATCGTCAAACCCCGTCCAGGTGACGGGGTTTAGTATTTTCGGGCCACTAGAATCTGGTCCGGCAACCTCCACTATTCTGCTTGCGGGTCAGTGGAGTGCTAAGATCACAGTGACGCACGAAGCGGACAGGATGAAATCATGGGCTGAGTGGCAGAGTGGTTATGCAGCGGCCTGCAAAGCCGTTGACCTCGGTTCGATTCCGGGCTCAGCCTCCATTTTCATCAACCCCTATGAGGCTCTACTAAGCCTAATCAGAAGTTACTCATGCCCGAGTGGCGGAATGGGTAGACGAAGAGCGGGAAGCTCGAGTGCCGCGAAGGACAGGAGTCCGAGAGCGGCCGCAAGGTCTGGCTCGCAGAGCCAGTAGATGTATCAGGCTCTACTAAGCCTCAGCAGAAGTTACTCATGCCCGAGTGGCGGAATTGGTAGACGCAAGGGACTTAAAATCCCTCGATGGCAACATCGTGCCGGTTCAAGTCCGGCCTCGGGTACCACATCCCTTACGAACTCTTCCTACCTATAAAATAGATCTGTCCCGGTTTCACTCTATATACCATGTTCTAATGATGTCTTCTTATTCGCTTAAAATTGAATAGACTTCGATGTGTTTGAAGAATACTTAGAACAACACTTTATTGTCATTGGACCATTCGCTTACTTCTCGATTCTCGAGAATTCAGAGACAGTTGAAAGTCAATCTCGAGAATCACTGCTGCGAGCTTACTGCAAGGAAGAAAAGAATTTCGGTTGGTTTTGTTTAAGACCTATTGTTTCACCTAGATCTGAAAATTCTTATTCCATTGATAGTTCTCCCGTCGGAAGCGATTTCAAACTTTATTCGATACATCCTGGGTTCTATCATTTAGAGTGTTGGAGCGCTTCAATAGATAGCTCAAAGCTTCTTGACTCTATTCACGCCGCTTTTGCTGCTGTAGGGCAATGCTTCGATGAGGTGAATGTAATTAGGATAGAGCCTTCTGACATCCCTGAGTCTAGAGTTATGCAACGGGAACATCTGGCAGAAGTATGTTCGAAGGCGTTAGAAATCCTCTCTAGTCAACTTGACGAAATGTGGCATGGATTTGGATGTGGAGCAGAGGTAGACAAACTGGTTTGGAGTTTCGGCATAGGGCATGTATCGTGTGAGGTTAGGAGAACAGTGCACGTAGCGTAGTGATGTGTGTGTAGGGCATGTAGCGCAGAGTATGATGTGTAGGTCGTAGAATAGGTGTGTTGTGAGGTGCAGGTTGCACGTCGG
>JBCCGE010000131.1:0-7426 GCA_039029455.1 Pseudomonadota bacterium | reverse complement strand
CTCCCTACGAATTTCACCAGGACTTTCGCAAAGGTTCCTTAAGCTTGCAGTCTGTTATAAATTGACCCTATGAAACTGATCGCAATCCTGCTCAACCTTTTGGCGTGGATTCCACTGCTCATCATCCTGCCTTTGGCCCCCTTTACCTTCATTCTCGTGGATGGTGAAGGTTCAATCCCGGGCATGAGTCAGGAGTATGCTTTTCACACCCTGATGATTAGCTATCCTCTGGTCGCAATTGTTTGCGGTTACATCGCAATCCGCCGATACCGTTTGGCTCGGTACCCGCAGTCGGCGTTGTTAGCTGCTCCAGGGATTCTACTGTTCACTCTGCTGCTGTTAATTTTCCTTAAGGGCGGTATCCAGCTGTTGTAATACTTGCTTTCTGACTCTTCTACTCCAAATGAAAAAAATACTTGGTGTCATTGTCCTGCTCGCAGCCTATGCCTGCCTCTACCCCGGCGTCACGTTACCCATCCTGACACTGAAAGGCGAGGTGGAAAAATCAGATCTTGTCCAGGTTGGAAAAGACCTGATCATTGAAAGTCCTGAAACGCCGCCATTGCTCGACACCATGGCAGATGCCTTGCTGAGCCAGATGCGTCCGGAGGGAACGGTCGATGTCTATGAAAAGACTCGAAGCATTCTTGGGACTGCTCAGGATCTTCATGTCAACGGATTCACGCTGGTTGCCGTGCTCATAATCCTGTTCAGCGTCCTTATTCCACTGTTAAAACTGCTGTTGATCCTGCTGGCCAGTGTCGCTTCCAAACAATCTCTTTGCCGCAAGTTACATGCATTTAGCGGCTCATTGGCCAAGTGGTCGATGGCGGATGTTTTTGTAATTGGTCTTTTCGTTGCTTTCCTGGCTGCAAATGGCATTCAACAGTCCGACGCAATGCTGAATTTTACTGCCACACTTGGAACCGGTTTTTACTTTTTTCTCGGTTACTGTCTGTTGTCGGTGCTGTCTTCGCAACTGCTTGAGCAACCGCTTCGGTTTTCAGCAAATCGTGATCAATCGATGTCCTGAAGCGGTGCTTTCAGTCACCCCGATTTTTGTACATACCCGTTGCAAAAGTATCTCCGCTTTCTGACAACTTACATCCCAATCGTCTTCGGACTGTGGGCCAGCTCGGCATTCGCTTATGAAGAATTTGCAACCGATGCAGCGCCTGGAACTGTGGTAAAAGATGCCCGAGATGTCGGTTGGCAATGGCACTATATTGATGAAAATGGTGATGCGGGCTTTATGGAAAAAACCGCTCAAGAAGACGGACACGCAAGCTACAAACGTTCTGATGGGTGCATCTGGACTCGTCCCGATTCCGGTTTTGCGCCCGCAGTCGAATGGCGCAATTGCCCCTCAAGCGGAACTGCAGACGTTAGTTTTGCCGGGGACTCTATCTGGCCACTGCAAGTTGGAAATCGTTTTGCTTACACCGGCACCGCGCGGTCGTCGCTCTCTTCGGGCGCCCGAAAGCTGCGGCGAAGCTGTCAGGTAACCGGCATCACCGGACTGAAGACGGTGGCTGGCTCGTTTACAACGTTCAAAGTAGTATGCAAGGACCGATGGACAACGCGAACGTGGTGGCTGTCAAGCGAAGTAGGCACCGCTGTACTCTATCGACAGGAAACGTTTACAGGCAGAACGTCTATACAGGAGATGACAAAAGTCGTTTTCCGTCCCTGAATCAACTGCTCCATCTCCATTCAACCAATTTTGAATAACCCGCGCTCACTCTATCTAAAAAGCTTTGTCGCTGGCGCAATCGCGACCATTGGCTTCGCGATAAGCACATTGCTTTTTGGTGTACTTGTAGGAGCGGCCGCCGTAGGTCAGGGTTTCAGCGTTGTCGAGTCAATGTTGATGAGTGCTACGGTTTTTTCCGCATCAGCCCAGTTTGCCGGTTTAGCGATATGGCAATCTCCCGCGCCGCTGATCGCTCTTGCCGTTTCGACACTGCTCATCAGCACCCGAAATATTCTTCTGGGCCTGTCACTGGCACCCAGTATGCCCGTACATAACCCGGTGCTGAAATGTGTTTGTCTGTTCTTCATAACAGACCCGAATACCGTACTAACCCTTCGAGTCGGGAATGAATTTGACCGTCCATCATTCCTGATTGGCGGTGGTCTCATACTGTATATGACGTGGATGCTGGGGACAGTTTGTGGCTCCGTTTTTGCTGACCTGATCGACGGCAGTCACAGATCCTCACTGGGCTTTGCGGGCCCATTGGTGCTTTTGACCATGATGGTATTACTTGCAAAAGGTGCAAACCGTCAATGGCGCGCATGGCTGATTTCGGGTTTCGTCGCAATCCTGCTGGCGTATTTTTCAACACCGTATTTTCTTGTAATGCCCTTGTCAGTCGCCTGTGGCGTAATCATGTGTCTGAGCGACAGGAGACAAGCAGGTGAGCAGTGACATCATTATGGCAAGCATGGTGATGGGGTTAACGGTGCTGGCAACCCGATCACTGGGCTATTTAATCGGTGAGCGTTTCAAAGCGTTGCACCGGTACAGAGACGTGCTTGAGGCATTGCCCGGCTGCGCCATGATGAGTCTGATCACACCCGCACTGATCGGCGCTGATTGGCATCAGGTGCTGGCACTCGTAAGCACTGGTCTACTGATGTGGCTGAGCAACAGTGTCGCCCTGGCGACTATCGCCGGACTGCTTATCCTGCTGGGTGTTCCCATTGTGCTTGAGGCTTAGCAGTCTGTTAGGGCTGAATTCTTGTTCAGACTGAATACGGACTGGTTTCTGCAAAACCCTGAACGGTATTTGCTACGTCGACCAGCGCCTTCAAGCGGTCGTGCGCCGAAACATCAAATCGGTCTCGGAACTGCGCCCACTCAATAAAACACGCCAGCCGCAACTGCCCGTCCGTCAGTGGTGACCTTTCTGTTGCGAGTTCGTTCAGGGTCTCCAAAGCACTCCGAATTCTCGCCTGTTGCCGGGAAACATATGCGGAATCAGCTGCGGCTATACCATCTTTTTCAAGAAGAAAGCAGTTGATGGTCGCGTCAAGAGCTGTATTGGTCATGCAGAACAACTCGAAATCCCGAATCTCAGGCATAAACAAAAGCCCGGAGTGTTCCCGGAGGTAACGCAAAATGGATACTGAATCCGTCAGGAACAGACCACCGTGTTCGAAATAGGGAACCTTCTTCGATGGCGATGCTTTCGCTGACTCTTCATTGTCAACGACAACAAATTCCCATTCCAATTGACTCTGAATCAGAGCAATCCGACAGTGACGAACGAAAGGCGAAAATTCACTACCATAAAGTTTAGCAGGCATCATAATGTGGCTATAGAGTGCTGGTTTACGTAAACGCTATCTTTGCGCAGCGCGTGCAAATTCTCAATACCGATTGATATCAGTTAATGATTGACGCCTTAGCGGATCGCAGCAGATTCCCCAACTTAACCATTGGTTTCAAGCACCCTGAAAATCGACTGCAACGCAGCTGAGTCCCGATGATGATCCAGCCAACGCAGACCGTATTCATAACCGAGCTGGGTAAGTTCTCGATGGCGATGCCAGTCATTGAGTCGAATGTCCTTGGGAAGAGGTGTCTGCGCCACCAGATCGTCGTTTGACGCCAGATCAAGGGAACTGTTATTTAAAAGCAGACATTGCATCAGTGTTGCTCCAATTTTTGGCAGATCGGGCAAATTGTTCTTTGATTGCGGCAGAATGAGCTGCTTCAGCAATCCGATACGACCGGGAATGTCCTCGTAACGGGTGGTGCTCACAATTTGACGTTTTGGTTCAAACGCCAGAATAATATTCGGGCCCGATTTAAGCGACTGCATTGCTCGTAAAGGAACATTATCGATAATTCCACCATCAACCAGAACGTCTCCTGATTCTGTTGTGTAGGGAGGCAGCAGCGCCGGAATTGAGGCACTCGCGCGCAGTGCCCGCCACAATGGGCCGCGAGTGTGAACGACTTCGGAACCGGTAGATAGATTGGTAGAAACAGCGAAAAACGGTCGATTCAGATCTTCAATTCTCTTGTTTTCGGCCAGCCACTTGAGTGACTCATCAAACGCCTGTTGGTCCAGAACGCTGAAAATGGGCAACGTAAGTTTTTTCAGCGAACCACTTTTGACAAACATCTGATCAATAATCTCGGACATTTGTTCAAATGAGACATGATCAACGGTCATCGCAGAAATAGTTGCGGCACCGCCACTTGCGCCTCCAAAAATATCGGCCCTGATACCGGCTTCCGTCAATGCCCTGAAGAATCCGACATGCGCCGCACAATACGCTCCGCCACCGCTGGCCAACAGGCCTACAGCATTGCCGGTCAGGTAGCGCGCGACTCTGGCCACATCATGCGGGTCACGGTTAAAAACGTGGTGATGAGACGCAACAGATCTGTTAAACAACCACCTGTCTGTTCCATTTACAGAGGCATTTGTCTGCATACACACCAGACGGCATTCCGCGTCGTGCAAGCTTTTTAGTGCGAGTGATTCCGCGGCATTCGGTTTGCAGTCGTCACGGTTTATGGCGTCCTCATCAGCAATCAACAGGGCTGCATCAGACTGTCTGATAGCGGTCGATGACCATTCTGATTCAGTTCGGCTGAGTTCATAGAGAATAAAATCAAAATCGTTTTCCAGCTTGTTTAACCACTGAACAACATCGCTATCGGAACTGTGCCGTCCCGGGAAGGCCTCTGCAAACGAATTTTCGTTGAGCACACAGACGCTGCCAAAGTGGCCCAGCTGAACCGTAAACAAGCGCGAGAATGCGTGTGTGTTCTCGGTACCACCCGCCGGAACCAATGCTATGGTGCGAGGTGAAACAAAACTCTCCTCTTTAAATGAACGCGTCGTCTCTGCCAGTTTTTTTGCCAGAGACGCGCTAACGCTGATCATGATGTCCGGCACATCACGACAAAGCGCCTGGTAGTCCGATCGCGAAAGCTTGAGAACCAGACTATCCCGCATCGCTGTCACGGTTGCGGTTCGCGCCTCGCCAGAAAGGAAACCAATTTCACCGACCGTCTGACCCGGCCCTATCTCTGACAATCGCGCAGAGCGCGCCTCAATTTCGACTGCGAATCGTCCGGACATAACAAAGTACATCGCATCAGGTGATTCACCTTCGCGCATTAATGTTTGACCACCGATGACCCGCTGCTCAACAACGATCTTTGCCAGCTTGTCTTTTTGCGCCTGGCTTAGATTTCTGAAACTGTCTATTGAACCAAAGTCAACCATCACACTCACCGCCCATTACCGCAACCAGGCGAACGCATGTAAGATCTGGATCTAACGCGCCTATGTCTCTTATGGCCTTTTTTCTGCAAGAATTCTGCAGCCTGAACCACTCCAGCGGCCACCTGCCAATGCGTTCAGCTCGTATCTGCACCCATCTGTTCCGAAAGGAAATCGACAAACGCCATGACTCGACCCGAAGTTGCCAGATCGGGATGGGTCAGACACCACAAACCGATCCTGACAGAAGACAAATCGTACCCGACATTTATTAAACGATCGTCCAATGCCGCCAGTCGAATCGGCAGAATTGCCATACCCATATCCGCGAGCACCGCGGTTTTCAAAGCGACATAGGAGTTGGTGCGCAATACAATTTGATGATCGTTGACATTGTTGGTTTGCCACTGGCCAGGAGCTGAGCTCAGCAACGGCTCATCCACACCAAGCCATGTTACTTCACTAGAGCTTTTCGAGGACTCTGATTTCATAAACTCCTGAGTTGCGAAAACCCCAAAATCAATATCGCCCATCCGGTATCCGACAAGATGCGCCGGAACGTGACTCCCTGTGCGCAAAGCGATATCGGCGTCCCGTCTGGTCAAGCTCAATCTCTGACTGGACAACAAAATGTCGACTGTAATTCCGGGATGTCTGCGCCGAAATGAGGCTACAATTTCGGCCAGTGCAAACTGATAAATTGAATCGGTTGTGGTTACAGAAATTCTTCCCTGCGGACGCAATTCACGACCTTCTATCACACGTTCAAGACTCTGAATGTGAGACTCGACAAGCTCAGCGGTCTCAAGAATCTTCTCGGCCCCCGCCGTTAACACATACTCACCACGGACTTTACGAAACAATTCAAAGTCGATGTCTCGCTGAATCTGTTTGATTTTTCGCAATACAGTGGTGCGGTCAACGCCGAGCTGGCGAGCGGCTGCAGCAAAGGAGCCCGTTCGAGCAATTGTTAGAATAAGTTTGAGGCTGTCCCAGTTCATCTAGGGGCGTGTTTGCATCAAATGCGAAACAAAATTCCTGTAGATGTGAAATTCTGCCCGACACTCGCGCCCATGTCTACAAAATTCGATCTTTCAGAGGCATTTATGCCGGGTCAAACAGATGGCGCTAAAGCTATCTATCGCAACTATCTGTCGCAAGCACACGGTTCGCGATCAAGGTCGGTGAATCGCGTTAAAATGCGGCCATCCGCAAACTCTTATAATTTCTTATTGTGGCTCCCGAATCTGCAGCGCAACTTGCGACATTGATCTGGCAGTTAAAAAAACAACTTGATCGACTTAACAATGAAAACGTTGATCTCAAGCGGATGCTCGCGGATCCCGCATTCAGGAGAATAACCGCTGAAGAAGCAACCGAATCCGGAAATCGGCAACTGCAACTGGCGGCTCTCAGGGTGCTGAAAGCCGACAACGGTCTGCCAATTGCACCACGAGACGAGGTTGTCCGCAAAACCGAAGCGTCCGAAAAAGCACAGACAATTCATAGTGAAATGACGGATCTTTACAGCATTTCGCCGGATGAACGATCGCTTCTGCAAGACTCTGAATTTGCTTCACTGGTCGCTGATACGAACTCGTACCTTCGAAAAAAGCAAGTGGACAATCGGGCGCCATTGGGTGGAGCTCAGCGAAAGCCAGCAGGCTCCGGAGTCTCAAGCTGGGTCGCCCTGGCAACCGTGCTGGTTGTGTGCGGACTGGTGGTTATCGGATTCTGGCAACAGTAATTGGTTCAGGGTCTTGTCTCAAGACCCACACATCATGTCTTTCCAACAACGAGCCGGTCAATACGCCCTCAAAACGCCGACCAACTTGCCCTGAATACGAACCCGCTCAGCAGGAAAATTCATCGGTTCCATTGACTGATTCTCAGGTATGAGCCGAATCCTGTTGTCCGATATGGTGTAGTAACGCTTGAGCGTCGCCTCACTCTCATCAATCAGCGCAACAACGATGTCACCGTTATTGGCGGTTTCCTGATGCTGAATAATGACGTAGTCGCCATCATGAATGCCGGCATCAATCATTGAATCGCCCGCAATAACCAACACATAACGATTGGGTCCGGCAAACATTCCTGTTACGTCCAGTTCCTGACTGTCTTCTATTGCCTCAATCGCACGACCCGCGGCAATACTGCCAATGAAAGGCAGGATT
>JBCCGE010000130.1:0-7427 GCA_039029455.1 Pseudomonadota bacterium | reverse complement strand
CTTCAAAATCCTATCAGGCTATTGAAAAACTATCTGCGTGGGTTCTGCGGCGTTAAAAATTGGCTCAAAATGCTTATTTACTGCGTGTAAATTCCGCTTTTTCGCTAATTTTTGCCTTGCATAACCGGCCTCGATAACGTTTTTCAAGAGCCTGCTATGTGTCTCAAAAAGTATTGAACTTTGAGACTAAAATTGCTCAAACGTTTCCCGGGGTTGATTATACGCCCCAAATGCAAACGACGAAGACTCCTGGTCACTTCCCTGATTATGTGCATATTGTTTTTAGCCATCCGTCAACATCCCCGATATCCCCTGATTGTTCTGGCCAATCGGGATGAGTATTTTGACCGACCCAGCACCTCAATGGACTGGTGGCAGGATCACAAAGACATTCTGGCCGGACGGGACCAGCAGTCCGGCGGCACCTGGCTTGGAGTCAATCGTGCGGGACGGTTCTGTGCCGTCACCAATCTGCGAACAGTACCGGTCTCGAAAGCCCGGACGAGTCGCGGTGAACTTGTGTCCCGATTTCTGCGAGGGGATGATCCCACAACATCGTCTTACTCATCAGCTCTCTCCAGATATCGCGATACGTACAATCCTTTCAATCTCGTCTTTGGCGACGCAAGTTCCATACACCTGCATTCGACATTGTTTTCAGAGTCAAGAAGACTGGAAGACGGTTTTCACTCCGTCAGTAACGGATCACCAGACGAGCCGTGGCCGAAGATGTCGCGGGGCCTCAGTGAACTCGAAAGCGCAATAAAAACATCAGACGTCCTCGACCCATCAATGTTCATTGAAATAATGCGGGACACCCGCAAGCCACCCGAGAAACTGCTGCCCGATACGGGTATTGGAGATGAACGGGAGCGACAGTTGTCTTCCATTTTTGTCGCAGGCGAACACTATGGCACACGCTCGACCAGTCTGCTCAAATTCTCGGACCAGCGGATCGATGCGCTGGAGCTGACGTACACGCCCGGGCAAAGGACCACTGAATGCAGAGAGTTTCAGATCAATCTTTTAACGGGTATGCAGCAAACAGGATAGAAACGAATATGAATTGGCCGCAAAATCAATTAAATGTGTTTGATGAACCGCTGCAGAGCTGTTCAGAGGATCCAATCACCGGTTTTATGCGCAACGGTTGTTGTGAAACCGGCCCTGGAGA
Source organism: Pseudomonadota bacterium (assembly GCA_039029455.1). GTDB lineage: Bacteria > Pseudomonadota > Gammaproteobacteria > Arenicellales > Poriferihabitantaceae > JBCCGE01. The sequence continues at coordinate 6,253 of JBCCGE010000130.1, read as the reverse complement.
CGTCGGCTCTCATACCATTTGCGTTAAGATAACCGACGAGTTCCTGCACTTCAGTAAATCCAAAGGCAACAATCTGATCGATCCAATCCCGGAATTTGGGTTTCCCGGGTTGAAAGCCGGCGATCAATGGTGCGTGTGTGCTGCGCGCTGGAAGGAAGCGTTTGAGGCCGGTGTCGCACCCCGAGTATTTCTTCAATCGACGCACAAGGGGGCGCTGGAAACCGTTGACCTTAGGGATTTATCGAATCTGGCGCTGGATCTTTCCTGAATTCAATTCCAGCCCATTCGCCGTCACACCGTTCTAACAGGACAATTGGTTAGCAGGATTCCGCCAACTCGCAGATCGCATCAGCAATCTGGCTAAATCCTGCCGCTGCCTTCGCACTCACACGGCGTGCTCGCAGAAAGCCATGTATCAACCCAGACAAATTGACCGCACGAGCATAAACGCCCGCAGTCTGCAGCCGGTCGACGTACAAAACCACATCGTCTCGTAACGGATCGATGTCTGCGGAAAACCCGACACATGGCGGCATAGCCGCAAAATCATCCAGAACTAAAGGAAAAAACGTTGGATCAGATTTTGGTAAGTCACCATCGACTCGCACGCGCTGGTAGTAGTGAATGTGATCGGTAGTGAGAGCAGGTGCTGAGGCATGTGTAACGTAGGATTCAGCGTCCATCAACTCACCCCCCAGTGACGGATAAATCAAAACCTGGCCGATTGGCTTTCTCTCGTTGTTCCGGCAAGTGACAGACAGTGACGCCGCAAGGTTGCCTCCGGCGGAATCGCCGGTCACGATAATTCGATCAAAGAATGACAAAGCATATCGAAAGGCTGCCTCAGCGTCGTGCAGCTGGGTGGGATGTCTGTGCTCAGGTGCAAGGCGATAGTCCACCGCAATCAGAGGCAGTGCGGCGGCTTCCGACAGGTCCGCACAGATTGAATCGTGGGATTCGAGACTTCCAAGCATAAAACTGCCGCCGTGAAAATACAGAATTGCTGTGTTGGACACTCGACATGCTGCTGGACTGTAATGCCGGAGGGCAACGGTTCCGCCATTCACTTCGATGGCGGCATCTGATGCGATCAAACCCTCGGGATAGTCGTACTGAAACGCTCTGCACAGCGCAATATATCGCTCTCGCTGTTCTCCAATGGACAGTGATATCGGGTCGTCCGGATAAAAACTATCGGATTGTCTTAAAAACTCGCTGATTTCTGTGTCTAACATTTGCGGCATAAGCGTTAGTGGTCTCTAGAACAATATCAGTTTGAACCGTGCAAATAATCAAACGGCTGGGGCCTATCGAGATTACCGAGTATACTCGGCGACCCGCGAACTGAGGTCAGAATGCATGGACTGGTCAGACATTTACACTTTCACTGTGGTTGCGTTTTTGCTGGTTGCGTCCCCCGGCCCAAACGGCATTCTGATCGCAAAAACGGTTCCACGATCGGGGCGTGCTGCAGGATTCGCTAATGTGGTTGGCTTTGTATCTGCATTTTACCTTCACGGTGCGCTATCAATTCTTGGAATTTCAGTCATTCTTCTGCAGTCGGCAACAGCGTTCACTGTGATTAAATACCTCGGTGTAGGCTACCTGTTCTGGATCGGCATCAAGGCTCTGGTCTCCGTGGGGTATAGCAATATCGAAAGCAAGGCCGTCCGCCCTTCCGTTAATCAACGCACCCTGATTCAGGCCTATCTTGAGGGTTTTCTGACGAATGCACTTAACCCCAAAGTATCCATGTTTTATCTGGCGGCGTTTCCGCAGTTCATTTCGACCAGCGACTCGTCCGCAACCTCTGCCTTTTTTCTTGTGTTCATTCATTCACTGCTGAATGCGATCTGGTTTGGAACATTTGTCGTTCTGTTTGCCAGCTTGAGTTCGGTAACCCGCAGTCCGGGGGTCCAAAAATGGATCAGCGCCACAACAGGCATTGTATTTGCAGGATTTGGATTGAAACTGGCGGCGTTTGACCCCGACAACTGACGACGCGGGTCGCACGCATTCAGTCCTGTTGCTGAGTCACAAATTTCATCGATTGATACGCCGTCCGCCGCGGCTGCTTGCGTTTAAGTGGTGTGTTAAAAAATCGGTTAAGCGCGCCCAGCAAAACCGAGCTATCCGTGGCTTCAAGAAGTTCGCACTCATCTCGCACGGCCATAAAGGTTTTCAGCAAATGCACCGACACGATAGGTTGATCACAATCGTGATTCAAAACAATTTCACGAATCGTATCGAGCAGATGAGCCGGATTCGCGGGCATCCACTCCAAACTGTCTATCCCATCATCAGTGAACGTCGCATTTCGCCCATTGAAACAGGCCATTTGCAAAAGGCCGTTGGGCCAGAGATGCGGATGTCGGCCGCACTGGATGCGAACCGCATTCGCAAACGTGATACCGTGAGTAAAGTCCAGCCAGTTGACGTTTCCGGATACAGTGACGTGCGTTTTGTATTGTTGGGCAACATCGAATCTCAGCATATTGGTTGCATTTGCGACCAGTAACGCCCGGTACAACACGTCTACCGGCTGATCACTCGCGGATACCGTTGTGCGCAAGGATTCACGAATGCTTTTGCCGTGCAGATCTGTAGCCGAAATTTCATCCCGGTGCTCTGGTTCTGCTTGTCCCCAACGGGACACTGACAATGAGTATTCCCGAAACTCTGGAATCCTGTCTTCCCGGGTTGCATACACTATTGAGCGAACCAGAGAGCGGAGAAGTGGCGGCGCGACCGACTCCCCCAGTCGACTAGTCAACTCACGAATTTTGCTCACATAAATCAGAGAATGACCAAAATCGTTGTAGTGTGTTAAGGCCGCCGCGCTCAAAACACCGTCCAGCGAATCAACGGTCATCTCTGCGTCCATCGCGCCGTTAATCAACGCAATGGCTGTATGCTCATCTTCGCGTTCAATAGCATCCAGAAACGCACTTTCAACAAACGGCTTAATATGGCTTGGGTAAGGAAAGTCAGCCTCCCGCAACACGTCATCGGCCGCATGAAATACCGATTCAACCAGGCATACAAGTCGTGCTTCCTGATCGTGTTCAAGCTCATCGTACAGCGCAAGCCAATCTGCCATCCCGGCATAGGCATGCGTCCATCCAAATTCCATTTTCTCGAATGACCATCTTATGGCGTGGCGCACACTGTCCAGTGGATCAGCGCCGATTAGCGTCAATCGAGCTATTTCGCGTGCGATACGATCGTACTCGGCATCCCGAAACGCATCTTCAAGATTTTCAATGATTTCAGCATATTGTTGATTAAACGGTGGGTCAGATATATCCAGCCAGAGATCGGACCCCTCGACACGCACCGGATAAACACGCAATCGATCACCACCGAAAAGATTACTGCCGTCTTCGAGATTGAATTTCCAGTTGTGCCAGTTGCAGGTTAACGTGCACTCACCCGCAACCGTACCCTCTGAAAGTGGATAGCCTTCATGAGGACACTGATTGTCACAGGCTCGCAGACCCGATGCAGTGTCGAAGATAACGATCTGTCGTCCATTAACACGGACTTTCAGCTTGCCTTTAGCCTGCAGTTTTTCCGCGGATCCGACTTTTCGCCAGTCAGACTCCCGGTTTTTTTCATGCGGTCGATTCATTGCATTATTGAATTCATATTGCCCGAATCAAGTTTAATAGTTAAAGTTAACTTTAAGTCAACACCGTATATGCAATGCCCCAAAAACCCTACCTGAGTATTGGAGAGGTGGCGGAACGCTGCGGTATCGCGACCTCTGCGTTGCGCTTCTATGAATCTCGTGGACTGATTCAGTCCCACAGAGGCAGCGGTAACCAGCGACGTTTCCACCGTTCTGTCATTCGGAAAGTGTCGGTAATCAAGGTCGCTCAAACCCTCGGAATCAGCCTTCAGGAAATTCTGGATGCCTTTTCAAAGCTGCCCGATCAGAGAACACCTACCCGTCGCGACTGGGAACGCTTATCAACGCTGTGGCGAGTCAAGCTGGACGCACGAATATCAGCGCTCGAACGATTGCGTGATCAGCTGGACGGCTGTATCGGATGCGGATGTCTCTCGCTGAAGCGGTGTGCACTTTACAATCCGGACGACGAGGTTTTCGCTCGCGGTTCCGGGCCACATTTTCTGCGGCAATCAGAAGGCTGAACGACGACCAATCGACTTAAAATAAACAGTCGCGTAAGAAACCTAAAGAGATAATCTATGAAGGCACACATCGTTCTGGCACACCCGGAAGCGAAATCGTTCAATGGCCACCTTGCGAGAGTGACCGATGCCACCCTGGATCGGGAAGGTTGGGCACGGTCGTTCACTGATCTCTACGCCAGCGAGTTTGATCCGTGCGAGGGTGCACCACATTACGCCACTCGTGCCGACAAAACGTATTTTCATGCTCAGACGGAGCAGCGTTATCATGCGGATAACAACACAACGCCAATAGACGCAGCAGAGGAGCGTGACAAGCTCCTCAATTGTGATTTGCTCGTTGTTCATTTCCCTCTGTGGTGGTTTGGGATGCCGGCGATGCTGAAAGGCTGGATCGATCGCGTGTTCATATACGGTTCTGTCTACAAGAGCCAAATGCGCTACGACAACGGGATCTGTCGGGGTAAGAAAATGATTGCCTGCATCACTACAGGAGCGTCAACGGATTCGTGTGGTTTCAACGGCCGTGAAGGCGATACCCATCTGTTTGCCTGGCCAATGTTGTTTCCCTACAGATACATTGGATTTGATGTTCTCGAACCCATCGTTTTTCACGGCATTGGAGGCGTAGCTTCTATCGAAAAGCACGAGGACGGGTTCAGTGATCTGGATCGCTACGCAGAGGAGTGGTCGAACTGCCTTTGTGACATCGAGAGCAGAAACTGCATTCCGTACAATTCGGATGATGATTTCGATCGCAACAAGGTGCTCAAACCGCAGTCTCCTTCGTATTCACCGTTCGTCTCTCACTCAAAGATTAAACTCTGGTAGCCGCACACAAAACCGTCAGACGGCCGCCAGACATCGCTCGAAACCTTCAGCCACAGGATCGACATCATCCATTGACAGACAGAGCGGAGGCACAAGCCTGAGCACGCTTCGGTAAGGACCCGATTTGCTGGGCACCAGGCCCTGACTGCGGGTCTGATCGAAAATGGCCGCGGTGATTTCAGGATCGGGCTCACGGCTTCGTCGATCTTTGACAAGTTCAATTGCCAGCATTAATCCTTTTCCGCGCACATCACCGATACAGTCGTACTTATCCATCAGTGCAGTTAACCGCTCTTTAAGCGCCGCGCCGACTGCGCGCGCGTTCGCCTGGATACCCTCCGCCTTCATCGCTCGCAATACCGCCCGCCCTGCTGCGCACGATGTTGGATTTGCACCGTAGGTATGAAACAGAAATTTATCCGCCATGGGTTCGGCAATTGCGCGTCGGGCTACGACGGCGCCCAGTGGAATGCCGTTTCCAATGCCTTTTGCCATCACAACAATATCGGGGACGACATCGTGGCCCTCAAATGCCCAGAAATGGTCTCCGGTGCGACCAACGCCAGATTGCACCTCATCGATGATGCACAATCCACCCGCCGCTCGGATTCGCTCGGCGGCCCCGGAAATGTAGCCCTTCGGCATCGGGACGATTCCACCGTAGCCCTGCACGGGCTCAATGATCATTCCCGCAAGGGAGCCGCTGGTTGATGTCTGAATCGCTCGATCGACATCGTCGAGATAGGGCTCGACACCCTCACCAAATATGCCTCGATACTGGTTGGGTTCAGCCACAAAGGCCACACCGCCAGGTAAACCAACGGGATGCCTAAACCCGGAAATTCCGGTAATGCTTTGGGCGCCATAAGTGGCGCCGTGATAGCTGTTGTGCAGAGCCAGTATGTCGTTTCTTCCGGTATAGCTGCGAGCCATCATCAATGCCAGATCAATCGCTTCCGCACCACTGTTGGTGAAGTGAGCAACCCATTCCTCACCTGCGGGCATGGTTTGAACAAGTTCCTCTGCATACTGTGCCGGAACCGGGTGGTAAAACATGGTGGTGCAATGGGTCAGTTGCGCAACCTGATGCTGGACCGCTGCAACCACATCGGGATGCGCATGACCGACGGACACACAAACATTCATGCCGAGAAGATCAGTGTACTTGTTGCCTTTTTCGTCCCAGAGATACTGACCCTCGCCACGCTGAAAAATCAGTGGCGTGTCGTAAGGCACAAACTTTCTCTGGGACGCGGAATAAAACCGG